>NZ_CP165727.1:7000000-7343357 GCF_041200175.1 Streptomyces sp. R33 | reverse complement strand
GGTGGGAACCCTGGACACCAAGGGTGTCGAGTACGGCTGGCTGCGCGAGAGGCTGCTGCGCACCGGCGTCGAAGTGATCATGGTCGACACGGGCATCATGGGCGAACCCCGGGTGCCCGCGGACATACCGCGCGAAGCGGTGGCCCGGGCGGCGGGAACGGAACTGTCGGAACTACGCGCGGCCGCCGACCGGGGTGCGGCCGTGACCACGATGGCCCGGGGCGCCGAGGCGACGCTGTTACGCCTGCACGCCGAGGGCCGGCTGGACGGGGTGCTCGCCATAGGGGGCA
This sequence comes from Streptomyces sp. R33, assembly GCF_041200175.1. Taxonomy (NCBI): domain Bacteria; kingdom Bacillati; phylum Actinomycetota; class Actinomycetes; order Kitasatosporales; family Streptomycetaceae; genus Streptomyces; species Streptomyces sp. R33. The sequence continues at coordinate 7,343,067 of NZ_CP165727.1, read as the reverse complement.
GCGGCGGCACCTCCATCGCCACCCGGGCGATGCGCGGGCTGCCGCTGGGCGTGCCCAAGCTGATGGTCTCGTCCATGGCGTCCGGGGACGTGGCCCCGTACGTCGGATCCTCGGACATCGCGATGATGTACAGCGTGGTGGACATCGCGGGGATCAACAGCATCTCCGCGCCGGTCCTCGCGAACGCGGTCGAGGCGGCCGCGGGGATGGCAAAGGCCTTCCAACGGGCCTCGCTGGACCGGCAGCGTCCGGCCCGGCTCGGCGCCGGCTCCCGCCCGCTGATCGCGGCGAGCATGGCGGGCGTCACCACCATCGGCGTGGACGCCGCCCGCGAGCACCTGACCGAACTCGGCTACGAGGTGCTGGTCTTCCACGTCAGCGGCACCGGCGGCCGCACCCTGGAGACGCTGGCCGGACAGGGCATCTTCGCGGGCGTACTCGACCTGACGCTCAGCGAGCTCGCCGACGACCTGTGCGGCGGCATCCTCACCGCCGGCCCCGACCGCCTCAGCGCGGCCGGGCGGGCCGGGATTCCGCAGGTGGTGAGCCTGGGGGCGCTGGACATGGTGAAGTTCGGCCCGCTGGAGACCCTGCCCGAACGGGCCCGCTACCGGCGGGTCCACGTCCACAACCCGTCCATCACGGTGATCCGTACGACCCCCGCCGAGTGCGCGGAACTCGGCCGCCGGGTCGCCGCCAAACTCCGCGCGGCGACCGGCCCCACGGCCGTCTGCGTCCCACTCCGCGGACTGTCCACGCTCGGCGCGCCGGGCGGCACCTACCATGACCCCGACGCGGACCGGGCCCTGTTCTCGGCGCTGCGCGAGGGGCTGCGCGGCAGCTCCGCCCGGCTCTACGACTACGACACCCACATCAACGACCCGGACTTCGGGAGGGCGGCGGCCGACCGGCTGCACGCCATGATCGGCGCGGCGCGGGCCGCGGCGTGACCGTCGTCTGACCACCGGCTGACCGCCGACCGACCGCCGTGCGAGATGCCCGGCAGGGTTGGGAACCGGCCGTGGCGGAAACCGTGTCCCTGGGGGTGGCCGGTCGGCGTGCGACCGGGCCTGGGGCTCGGTGACGCCACGGACGGGGGCAGACGATGAAGAACGCGTGGACGGTGCCCGGCTATGCGCAGGTCCGGGAGCTCGGCTCGGGTGGCAGCGGCCGCGTGGTCCTCGCCGTGCACGAGGCCACGGGCACGCCGGTCGCGGTGAAGTACCTCAGCGACCGGCTGCGCGAGGACCCGGCGTTCGTCGGGGAGTTCCGGGCCGAGGCCCGGCTCCTCGGCGGCCTGGACACCCCGTACGTGGTCCGGTTGTACGAGTACGTGGAGGCGCCCGGCGGCGCCGCCATCGTGATGGAGCTCGTCGACGGGATCTCCCTGCGCGCACTGCTGAAGCAGGCCGGGCAGGCCGATCCCGAGGCCGCCCTGGTGGTGCTGAAGGGCTCCCTGCTGGGCCTGGCCGCGGCGCACCGGGCGGGCGTCGTCCACCGCGACTACAAGCCCGAGAACGTACTGGTCGCCCCCGACGGCTCCTCGAAGCTGGTGGACTTCGGCATCGCCGCGCGTCACGGTACGACCCCCGGGGTGGCCGGCACCCCGGCGTACATGGCCCCCGAGCAGTGGCAGGGCCGGCCGGCCTCGCCCGCGGCCGACGTGTACGCGGCGACGGCGACGTTCTTCGAGTGCCTGACCGGCCGCAAGCCCTTCGCCGGGGAGAACTTCGCGGAGCTCGCCGTCCAGCACGTAGAGGCGCCGGTCCCCGAGACCGAGGCCCCCGAGCCGGTACGCCCGCTGATCCGGCGGGGTCTGGCCAAGGCCCCGGAACAGCGGCCGGAGAACGCCGAGGCGTTCGTGGCGGAGCTGGAGGGCGTGGCGCTCGCCGCGTACGGGCCGGACTGGGAGGAGCGCGGGCAGCGCAAGCTCGCGGCGCTGGCCGCGCTGCTGCCGCTGCTGTTCCCCTCGGCGGGCGCCCCGGCCTCGGGGACCACGGCGGTGGCGACGACCACGATCGCGAGCCCCTCCCGTTGGGCCCCGGGCCGACGCGGCCTGATCGCGGGCGGCGTGGCGCTGGTCCTGGGCGTGCTGACGGCGCTCACGTACAGCGCGGCCGGCGGGGAGCCCGGCGGGGCCTCGGCGCTGAACGCGTTCGCGACGTCGAGTGCGAGCCCCGGCGCCACGGGCCCCTCGCCCGCACCGGGCCCGAGCGCCTCGGCGAGCCCCTCCCCGTCCGCTTCGCCGTCCCCCTCCCTCTCCCCGTCCGCGTCCGCGTCGCCTTCGACCACCGCGAGCCCGAGCTACCCGCCGGTGGTGACGCCCACGGTCACGGCGCCGAGCACCGCTGCGCCCACCACCGCGCCGCCTTCACCGAAGCCGACGGTGGTCGTCGGCGCGGTGTCCGTCAGCATCCGCCAGACGGGAACCTCCCTCGGCCAGGCGACCGTGAGCGTCGAGGCGAAGGGCACCGCGCCGGTGACGGTGGTGCTCGAATGGTTCACGGGTGACGTGGAGGGGCGGTTGGGCAAGGCGGACGGCGCCCCGGACACCCTCACGTACCAGCCGGGCGCCGCCGCACCGCTCGTCAAGACCCACACCTTCTCCGGCGCGGGCTGCTACTGGGGCGTGCGCGCCACCACGAAGCCCGCCGCCGGCAACGGTTCCTCGACCAGCCAGGTCTTCATCAGGCGGTGCACGATCTCATGAGCGACAACGACAGCGACGACGAATACAGCGCCACCGTTCTCGGCAGCCACTGGTTCAGCGGGCCGCAGCAGACATCGCAGCAGACGCGGGTCCAGCCGCAGGAGGCCGTGCCCGACCGGGTCGAGGGCTCGGTCCTGCGCTTCGGGCCCGGGGTGACGGCCGCCATGCCGGCGCCGTTCCCCGTGGTCGCGGAACCGGTGCCGGCCCGCCGGCGCGGGGAGTGGCGCCGGTACACCCTGGCTGCCGTCGTCCTGCTCGCGGTGCTCGCGTACCTGGCCTGGCAGCGGTACGGCCCGGCCATCGAGGTGCGGGACGTGACGGTCGCCGCCGCCGACCCGCAGGGTCCCGGCTGCGATTCGACCGCCGACGTGGTGGCCGTCGTACGGACCAACGGGCGGCCGGGGACCCTGACGTACCGGTGGATCCGCTCCGACGGCACGCAGTCGGAGCAGCTCACCGAACGGGTGCCGCGCGGGAAGAAGGAGGCCCGGCTGCACCTGCTGTGGACCTTCCAGGGCCGGGGCACGTACACGGCCGAGGCGAAGCTCCAGCTGGTCTCGCCCGGGCAGCGCACCGCGGCGACACGGTTCACGTACCGCTGCGCGGGCTGACGGCGGGACCGGCGGCATCGCCCTTCCGGCCGCGGCGGCCCTCACGGCCGTGGCCGTCCCGCACGGATGCCCGTCCGCGCGGAAGGCCCGCAGCCGCTTTGCGGAGTGGCTGCGGGCCATCCTGCCGACCTGTCCGTGGCAGGCCGTTTCTTTCCCCCCGGGTCAGAACCTGGCGTGGGCGGTGATGTCCGCCTCGAACTCGCCCGTCATCGCAGGGGTCACCGTCGGCCTGCACTGCGCGACCGCCGCCAGGTAGTCCTGCGTGGAGGCGCCGAGCTGGGCCGCCGCCGCGCCACGGGCGCCCACCGCCTCCAGGTCCCGCTCGAAGGACACCTGCGCCGCGATCCTCGCCGCGTGCTCGATGTCGGCCGGGGTGAACAGCTCGCTGGCCGCCACCAGGGCCGCCACGTCCACGTCCGTCCGGCCCGCCGTGTAGCGGGACCAGATCGCGGCGCGTGCCCCGGCGTCAGGGGTGCCGATCGGGATCAGGTAGTCGAAGCGCCCGGGCCTCAGGAACGCCGGGTCCAGGGAGCGGATGGAGTTGGTGGCGCACACCAGCAGCCGCTCGTCACCCTCCCGGAATCCGGGGATCAGCTTGAGCAGCTCGTTGGTGACCCCGTGGATCCCGCCGGGCTGCGCGGGCTCGGTGCGCACGGGCGCGATCTCCTCGACCTCGTCGATGAAGACGAGGACCCGCTCCAGCTCGGCGATCCGGGCGAACGCGTCGCGCAGCGCGGCGGCCAGGTTCCCCTCGTCGGCGAGCCGGGACGGCAGCAGTTCCACGAAGGGCCAGCCGAGCCGGGAGGCGATGGCGCGGGCGAAGGTGGTCTTGCCGGTGCCGGGCGGGCCGAAGAGGGTGATGGCGCGCGGCGGCCGCACCCCGTGCGCGGCGGCCCGCTCGGGCTCGGCGAGCGGGAGGACCACGCGCCGCTCTATGAGGTCCTTCTCGTGCTCCATGCCGGCGACCTTGGTCCACAGGTCGTTGGGCAGGAAGCGGCCGCCGAGGTCGTCGAGGAGGCCGGCCGCCGGTCCGTGCAGCGGCTCGGTCTTCTCGAAGTAGGCGACGGCGGGCTGGCGTGTGTAGCCCGCGTTGAGCAGGCCCTCGCCGAGCAGGTCCTCCTCGGGCAGGACGTACGCGATCCGCCCGACGCGGGCGGCGATGAGCCGCCGCTCCAGCTCGACGAGCAGGGCGCTGGCCAGGCCCCGGCCGCGCCAACCGGCGGCGATCGCGATCCGCATCACCCAGGCCCGCTCGCCGGTGACGCAGGCGAGGGCCGCGCCGATCGGGACGCCCTGGTGGACGGCGACCACGCACGGCTGCCGGTCGGTGAGGGCGCTGATGCACTCGGCGAGCGAGAAGACGGACTCCTGGCCGAGTTCGGCCGTGGTGTCGATCAGATGGACGACAGCGGCGAGATCGCTCTCGCGGTAGTCGTGGATGAGCCAGTTCACCGGGTACCGCCCCTCGTTCGTGCTCCTGCGGCGAGGCTAGGGGCGGGCGGGCCCGGCGATCACGCTCCGCGGTGCACAACAGCCGGTCCGGAAACCGTCCGTGTCGTCCATAGACTGGTGGTTTCCGCCCGAGCCGCGCATCGAGGACCGAACAGTTTCATGACTTCCGACATATCCGCCGACAGGTCCTCGGGACGCCGGACGATCGTGTGGCTGGTTCCGGTCCTGTGGACGGTGGGGCTGGGCCTGTGGGGGCTGTCCCGGCAGGACAGCGTGTGGCGGGACGAGGCGGCGACCTGGCAGGTGGCCGGGCGGTCGGCGGGCGAGATCCTGGACATGCTCGGCAACGTCGACGCCGTGCACGGCCTGTACTACCTCTTCATGCACGGGCTCTTCGAGCTGTTCGGGGCCAGTACGGCCACGCTGCGCCTCCCGTCGGTCCTGGCGGTGGCGGCCGCCGCGGCGTGCGTGGCCCTGATCGGGCGGCGGCTGGCCGGGTTCTGGGCGGGGCTGGCCGGCGGGCTGGCGCTGGGGCTGCTGCCGGCCGTGCAGTTCTACCTCCAGGAGGGCAGGCCGTACGCGCTGGTCGCGGCGGGTGCCGGGCTGTCGACCCTGCTGCTGGTGTCGCTGCTGTCCGCGCCGCCTGCGCCCGGCGCCGGGCGGCGGGCCCGGCCGCGGTGGGCGGCGTACGGGGTCGCGGTGCTGGTGTGCGCGCTGCTGAACTGGCTCTCGCTCCTGGTCCTGCCCGCGCATGCGGCGACGCTGTGGTGGGTGCGGGCCGGGCGCGGCGTGTGGCTGCGCTGGGCGGCGTACGGGGCGTGCGCCGTCGCGGGGGCGCTGCCGCTGGTGGTGTTCAGCCGGAGCCAGTCCGACCAGGTGTCGTGGATACCGCCGCTGACCTGGCACATGATGATCGGCCCGGCGATCCTGCTGGCCGTGGGCGGCCTCGGGGCCTGGCTGGACCGGCCGCGCGCGGGCCGGCTGTCGGCGGCCGCGGTGGGGCTGCCGCTGCTGGCGGTGCCGCAGCTGGGGCTGATCGGGATCTCCCTCGTCCAGCCGCTGTTCCTGGACCGGTACGTGCTGTTCAGCATGCTGGGTCTGGCCCTGCTGGTCGGTGCGGCGCTGGGCGCTGCGGTACGGGCGGCCCGGCCCCGGTTCCCGAGGGCGGCGGGCCTGCTCGTGCCGGGCGTGGCCGGGATCGCGGTGCTGGCGCTGCTGCCGGTGGAGCTGGGCAAGCGGGCTCCGGCCAGCCGGGTCGACGACGTGCTGGCGGTGGCCGGCGAGGTGGCCCGGCTGGGGCGGCCCGGGGACGCGGTGCTGTTCGTACCGGCCGCCCGGCGGGACACGGCGCTGGTCTCCCCGGGGGCCTTCGCGGGGCTGGTGGACGTCGCCCTGGAACGCAGTCCGGTGGCCTCGGCCACCCTCAAGGGCGAGGAGGCGGACCCGGCGCGGATTCGGGCGGCGCTGCTCGGGCAGCAGCGGGTGCTGCTGGTGACGGACGCGGCGAAGGTGGCGAAGCCGTCAGGGGCGGCGCGGGACGCGGCGAAGGCGGCGGCGCTGAAGGAACGTTTCACCGTGGTGGAGGACCGCCAGGTCCGGGGCCGCCGGGTGACGGTGTACGAGCGCCGCTGACGGCGTACGAGGGCCGGTGGACGCCGATGCCGGTCAGGCGGCGTGGGGATGGGCCGCCGCGGTGTGGGAATCCAGCCACGAGAGCGAGGCCTCGGCCAGGTCCGGCCAGCCGTGGTCGACGGTCAGCGAGTGGCCGCGGTCCTCGAAGCACTGGTACTCGGTGGTCGCGTGGGAATGCTGATACTGCTTGTAGGTCGAGCGGGTCAGCAGGTCCGGGACGGTGTGGTCGAGCCTCCCGGACAGCAGGAGCAGCGGTCCCCGGGTCTCGTTCTCCGTGTCGACCTTGGTCGGTGAGTGCGGGGTGAAATTGCCGAGGGCCAGCTGGAACAGCGGGCGGGCGGTGCTCGGGATCGTCCACTCCTCGAAGAGCTCCTCGGCCTCCTGCTCGGAAACGGCGTTGGCGAAGCCGTAGCGGAACTGCTCGCGGTTCAGCGAGACGGCTCGCCGGGTGTTTCCGGGGTTGTGCAGGACGGCGAACGTCGACTTGGCCTGGGCCGGGGCGATGGCCTTGACGCCCTTGATCTGCCCGGGGCAGATGGCGACGGCGGCCTCGGCGAGGCCCTGGCCGAGCAGGTGCTGGGCGATGAACCCGCCCACCGAGTGCCCGACGAGAACAGGTCGGACCGGCAGGGCGCGGATCACCTTGGCGTGCGCCTCGGAGATCTCGACCAGGCCGACCCCGGCCTGGTCGTCGGGTCGGCGACGGGCCTCGGTGACGGTGCCGGGGACCCCGGGCCACTCGGGCAGGACGGGCTCGTACCCGGCTTCACTGAAGGTGTCGGCCCAGCCCTCCCAGCTCGAGGAATGCAGCCAGAGGCCGTGGATGAACACCACGGGCGTTCGGCGCTGTGCGGTCATGGCAGGACACCTCCTGGGCCCCCCTGGCGCCTCTGCCAGTCTCGCCCGTGCGGCGCGGCCCCGCCTGCGGAGCCCGGATTCACAGCGCATTCATATGGAATACCGGGCTCCGGACATAGCTTCTGCGGGGAGGCTCGGTGCATGATCCCGTGCATGCTTCCCCGACCGGCCCACCGCGCCCGCGCCCGGCGGGCGTCCCGGATCCTGCCGACGCTGGCCGCGATGGCCGCCCTGGTGAGCGTGGACCTGCCCGACGCCGCGGCCGTCCCGCCGCTCGGGGTGACGGCCGAGGCCGGGTCCGACCGGGCGGCGGACCGGGTGGGCGCCCTCTTCGCGGGCACCCTCGACGGAGGGCACTTCTGCACCGCTGCGGTGGTGCACAGCGACGACCGCAACGTGATAGCCACCGCCGCGCACTGCCTGGACGACCCGGACACCACGGTGTTCGCGCCGGGCTACCGCGACGGCAAGGCCCCGTACGGGGTGTGGAAGCTGACCGGCGTGCACGTCGCCCCGGACTGGACGGACGGGCGGGACCCGGATCAGGACATCGCCTTCGCGACGGTCGCCCCGGCGGACGGCGGCACCGGACGCATCGAGGACGCGGTGGGCGGCTTCCCGGTGGCCACCGGGCAGCCGGACGACGTCACGGTGACCATCCTCGGCTACCCCGCCGCCGACGAGGCCCCGCTGCGCTGCGCCAACACCACCGGCCTGTTCTCGCGGACCCAGCGCCGGATCGACTGTCCCGGCCTCAGCGGCGGCACGAGCGGCAGCCCCTGGCTGGCGGACGGCGCCGTGGCCGGCGTCCTCGGCGGCCACGAGGGCGGCGGCACGGACCCGGACGTCTCGTACAGCGCGGTGATGGGCGACCAGGCCCTGGAGCTCTACCGCGAAGCCGCGGTCTCCGCCGGCTGACCATCCGCCGGGCGCCTCAGACGGGGCGCGGCTCCTCCTGGATCCCGACCGGGGGTGCGAACCAGGTCGGTTCGTCGCGTCGGGCGCGGTGGATGCGGTCCAGCGCGAACTCTTCCAGCGGAGGCAGGGCGTCCGGTGCGAACCAGGCCACCTCCAGCGACTCGTTGTCGTTGGCCCGGGCCTCGCCGCCGGTGGCCCGGCAGCGGAAGGTGATGTCCTGGAACTGGCAGACGTCGCCGTTCGGGTAGGTGATCGGCTCGAGCATCTGGACCAGCACCACCCGCTCCGGGACGCAGTGCACCGCCGTTTCCTCGTACACCTCGCGCACCGCCGTCTCCGCGGGCTGCTCCCCCGGCTCCGCGATCCCGCCGACCACGGCCCACCGGCCGGTGTCGGAGCGCCGGCCGAGCAGCACCCGCCCCCGGTCGTCGAAGACGATGGCCGTGACCCCGGGCAGCAGGAGCAGCTGGTTCCCGGCAGAGGCGCGGATCGCGCGGATGAACTCAGGTGTGGTCATCCTCCGACCCTAAGGGGCCGCGCCCACCCGACCCGCGTCAGGCCGCCCGGCGGGCGCTGATCCGGCGGGCGAGGGTCCAGCCGAGGCCGCCGGCGGCGACCAGGAGCAGCAGGTACTCGGGCAGCGGGCCGAAGCGGGTGGCCGGGGTCTGCGTGGAGCGCAGCGGGATCTCGGCGACCAGCGCGTCCGCGGTGAACATCTCGGTCTGCCGGACGATCTCCCCGTCGGGGCGGATGACGGCGCTGACACCGCTGGTGACGGGGACGAGCACGGTCCGGCTGTGCTCGACCGCGCGGACCCGGTCCATCGCGAGCTGCTGGTAGGTCATCTGCGACCGGCCGAACGTGGCGTTGTTGCTCGGTACGGCGATCACCTGCGCACCGTCCTGGACGGTGGAGCGCACGGCGTCGTCGAAGGCCGCCTCGAAGCAGGTGACCATGCCGACCCCGCTGCCCGCCATGTCGAAGACGCCCGGGTCCTTGCCGGGGCCGAAGTCGCGGCGCACCCGGTCCACGTCCGAGCTGAAGAGCCGGACGAACGACCGCATCGGGATGCGCTCGCCGAAGGGCTGGATCTTGCGCTTGTCGTACGTGTCGGTGGGGCCCTTGACCGGGTCCCAGAGGATCATCGTGTTGCGCAGCGGGCCGGTCTCCGGGGCCAGGACGGAGCCGATCGCGACCGGCACGCCGATGGCCTTGACCGCATTGTCGATGACGCCGTACGCATCGGGCTGCGTGTACGGGTCGATGTCCGAGGAGTTCTCCGGCCAGACCACGAAGTCGGGCTTGGGGACCCGGCCGGCCTTGACGTCCGCGGCGAGCTGGATCGTGCGGTTGGCGTGGTTGTCGAGGACCTGGCGGCGCTGGGCGTTGAAGTCGAACCCGGCGCGCGGGACATTGCCCTGGACGACGGCGGCCACGGCGGTGCCGTCCTCGGCTGCGTCGGACACCAGCGGGCGGGCGGCGAGCGCCGCGCCGATCGGGGCGGCGACGGTGAGGGCCGCGAGGGCCGCGGTGGCCCGGCGGGGGTGGCTGCGCGCGGTGCGCAGGGCCTCGTACAGCCCGAATCCGCAGAGCACGATGGCGAAGGAGAGCAAGGGGGTCCCGCCGAGGGCGGCGAGCGGCAGGAAGAAGCCGTCGGCCTGGCCGAAGGCGAGCTTGCCCCAGGGGAAGCCGCCGAACGGGGCCCGGGCGCGCAGCGCCTCGCCCGCGATCCAGACGGCCGCGGCCCACAGGGGCCAGGCGGGGAGCCGGCTGACGAGGGCGATCCCGAGGCCGGTGAGGCCGATCAGGAGGGCCTCGAGGGTGACGAGGGCGATCCACGGGACCGGGCCGACGCCCTCGCTGGTCCAGACGAGCAGCGGCAGCAGGAAGCCCAGGCCGTGCAGGAGGCCGAGGCCGAACCCGGCGCGGGCGCGGCGGCCGTGCAGGCAGCCGCCGAGCACGGCGAGGGCGACGGGGGCCAGCCACCACAGCGGGCGCGGCGGGAAGCTCAGGTAGAGCAGCGCACCGGAGCCGGCGGCGAGGGCGGCACGCACCGGCCAAGAGGCCGCCCACCCCTTCCGGGGGGACGCGGCGGCTCCGGCTTCGGTTCCGGCTTCCGCTCGGGGTTCCGCTTCGGCGGTGCGGCCGGGGTCTCGGGTGATGCTGCTGCTCATTTGGCGGAGTGTACGTCCCCACGCGCCGGGGGCGGGAGAGCGACTCAGCGGGCGAGAGCCCGCAGGTGGGCGCGGATGACCCGGACCGCGTTCTCGGCGTCGTCGACGGTGACGGTGAACACCTTGCCGTCGCCCAGCCGCAGCTCCACCCCTTCGCCGCGCCGGACGATGACGGCAGTGCCCTTCTCGGGGCGCCACCGGTAGCCCCAGCCGCCCCACTGCTGCGGGGTGATCCGGGGGAGGAACTCGGCGGAGGCCACCTCCGCGAGCCGGATCTTCCGGCGCGGCAGCCCGATGTGGCCGCAGCGGACCTCCAGCGCCTCGGCGTCGACGGTGACGGCGACGTGGACGAAGGCGAGGGTGCCGTAGAGGATCAGCAGCCCGGCGGCCAGGCAGCCGATGACGGACATCAGCAGCGGGACGATGCCGGCGGTCCAGGACGAGTCGACGGCGAGCTCGACGCCGAGTGCGAGACAGGCCGCGCCGGCGGCGGCGAGCAGCCACTGCACGCGGTTGGAGGCCCGGCCCGTCCACAGGGGACCCGGGGGGTGACCCGTCATGTGTAGCAGCGTACTCACGTTCCGCATGTACGCCACCGCCTCTCGCCCGCACGGCGGCGGGCGCGTCGGATCGCACCTGCCCGGTGTTGACCTCAAGCAAACTTGAGGTCCTACGGTCGTCCACATGACCACTCACGCAGCAGACCAGCAGGCCGTACAGATCGTTCCCGAGCGCTACCGCACGGCGGTCGTGGCCCACGTCATGGTGTCCGACGCGGCCGCCGCACTCGCCTTCTACGGGCGGGCCTTCGGTGCCGTCGAGGACTTCCGGCTCGATCACCCCGAGGGCGGGGTGATGCACGCCGAGATACGGATCGGCGGGGCCGTGCTCATGCTCGGTGACGTCTCCGAGGGCCCGTTCACCGCGCCCTCGGAGCTGGGCGGTACCTCGGTCGCGCTGCACGTGTTCGTACCGGACGTGGACGCGCTCGTACGGACGGCGCTGGCCGAGGGCGCCGAGCTGGTCCAGCCCCCGGCGGACCAGTTCCACGGCGACCGGACCGCCATCCTGCGGGACCCGTTCGGGCATCTGTGGGTGTTCCTCACCCACGTGGAGGACGTGTCCTGGGAAGAGCTGCAGGGACGGCTCGCGGACGCGTGACCCAAGGGCCCCGGAGCCCCGGCGCCCGGGGCTTCAGCCGGGAGGAGGCCGAGGAGCGCATCGCGCAGGGCGGGGCGCCGGGCCGTCATGAACCGGTGCAGGTTCCGCGAGCCGAAGGCGACGCGCTGGGCACTGCGGCGCCGCTCACCCTCGTAGGCGCGCAGTGCGCCGGCCAGTGCGGCCCGCCCGTGGACGGCGACCGCACGGGCGAGGGCCTCGGCGTCGAGGAGGGCGGTGCAGGCGCCGTGGCCGAGGTTGGGGGTCATGGCGTGCGCCGCGTCGCCGACCAGGGCGGTACGGCCGCCGTGGACGAACGAGGGCAGCGCCGGGTGCAGTTGGCGTCGTACCGGATCCAGGTCGCCGGATCGGTGTCGGCGAGGACCTGCGGGATCGGATCGTGCCGGGCTGCCGGCCGGAGCGGACCGGGTCCGCCCCCTCACCCTCGTGCTGCACGGCGCGATCCCGCACCTGCTGGCCGGAGCCCCGGACGCCCTCGCCGCCGCCGACCTCGACGACCTGGAAGGCTTCGCACGCGGTGTACTGGCCTGCGTATGCCCCGAACCGTCCGAGGAGGAACCGTGATCACTCGACTCGACCGCGCCGTGGGCGCCGTTCTGGGCTCGGCCGTCGGTGACGCGCTCGGCGCGCCCTACGAGTTCGGGCCCGCCGGCGAGCTGACCGCGCGCGGCGAGGAGATGCGCGGGGGCGGCGGCTGGGACCCGGGCGAGGCGACCGACGACACGCAGATGGCGGTCCTGGTCGGCGAATCCCTGCTGGAGCAGGGCGGTCTCGAACTCCCCGACGTCTTCGGGCGGTTCCAGCGCTGGGCGGCAGGCGAGCCCAAGGACATCGGGCTTCAGACGGAGGACGTGCTGACCAACGGCGAGGCCTGGGACCTGGCCGCCGCACTGCACTTCCAGATCAACGCGCGGGCGGCCGGCAACGGTTCCCTGATGCGGGCCTCCACCTCGGCGGTGTACTTCGCCTCCGCCGGGCGGGAGGGCACGATGGACGCCGCCCGCCGGATCGCCGCGCTGACGCACGGCGACCGGGCCGCCTGGGAGGGCACGGCCCTGCTGCACGAGCTCGTACGGGTGATGCTCGACGGGGGCGATCCACTGGCCGCCCTCCCCGAGGCGCTCGCCGCCGTACACCCCGACCACCGCGAGCGGTACGGGCTCGTCCTCGGCCCCGACTGGCATCCGGGACTGGCCACCGAGTTCAACGGAGCGGTCTGGCCCTGCCTCGGCTCGGCGGTCTGGGCCCTGAGGACGACCACCGGGTTCGCCGAGGCCGTACGGGCCGCCGTGGACCTGGGCGGGGACACCGACACGGTGGCGGCGGTCACCGGCACCCTGGCCGGGGCCCGCTACGGGCAGGCGGCGATCCCACCGGAGTGGACCGCACCGCTGCACGTACCGCTGCCCGGGTTCGGGAACCGGGTGCTGGACGCGGACGGGCTGCGCGCGCTCGCCCAGTCGCTCGCGGGGCGGACGTAACGCTCGGGGAGCAGATCCGCCACGGGCACGGCACGCAGCGCGCCGCCGGACCCGAGGATCACCCGCAGCCGCGGGTGGCCGCGGCCGGGGCGACGAGCTCGGCTCAGGGGCCTGCGGTGAAGTGGTACACGTTCACGCCCTCGACGGTCCTGCCGTCGCGGGCACGGGCCACCGCCGCCACGGTGTGGTCCTCGCCGCGGCACCGGCTCCGGGCCGGATCGGTGGCGGCGAGCGCGAGGTCCTGCAGGGTCATCGCCGGATCATCCCCCGACGGCGGCGCCCTCTTCCGCGAGCAGCCGGCCTTCGGCGTAGCCGAGTGCGGCCGCGGGGAGCGCCCCCTCCTGCCCGCTGAGCAGGACGGTCAGGGTGCCGGTACGGGGCAGGCCCGGCTCGGGGAGGGCGCCGAGGCGGCGCAGCGCCTGTACGGCGACGGGCTCGGCGGAACCGTGGTAGCGGAGGTCGGCGCCGCCGGTCCGCTCGGCCAGGGCGGCCCGGATGGGTGCCTCGACGAGCTCGTAGTGCGTGCAGCCGAGGACGACGTCGGTGACGTCGGCCGGGGTGAGCGCGGCGGCCGCGGCGACGGTCGCGGCGACGGCGGCGCCGTCCCCCGCCTCGACGGCGTCGGCGAGTCCCGGGCAGGGCACCTCGGTGACACGGGCCCCGGCGGCGAAGTCGCGGATCAGCCCGCGCTGGTACGGACTGCCGGTGGTGGCGGGGGTGGCCCAGATGGCCACGCGCCCACCCGCCGCGGCGGCGGGCTTGATCGCCGGCACGGTCCCGATCACCGGGATCCCGGGCTCGAGCGCGGCCCGGAGGGTGGGCAGGGCGTGCACGGAGGCGGTGTTGCAGGCCACGATCAGCGCGTCCGGCCGGTGCCCGGCGGCGGCCTGGGCGACACCGAGGGCGCGCCCGGTCAGATCGGCAGGGGTACGCGGCCCCCAGGGCATGCCGTCGGGGTCGCTGGAGAGGACCAGATCGACGTCGGGCCGCAGCCGCCGCATCGCGGCAGCCGCCGCGAGGAGGCCGATTCCGGAGTCCATGAGGGCGATCTTCACCTGGTCACCTTAATCGAAGCCGCCGGGAAAGCCCTCAATGTGGGGCGGGGGTGGGGGCGAGGCGGGGTGAGGGTGGCGGGGGCGGCGGGCCGGGAGCGTCAGGGGCTCCGGGGGTGGGGCCGCGAGGACCGAACGACCGGGGCGGCAGGCACGGCGGGATCTGAGCGGCGGGGTCCGCGCACGCGGAGCCGACGTGCCAGTCGGGGCCGGGCCGCGGGCGGGGCCCGCCGAAGCGGGATGACCGGTGCGGCGGAGGCGGCAGCGGGGCGGCCTGCCGAGTCGATGCCGGAAGGGTCGTTCGGGACACCAGAGGGCACGTCCGCGCGCTCGGCAGCAGAGCTCGACCGGGAGCACGGGAGTCCGCGCACTCGGCGACGGGAGGGTGGATCGGGGGGACGGGGGCGGGGGCGGGGGCGGGGTCTGTGGGTCTGTGTAAGCGGCGTCGATAAGGCGAGCCGGGACCTTGAGGGCGGGGGCCGTGCACTCGGCGTCGGTAAGGCCCGACCGGGACGCGGGGGCGGAGCCGCGGGAGCGACAGCGGAAAGGCCAGCCGGGATGTCGGGGGCGGGGCCGCGGGAGCGACAGCGGAAAGGCCAGCCGGGATGTCGGGGGCGGGGCCGCGGGAGCGGCGTCGATGACGTCTGCCGGGGTGTTGGGGGGGCGGGATCTGTGCACTCCGCGTCGGTGTGGGTCCGGGGGCGTCCCGTCAGTCCACTGTCCTTCCGTGGCGTGCCGGCCCGTCAAGGGCGCTCCTCCTTCGTCGTCGCGTCGCTTCGCGATGGCCTTCGGCCACCCTTGACCGACCGACCCGCCCCGGAATGCCAACAGACTGCCGGGAAGCCCCCGAAGGAATGGCCGGGAGGTTCATGTTCCGATGAGGGCCTATCAGAGATGCCGAGCAGGGGCCCCTGTCCATCCGGAGTCAGTCCCCAGGACCACGGAGGTGGACCAGGAGGGGGCCAGGGGGAGGCCACAGTCCCCCAAAGGGCCCAAAGGAAGCCCTTTCCGGACCCGAGCAGGGTCAACCTGCACCAGACAGCGATGAGATGACCATGCGGTGCCGGTCGGGCCGTGGACGCTCCAAATCGCTACGCGCTCCGCCCGGTTCGGCGTCCGACGGCCGTCTGGGGCTGGACATAGGCCGCCCACGACCGGCACGGTCCGGCATGGGAAGCGACTGCGGGTCGTTTGTCCCGTTTTGACGCCCAGTTGATGCGTGAATGCGTGCTTGTCGGAGTCAGGGGTTGAGAAATCCGGCATCAGGCTCCTTCTCGCCCGCTTTTCACCCCAAATAGCGTGCAGACGCTCGAAAACCCGCCCACGGAGGCGTCTCGGCTGTTTATGTCCAGCCCCAGACGGCCGTCGGACGCCGAGAGATGAGGAGCGCGTAGCGATCCGGGGCGCCTGCCGGCCCACGCCTACCGGCATGGTCATCTGGCCGCTGTCTGGTGCAGGTTGACCCTGCCCGGGTCCGGAAAGGGCTTCCTTTGGGCCCTTTGGGGGACTATGGCCTCCCCCTGGCCCCATCCTGCTCCACCTCGGTGGTCCCGGGGAATGGGGTGCGGATGGACAGGGGCTCCCGCTCGGCATCTCTGATCGGGGCCAATCGGAACATGAACCTCCCGGCCATTCCTTCGGGGGCTTCCCGGCAGTCTGTTGGCATTCCGGGGCGGGTCGGTCGGTCAAGGGTGGCCGAAGGCCATCGCGAAGCGACGCGACGACGAAGGAGGAGCGCCCTTGACGGGCCGGCACGCCACGGAAGGACAGTGGACTGACGGGACGCCCCCGGACACACACCGACCCCGAGTTCGCGAACCCCGCCCCCGGCCCCCGATCCACCCTCCCGACGCCGAGCACACAGACCCCGCCCCAGATCCCGCTCGCCTTACCGACTCCGAGAACACGTCCCCCACCCCCACCCGCACCCCCCCGGGCGCAGAACCCGCCACCCCCGCCCCGCCCGAATGCGGGACACGTCCCGCGGGGTTCGGCAGACTGCCCGCATGGGCCTTCTCTGCGCCGCCTGCGCGTCCCTCGTCGTCTGGATCTGGCTCACGTTCGCCCAGGGCATGTTCTGGCGGACCGACGTGCGGCTACCGCCGCGCAGCGCTCCCGCCCGCTGGCCCTCCGTCGCCATCGTCGTCCCGGCCCGGGACGAGGCCGGGGTGCTGCCCTGCAGCCTGCCCTCGCTCCTCGCCCAGGACTATCCCGGCGAAGCCGAGGTCATCCTGGTCGACGACGGCAGTACCGACGGCACCGGCGCCCTCGCCCTGCGGCTGGCCCGGGAGCAGCCCGGGCTGCCCCTCACCGTCGTCTCCCCCGGCGAGCCGGAACCCGGCTGGACCGGGAAGCTGTGGGCGCTGCGGCACGGCATCGCGCTCGCCAGGACCGCCCATGCCACCGAGCCCGAGTACCTGCTCCTCACCGACGCCGACATCGCGCACGAGCCCGACAGCCTGCGCGAGCTGGTCGCGGCCGCGACGAGCGCCGGGCTCGACCTCGTCTCGCTGATGGCCCGCCTGCGCGTCGTCAGCCTCTGGGAGCGGCTCGTCGTGCCGGCCTTCGTGTACTTCTTCGCCCAGCTCTACCCCTTCCGCCGGATCAACCGCCCGGCCGGCCGGACCGCCGCCGCGGCCGGCGGCTGCGTCCTGCTGCGCACCGAGGCCGCCGTACGGGCGGGCGTGCCGGAGTCGATCCGGCAGGCCGTCATCGACGACGTCTCCCTCGCCCGTGCCGTGCGGCGCTCGGGCGGCCGGATCTGGCTGGGGCTCGCGGAGCGGGTGGACAGCGTACGCCCGTACCCCGCGCTCGCGGACCTGTGGCGGATGATCTCGCGCAGTGCGTACGCGCAACTGCGCCACCGTCCGCTGCTGCTGGCCGGGACGGTGGCCGGGCTCGTGCTCGTCTACCTCGTCCCCCCGGTCGCCTTCCTCGCAGGTCTGGCCACCGGACAGGTCGCCACCGCCTGGGCCGGCGCTCTCGCCTGGCTGCTGATGGCCGGCACCTATCTGCCGATGCTGCGCTACTACCGCCAGCCGGCCTTGCTGGCTCCGCTGCTTCCGCTCACGGCGCTCCTGTACCTCCTGATGACCGTCGACTCGGCCGTCCAGCACTACCGGGGCCGCGGCGCGGCGTGGAAGGGCCGTACCTATGCCCGTCCGAGTGATGCCTGAAACGGCGAACTGCCCTCCGTGCCGATGTCATCCCAGGTCACCGAATTGTGACGCTGCGTCAGCAACAAGTCGGTGCAACACCCAACCGGTGAGTACGAGTAGGAACAACCCGGGGCGCAAGTGGCGAAAACGTGCACATGAACGAGAAGTGAAGGGTGTGGCTCTGACCTGCGAATATGCAGGTCAGGGCGGTGTTCGTCACACCTCGCTATGGACCCGGTGAAGTCGTGGGCTTAACTTAGGTCCCATGACCTCCCCCCGCTCCACTTATGGCGGCGGTTACTACTCCGCGCCCTCCTTCCCGGACACCCCCATCTACGACTCCCTCGTCGCCGAACGCGGCACCCCGCAGATCGCCCCGATCCGCGTTCCGGCCGCGTACGACTCCCCGAGCGCCGGCTATTCGAGCGGTGGGTACCTCCCGGCCCTCGCCTCGTCCCTGCCCGCGCTGCCGCCAGCCATGCCCCAGCAGCAGCAAGCCCCTGCGTACGGGTACCCGTACCAGCAGCAGGCTCCCGCGCCGATGCCGCTGCAGAACGCGCCCGCCCCGTACATCCCGCAGCAGCAGCCCGCCGTGGCCCGCGCGGGGTACATGCAGCAGGCGCAGCCGCAGCAGCCGCGACCGGTGGCCACGGGCACCGGGTACGAGGCGATGCGTCCGGCCGCACCGCGCCCGATGCAGGTTCCGGTTCCGGCTCCGGTCCCGGCCGCCTCGTACGAGGACCCGTACGGCCGCCCGTACCAGGGGCGCGGCTACTGACGGGCCCGCTGACGCTCGTCGGGGCGTGCGTGGGAGCTCCTGGCAGGATGCTCCCATGGCGAATTTGTATGTCCAGGCGCTCCACGTCCATCCCGTCAAGTCGGTAGCGGGGACAGCTCCCGACGAGGTGGTCGTGGAGCCCTGGGGTCTGTCCGGGGACCGGCGGTGGGCGCTTGTCGACACCGAGGGCACGGTCATCACCCAACGCCAGCAGCCCCGGCTGGCGTTGGCCGCGGCGCGTCCGCTGGGGGGCGGCGCCGTCGCGCTCTCGGCACCGGGCATGGCCGAGCTGGTCGTGGAGGTGCCGCAGCCGGGTCCGCTGGAGCCGGTGGTCCTGTTCGGCAAGAAGGTCGAGACCGTGCTCGCCGCGAGCGCCGCGGCCGACTGGTTCAGCGCCTACCTGGGGGTGCCGGCGCGGCTGGTGCACCTGGACGATCCCGCCGTGCGGCGGCCCGTTGACCCGGAGTACGCACTGCCGGGCGAGACGGTGAGCCTCGCCGACGGCTATCCGGTGCTGCTCGTGACCCTCGCGTCGCTGGACGCGCTCAACGCGCTGATCGCTCAGGGGGACCATCCCGAGGAGGGTCCGCTGCCGATGGACCGTTTCCGGCCGAGTGTGGTGGTCGCCGGCGCCGAGGCGTGGGCGGAGGACGGCTGGCGGCGCATCGCGATCGGCGACGCCGTCTTCCGCGGGGCCCGGGAGTGCGGGCGGTGCATCGTCACGACCACCGACCAGGCGACGGCCGAGCGCGGCAGCGAGCCGCTCAAGACCTTGGCCCGGCACCGGCGGATCGGCAAGTCGCTGGCGTTCGGGCGGCAGCTGGTTCCGGTGCGGGTGGGCACGGTGCGGGTCGGAGACGAGGTCCGCATCCTGGAGTGAGCGTGCGGCGGCCCCTCGGAATGACACCTTCGAGGGGCTCTGGGGGAACGCTGGAACCAAGCACCGTGGGCGGGCCGTTGGTGCATTCGACAGGTGTGGCAGGAAGGTACGGAAGCTCGGCTTCGGCTTCCGTGACTTCGTGCACCGGATCGGGTGACACGACTGCCGCGCGTCCCGGAATGCGCGTTGCCGGGGCATGCGGGAGGCTTGGACCGCAGGCAGACGGAGGCAAAGGGGGTGCCGGACCGTGTGGACAGCCATGGGTGTGTGGCGTTGGCGGCGCAATCCGCTGCGCCGGCCGACGGATCTCTTCGAGGCGTGGCTGGCGTTCGCCGCGCTGGTGTGCGTCCTGCTGGTGGCTCCGGCCGTCGGCGCGGTCGCGGGCCTGGAGGTGGACGGCACGCTGCAGCGGGCCGCGCGTGAACAGCGGCAGGAGCGGTACCTCGTCCCGGCGGTGGTGGTCCGGCCGGCCGCCGAGCCGGCCTCGGGTGCAGGGGCGAGCGCCGATGCGTCGACGCAGCGGCAGTCGCCGCAGCGCACGCAGATCGTGGCGTCGTGGACGGCGCCCGACGGCAGCAGCCACCAGGGGACGGTGCCGGCCGCGGAGGAGCCGCCGCGGGCCGGGGAGCGGTTCCGGATATGGACCGATACGCAGGGCCGGCTCGTGGGGCGTCCTCTCGACGCGTCCTCGGCGAGTGCCCACGCCGCGGTGGTGGGCCTGGCCGCGGCCGTCGGCGCGGCAGCGCTGGTGGAGACGGTCCGCCGGCTCGTCGTACGAAGGCTCATGCATCGGCGGTACATACGCCTGGACCGTGCCTGGGCGGCGGCGGGACCGGACTGGGGCCGGGCGGGCGCGGGCAGCTGACCTGGCAACTCACCGGCTCCGCGCGCGCTACGGTGGAGCGGCCGGAGTCGGTCGTCGCCACGACGGTGGGCGGCGGGTTTCGGTCGCTTCGACAGCGCGAGTACGAGGGCGGGGGAACGACAGCACCATGGCACAGGGCACGGTCCAGGTGACGCACGGCGGATCTTCGCGGTGGCGGCGCCGCTCCGGTGAGTATCCGACGCTGGCCGCCGCGCTCGCCGTCGCGGGCGACGGGGACGTGCTGTCCATCGCCCCCGGCACCTACCGGGAGAACCTGGTGCTCCACCATGCCGTCACCCTGCGTGGGCCGGAGGGCTCGGTGGGTTCGGTGCGGATCGCCCCGCTCGACGGGGTCGCGCTGACGGTGCGCGCCTCGGCCGTCGTCCAGGACCTGCACCTGGAAGGGCAGGACCGGGCGGCGCCCGCGCTGCTCGTCGAGGAGGGCTCCCCCGAGCTCACCGATCTGCGGGTGAGCACCCGGTCGGCGGCCGGCATCGAGGTGCGCGGCGGGGCCCGCCCGCTGGTGCGGCGGTGCACGGTGGAGAACCCGGCGGGCGTCGGGATCGCCGTACTGGACGGTGGCGGCGGGGTGTTCGAGGAGTGCGAGGTGGTGGCCTCCGGGCAGGCCGGGGTCTCCGTCCGCGGAGGGGGGCATCCGCGTCTGGAGCGCTGCCGGATCCACCATGCGTCGGGCGCGGGCATCGCGGTCACCGGCGAGGGTTCGGGTCTGGAGGCGCTGGGCTGCGAGGTGTACGAGATCAAGGGCACCGGTGTGCAGATCGCCGCGCGGGCGGCGGCCCGGCTCACCGACTGTGCGGTGCACCGCACCGCGACGGACGGGGTCACCCTCGACACGGACGCGGTGCTCACCCTCGCCGGCTGCGACATCCACGACATCCCGGAGAACGCGGTGGACCTGCGCTCCCGTTCGGTGCTCACGCTCAGCCGCACCACCGTCCGCCGGTTCGGCCGCAACGGTCTGTCGGTGTGGGATCCGGGTACCCGGGTGGATGCCGAGTCCTGCGAGATCCACGACAGCACGGGCGACTATCCGGCGGTGTGGATCAGCGACGGGGCCACCGCGTCGCTGAACTCCTGCCGCGTGCACGACGTGCCGGACGCAGTGTTCGTGCTGGACCGGGGCTCGCGCGCCGACGTGGTCGACAGCGACCTGTCCCAGGTGCGCAACACGGCCGTCTCGGTGAGCGACGGGGCGACCGCGCAGGTCGACGACTGCCGGATCCGGGAGGCGGCGACCGGGGCCTGGTTCCGCGACCACGGCAGCGGCGGCACCCTCGCCAACTGCACGATCGACGCGGTCCAGACGGGAGTGATCGTCACCAAGGGCGCCGATCCCGCGCTGGAGCGGTGCACGGTGAGCTCCCCGTCCGAGGCGGGGTTCTACGTGTCGGCGGGCGGCCGCGGAAGCTTCCACTCCTGCCGGGTGACGGGCAGCTCCGGCTTCGGCTTCCACGTCATCGACGGCTGCCGCACCACGCTGACCGGCTGCCACACCGAGCGCTGCGCGCGCGGTGGCTACGAGTTCTCGGAGGACGGCCCCCTCGCCGAGGAGTGCACGAGCGACGAGTCCGGGTCGCGGCTCGCGGCCCAGTCGGCCGCGGCCGGGGCCCTCGCCGGTGAGCGCGCGGGCATCCGTACCGTCGCGGCGGTCCAGGGCCCTGCGGCGCAGGCGGCGCAGGTGCCCGCTCCGCGCCCGGTGGAGGACGCGGACCGGGGGCCGTCGGCGGCGCGCGGCTCCGGCGAGGTGCTGGGCCAGCTCGATGCGCTGGTGGGCCTGGAGAGCGTCAAACGCGAGGTGCGGGCGCTCACCGACATGATCGAGGTGGGCCGGCGACGGCAGCAGGCGGGCCTCAAGGCCGCCTCGGTGCGCCGCCATCTGGTGTTCACCGGCTCCCCCGGCACCGGCAAGACGACGGTGGCCCGGCTCTACGGCGAGATCCTCGCCTCCCTCGGGGTGCTGGAGCGCGGCCACCTGGTCGAGGTGTCCCGCGTGGACCTGGTCGGCGAGCACATCGGCTCCACGGCGATCCGTACGCAGGAGGCCTTCGAGCGGGCGCGCGGCGGGGTGCTGTTCATCGACGAGGCGTACGCGCTGGCGCCGGAGGACTCGGGCCGGGACTTCGGGCGCGAGGCGATCGACACCCTCGTGAAGCTGATGGAGGACCACCGGGACGCGGTCGTGGTGATCGTCGCCGGGTACACGGCGGAGATGGACCGGTTCCTGACCGTCAATCCGGGTGTGGCCTCGCGGTTCTCCCGGACCATCACCTTCGGCGACTACGGTCCGCAGGAGCTGCTGCGGATCGTGGAGCAGCAGGCGGAGGAGCACGAGTACCGGCTCGGCGAGGGCACGGCCGAGGCACTGCTGACGTACTTCACGGAGCTGCCGAAGGGTCCGGCGTTCGGCAACGGCCGCACGGCCCGCCAGACCTTCGAGTCGATGGTCGAGCGGCATGCGGGCCGGGTGGCGCAGCTGTCGGATCCGGGCACGGACGAGCTCACCCTGCTGTTCCCGGAGGATCTTCCGGCTCTGCCGGCTCCTTGCTGACCCTGGGGGCCGGAACGGCGGGTGTGGCGCCGCTCGGGGTCGGCCCTGCCGATCGGGCGCGGCGGGCGGGTCCCGCCAACCGGACCAGGAGGGCGTCGCGTTCGGCGGCGAAGGCGGGGTCGGCCTGGTAGTCGAAGTGGCCGAGGATCGGCGCGGGCAGCGGGTGGCGGGCGCTGCGCCCGTAGGCGAGCGGGTCGGCGAGCGGCCCGCGGTCCACGGAGCCGGCCGCGGCGGCCGGGCTTCCCGGGGCGGCCGGGGCTGCCGGGCCCGTGGTGTCGCGGGCGGCTGCGAGGACGGGGCCGCCGATCGGGTCGGTGGAGCGCCAGAGGTTGCGCCAGCAGTCGACGTCGCCGTGCAGCGCGCGAAGCGGGCCGGGGCCGAAGTACGCCGGGAACCAGCGTCCGTAGAGCCGCCGCAGCGGGGAGCCGTACGTGAGCAGGGCGACCCGGCGGCGGACCTGCGGCGGCAGCTGCCAGACGGCGGCCGCCGCGAGGACGCTGCCCTGGGAGTGACCGGAGATCACCAGGCGGCCGCCGGTGCGGCCGGTCCAGCCGGTCATCCGCCAGGTCAGGTCGGGGACGGCGCGCTCGGCGTAGCAGGGCGGCGCGAACGGATGGGCGGCGCGCGGCCAGAAGGTGCCGACGTCCCACAGCACGCCGATGGTACGGCGGGCGGCGGGGTCCCGGTAGGCGCGGCGGCCCCAGGTGACGAACAGGACGAAGCCGAGCCCTATGAGCCAGGACCCGGCGTCCTGTGCGGCGCGGGCGGCGGTCTCCAGCAGCGGGTGGGCGCCGCGGGCGGCCTCGCCCGGGACCCGGCCGCTGATCCAGGCTCCGGCGAGGGCGCCCGCGCCGAGCAGCAGGGTGATCCCGGAGACGGCGGCGACGAACCAGGGCGCGGAATCGGTGAGCGCGGCGGCGGCCCGGGCCCCGGCGATCCGGCGGCTGCGGTCCTCGTCGGGCGGCTCCCCCGGGTACTCGGCGGCCACCCCGGCGGCGAGCCTGCGCCGCGCCCGGATCCCGCCCACCGCGAACCAGGCGGCGACCAGGGCCAGTACGAGGAGCAGCGGGGGCAGTACGGCGGCCTGCCAGGACAGCAGCACGGGCGGCGCGGGCAGCGGAACCCCGCCCGGCCCGGGGGCCCCGGCCCCGTCCAGCCAGTCGGCGACCCGCTGGGCGACACCGCCGGACATGACCCCGCCGAGGGCGCAGCCGAGCATGGCGATGGCGGGGCCGCCGAGGCCGTACAGGGCGGTCGCCGGGTCGGGGGCCGACCGGTAGAGGCGGGCTGCGACGACGGCGAGGAGCAGGACGCAGCAGCCCTGGCCGAGCATGAGCGTGCCGAAGGCGAAGTCGCCGGGGAGCCGCCCGGCGGAGGTCCACCCGGGGCGGGACCAGCCGGCGTACAGCAGCACGGCGGCGAGCAGCGCGAGGGCGGAGCCGGGCAGCAGTGTGACGGCGGCCCGGTCGAGGCGGTGGTCGGCGCGGACCTCGGTGCGGCCGCGCCGGCAGACGACCCAGGCGACGGCGACGGCCCCGCCGACGAGCAGCACCTCCAGGGCCCAGCCGAGGGCCTCGAGCGCCGGGGTGCCGGCGCGGCGGTCGTGGCGGGCGGTGGGTACGGCGACGGCGGCGGCCACGGTGAGCAGCCCGGCGGCGGTGTGCGCGGCGCGCAGCCGTGCCACGATGCGCCGCCCGTACCAGAACCCGGGCCGGCCGAGCGCGGGCGAACCGCCCGCGGCGGCCGGGGGGACGGCCGTGCCCGCGGGCGGCGGCTGGGACTCGTACGCGCTCCACGTGCGGTTCGACAGGAACCACAGCAGCCCGGTCAGCGCGGCCGGGACCAGCGCGCCGAGGGCGAGCCGCCGCCCGGGCTGGCCCCACCAGCCGCCGGGTTCGAGGAACCCGAGCCGGGAACGGGAGCCGGCGCAGTGGGCGGAGCCCGCGCACTGCCATGCCAGGAGGTCGAGCGAGACCTCGCAGGCGGCTGCGATCAGCAGCAGGGTGAGGCTGAGGGCGAGGACCCGTACGAGGACCCCGTACGTGCGCACCCCGCGCGGCGCCGGTCCGGTGGCGGGCGCGGCCGGCCGGGCCCAGTGGGCGAGGTTGACCACCATGAAGGGCAGGAGCAGCAGCCACAGGGCGCGGGCGCCGTTGCCGGAGGTGAGCCGGGACCAGCAGTAGGCCTCGACGACGGGCCGGCCGGCGTACCACTCGGGGTGGTCCTCGGCGTCGGCGTCCGCGGCGCGGCGGAACACGGCGGCGGTCGAGTCCCCGGTGATCCGGACGGTGCGCGGGTCGCCGAGCAGCTCGTCGGGGGGTGCGCCGTGGACTCCGTGCACGCGCAGTTCGAGGGCCAGGGGCCGCGGGGGTGTGAGGAGTTCGAGGGCCAGGGGATGCGGGGGCTTGGGGATGTCCGGCACGGCGGCCTCCGCTAGCGGGGCGGGATCAGCGCAGCAACAGCATCCCGCGTCACGGACCCCGTGCCTAGGCCCCCTCCGGGCGATGCTCCGGCCCTGGGACCGGGCTGCAGCGGACATCTGACGGAGCGCCAGCTATGGTACGCGCACCAGATGCGCACGTACGTTCTGCTGCTCACCCCCAGGAGGCACTCCATGGCACGCCGACTCCGCCCGGTGGGGCTGGACTTCATCGAGGACGCCCCGGTCCGCCTGAGCTTCGCCGCGCGGACGGCGGCAGCGCCCGAGGCCGTGTACCGGGCCCTGGCCGAGGAAGTCGAGGGCTGGCCGCGCTGGTTCAAGGCGGTGACCCTGGCCCGGCCGACGCACGGGGGTGCGGGCCGGGAGGTCCGACTGGTGGGCGGAACCCGCTTCCAGGAGACGATCATGGCGGCGGATCCGGAACGGCGCTACGCGTACCGGGTCGACGAGACCAACGCCCCCGGGGTCCGGGCCCTGTTGGAGGAGTGGCGGCTCGCCCCCGCCGAGTCGGGATCGGGCACCCGGGTGCGCTGGACCTTCGCCGCCGACGGCCCGGTGCTCTTCCGGCTCGCTCTCACCGGTGCCCGGCCGGGCCTGGGCCACTCGTTCCGCTCGGCGGTCCGGGCCCTGGACGCCCGCCTGTCGTCGCAGCGCCCGGCCGGCGGCGCATGACGCGCCGCATGCCACGCCTGACGCGCCGCATGCCACGCCGCATGACGCACCGCCGGCCCGGGCGCCGGGCGGCCCCCGCCGGTCAGGCCGTCGGCTCGCGCCAGACGCCCGTCGCCAGCAGGGTCTCGAGCGTCTGCGCGTACGGGGCGATGTCCAGGCCCTGCGAGGCCAGCCACTCGTCCGAGTAGTACTTGTCCAGGTAGCGGTCGCCCGGGTCGCACAGCAGCGTGACCACGCTGCCCTTGCGCCCCTCGGCCACCATCTCCGAGATGATCTTCAGCGCGCTCCACACGCCCGTCCCCGTCGAGCCGCCCGCCTTGCGCCCTATGGCCTGCTCCAGCGCCCGGCACGCGGCGACGCTCGCCGCGTCCGGCACCTTCATCATCCGGTCGATCGCGCCCGGCACGAAGCTCGGCTCCATCCGCGGCCGGCCGATGCCCTCGATGCGCGAGCCGCAATCGCTGCTCGCGTGCGGGTCGTTGCTGGTCCAGCCGTCGAAGAAGCAGGAGTTCTCCGGGTCCGGGACGCAGACGCGGGTGTCGTGCTGCATGTAGTGGACGTAGCGCGCGATGGTCGCGGAGGTGCCGCCGGTGCCGGCGGTCGCCACGATCCACGCGGGCTCGGGGTAACGCTCCAACCGCAGCTGCTGGTACATCGATTCTGCGATGTTGTTGTTGCCGCGCCAGTCCGTCGCCCGCTCCGCGTACGTGAACTGGTCCATGTAGTGCCCGCCCGTTCGGGCGGCGAGTTCCGCCGACTCCTCGTACATCTTCATCGAGTCGTCCACGAAGTGGCATTCCCCGCCGTGGAATTCGATGAGGCGGCACTTCTCCGGGCTCGTCGTGCGCGGCATGACGGCGATGAACGGGACGCCGATGAGCTTGGCGAAGTACGCCTCGGAGACGGCGGTCGAGCCGGACGAGGCCTCGACGACCGGCCGGCCCGGCCGGATCCAGCCGTTGCACAGCGCGTAGAGGAACAGCGAGCGCGCGAGGCGGTGCTTCAGGGAGCCCGTCGGGTGCGTGGACTCGTCCTTGAGGTAGAGGTCGATGCCCCATTCCTCGGGGAGCGGGAAGCGCAGCAGGTGGGTGTCCGCGGAGCGGTTGGCGTCGGCCTGGACCTTGCGGACGGCTTCCTTCAGCCAGGCGCGGTACTCCGCGTCGCTACGGTCGACGTCGATCGTCGTAGCCGTCGTACCGGAGGTACGGGTGGTGCTCATGCGCCTTGCTCCTTCGTGCGTTTCTTCGCCCCCTGCTTTCGCAATGTACCTCCCTCACCTGCACAAACAGTCCCTTTGGGTATCTATGCGGATCGCTTTCGATCGCGTTCGGTTGCATACACGGGCACCGTGGGTGACCCTGGTGGAGCATTACTGAGGGTGCAGCACCCGTAACACTCATGTCGGGGAGTCGCAGCCGTGATCAGTCATTCACGCAGGCACTGCGTCGTGGAACTGCAGGCCTTGCCGTCCCGGATCGGACAGATCCGAAGGATCGTTTCAGCGCAACTGCGCCACTGGCAGCTCGATCCGCTCATAGACCGGGCTGCGCTCGGCGTGACGGAGCTGCTCAGCAACGTCCACCGCCATGCGCAGCCGGACAAGACGTGCACGGTCGAGATCGAGCTGCGGCTGGGGCGGCTCACGGTCTCGGTGTACGACAGCGATCCGCGGCTTCCCGTCCTGCGGGAGGCGGCTGCGGACGCCCTGGAGACCTGCGGACGCGGGCTCGCGCTGGTCGCGGCGGTCAGCGAGGCCTGGGGCGCGCGGAACCAGGCCGACAGCCCCGGCAAGGTGGTGTGGTTCTCGCTCCGCGCCGCCCCGGCGGCATCGGCGCAGCAGCGTCCGATCGGCAACGGCTCCAAGCCCGTACGAGAACCCGTGCCGGCGGTGGTCGTCGCCGTGGACCCGGGCGCCGTCCCGACGGGCATGTCGGTGGCGGCGTCGGTCGGCGCCAGGCCCGGGTGAGGGTTCCGCCGCCGCATACCGCGCCCCGGCAGCACCAGCGCCGCCAGGGCGCCGGCCCGTCCGCTCGCCGGCCCGGTGGCGAACCCGGCCCGCCGGGCGACCCCGGCCCGGCGGCCGGCCCCGCCCGGCGGCCGGCCCCGCGAGGACGGCCTACGCCGCGGCCCCCAGGGTCCCGAGCGGGTCGTCCAGCACCGGCTGCCACGCCAGTTCCGCCGCTCCGACCAGGCTGTTGTGGTCCAGGGTGCACGGCAGGATCGGCACTCCCCCGCTGCGGCCCCACAGGCTGCGGTCCGCGACGACCGCGCGCAGCCGCTCCGGGTCCGCGTGCAGCAGCTCCCGGTGCAGGCCGCCCAGGATGATCCGGTCCGGGTTCAGGATGTTCACCAGCCCCGCGAGGCCCAGGCCCAGCCGGTCGATGAGCTCTTCGGCGGCCGCCCGTACCGCCGGCTCCGCGTACTCCTCGCGCAGCAGGTCGCGGGCCTGCTGGAGCAGCGACACCTCCGGGCCCGGGGTGCGGCCCGCCGCGGTCAGGAAGGCCAGCGGGTCCGCCTCCACGTCCAGGCAGCCGCGGCCGCCGCAGTGGCAGGGCCGCCCCTCCGGGTTGACGGTGAGGTGGCCGACCTCCAGGGCCAGGCCCGAACTCCCGCTGTGCAGGCGGCCGTCCAGCACCAGCGCGCCGCCCACCCCGCGGTGGCCCGTGGCCACGCACAGCAGGTGCTGGGCGCTGCGGCCCGCGCCGTGCCGGTGCTCGGCGAGCGCGGCCAGGTTGACGTCGTTCCCGGTCAGCGCCGGGCCGTCGATCCCGGCCGCCTTCACGCACTGCGCGAACACGGCCCGTACGGGAGACCCGGCCGGCCAGGCCAGGTGCAGCGGGTTGAGCGCCGTACCGTCCGGCTCCGCGACCGCCGACGGGACCGCGAGGCCCGCACCGATGCAGCGGCGGCCGGTCTCGGCGAGGAGCGCCGCCCCCGCCTCGACGACCGCGCCCAGCACCTGCGCCGGGTCGGCGGAGACGGTGACCTTGCCCGGGGCGGTGGCCACGATCCGGCCGCCGAGGCCGACCAGCGCGGCCCGGAACCCGTCGGGGTGCACCTGCGCGGCCAGCGCCACGGGGCCGTTCTCGTCGATGGAGAGCCGGTGGGAGGGGCGGCCCTGGGTGCCGCCCGCGCCGCCCGGGCGGGAGTCCACGCGGATCAGGCCGAGCGCCTCCAGCTCGGCGGCGACGGCCCCGGCGGTGGCGCGGGTGACGCCGAGCTCTGCCGTCAGGACGGCGCGGGTCGGGGCCCGGCCCGTGTGGACGAGCTCCAGCGCAGGACCGAGGGCGCCGCGGCCCCGCTCCAGCTTGGTCCTCTCCCCCGCCCGCGGCGGGGCCCCGTTGCCGTTCATGACAGCGATCCTCGCATGATCGGCGGTGTGCGCGGCGCCGCCGGTCAGTCGGGGGGTGTTCCCAGCCCGCCGACCCGCAGGGTGATGTTCAGCCGCCCGGCCAGCCCGAGCCAGGGCGGGGCGGTGCCGGGCAGGACCTTCGGCACCCCGTGATAGGCCAGCCGGGCCGGGCCGCCGAAGACGAACAGATCGCCGCTGCGCAGCGGCACGTCCTGGTAGGGGCGCCCGCGGGAGGCGGTGTTGCCGAAGCGGAAGACGCACGTATCGCCGAGGCTGAGGGAGACGACCGGTGCCCCGGACTTCTCCTCGGCGTCGCGGTGCATGCCCATGCGGGAGTCGCCGTCGTAGAAGTTGATCAGCGCGATGTCGTACGCCTCGCCGGTTCCGGTTCGGGTTCCGGTTCCTGCCCCGCCCCCGGTCCCGGCCGGCTCCGGCAGGCCGTACGCCGCGGTCACCGCCTCGCGCCCCAGTTCCGCGAGCCAGCCGGGCATCGGCTTGACCGGGGCACCGTCGCCGTCCACCACGGTGCGGGCGTACCCGTACGGATACCAGTGCAGTCCGAGGCACACCTGGCGGGCGGTCATCGTCCCGCCGCCGGGTGTCCGTACGGTGCGCAGCCCGGCGGGCGGGCGCGCCCAGGCGCGGCAGGCCTCGAGCAGCTCCCGCTGGCGCTCGGGCGCGAGCCAGTCGGGCACGTGCACGGCGCCGGGGGCGATCTCGGTCCGCTCGCGCGGGAAGAGTTCCCCGGGTTCCCCGTCCATGGCTCCATTGTCACCGGTCGGTGGGACACTGCCCGCATGAAGATCACAGAGTATGTCGAGGCCCTTGTGCGGGAAGGCGAGTTGCTCGCCGACGCGGCCGAACGGGCGGGTACGGACGCCCCGGTGCCCACGTGTCCGGGGTGGCGGGTTTCCGATCTGCTGAGGCACACGGGTGCGGTGCACCGGTGGGCCGCCGGGTACGTCAGGGACGCGGTCGTGGAGCCGGGCCCGTTCCCGGACGCCCCCGAGCTGGTCGGCTCCGAGCTGGTGGCCTGGTACCGGGAGGCGCACGAGGCCCTGGTCTCGACGCTGACCGAGGCTCCGGCCGATGTGCAGTGCTGGACCTTCCTGCCGACGGCCGCGCCGTCGCCGCTGGCGTTCTGGGCGCGCCGGCAGGCGCACGAGACGGCCGTGCACCGGATGGACGCGGAGGCGGCGCTCGGGGTGCCCTTCGCACCGCTGGCGCCGGAGTTCGCCGAGGACGGGGTGGACGAGCTGCTGACCGGCTTCCATGCGCGGCCCCGCAGCCTGATGCGGACCGAGGAGCCGCGGGTGCTGCGGATCCGCGCCGCCGACACGGGCGCGGTGTGGACCGTACACCTGTCGGCGGAGCCGCCCCGTACGGTGTCGGGCGACACGGGGGACCCGGCGGACTGCGAGGTGACCGGCGAGGCCTCGTGGCTGTACGAGGCCCTGTGGAACCGGCTCCCGCTGCTGGGCCCGGGGGTGACCGGGGACGAGTCGCTGGCGCGGCAGTGGGCCGAGACGGCCGGCATCGGCTGAGCGGAAGCCTGCAGCGGCCTTGTGACCGTATGGTACGAGCTGTGACACTGCGTGCATGGAGAGACGGACGCAGGCGGACCGCGACGCGATCACGATAGAGATCGGCTACGCCTTCGTCAGTGCGTGCTTCGCGGCCGCCCTCGTGTTCGGGGCGGTGTACGGCCCCGCCCTGGTCTTCGACGTCTCCCCCACCACCGATGCCGTCCTGACCCTGGCGGGCGGGGTGCTGGCCGCGGTGGTGTTCCTGCTCCGGGTCACCCAGGTGCTGTGGCGCTTCGCACGCCGACCGGAGAACGACGGGCACTGACCGTCACGTTCGGGGCGTGCTGGGACCACGTCCGGATCACGGCCGGGCGGGCTGCGCAACCCTGACGATCGTCGGGGCTGCGGCCCGCCGTTCGGCGGGGGTGCCCTGCCGACGGGATTCCTACCGTCGGCGCCATGGACACACTCATGCGGTACGGATGGGGCCGGCGGGCCGTGATGGCGGGCGTGGCGGCTGCGGCGGGGACCGGGGCCCTGCTCCGGCTGGCGCCCGGCGGCGGCCTGGGCACGAGCGATCCGGTGCAGGTCACCGGCGGTGCTTCGGCGACGGGGTACCGGGCGCTGGCGCGGGGCGCCGCGGACGGGCCGTCCTGGGCGGGGCCGGTGCTGGAGGCGGCGAGCGAGGGAACGCTGGTCGTCCTCGGCCTGCTGCTGGTGTGGGTGGGGTGGAGCGCCCTGCGGCGCCGCGATCCGCAGGCCCTGGCGGGGGCGGTGCTGGTGGGCGCCGGGACGGTCGTCGCGTATGCGCTCGGCGAGGCGTTGAAACTCGTCGTCGACGAGGAGCGGCCCTGCCGGGCCCTGCCGGGCGTCCCCTCCCTCGCCGCGTGCCCTGGGATCGGCGACTGGTCCTTCCCCAGCAACCATGCCGCGCTCGCCGCCGCCCTGGCCGTCGGGGTGTCCCTCGTACGGCCCCGGCTCGCGGTCCTGGCGCTGCCGGTGGCGGGGGCGGCGGCGCTGCTGCGGGTGCTGGTCGGGGTCCACTACCCGCACGACGTTCTCGCGGGTGCGGTACTGGGGGCGACGGTGGCCCTGGTGCCGGCCCTCCTCGTCCTCGGACCCGCCGTGCGGGCCGGGTCAGCGCTGCTCGGAGGGACGCCGGGAGCGGGACGCGGGCCCGGGCGCGGACGCCGGGACCATGCCGGCCTCGTGGGCGACGACGGCCGCGGCGGCCCGGTTGTCGACGCCGAGGCCGGCCAGGATGGAGCTGACGTGGGCCTTCACCGTTCCCTCGGCCAGGTGCAGGCGGCGCGCGATCTGCCCGTTGGACAGGCCGCCGCCCAGGAAGGCCAGTACGTCCCGTTCCCGGGCGGTCAGCGCGTCGACCGCTTCGCGGGCCGCGGTGCGCCGGCCGGCCAGGGCGCCCGCGTCCCCGGCGGCGAGGTGGGCGACGACCCGCGCGGCCACCTTGGGTGACAGGTAGGCGGCGCCGTCGGCGACCGCCCGGACCCCGGCGATCAGTTCCTCCGGCTCCCCCGACTTGATCAGGAAGCCGGTGGCTCCGCCGCTCAGGGCGCGCAGGATGTACTCGTCCTCCCCGAAGGTCGTGAGGATCACGACCGCTGTGCCGGGTACGGTCCGGTGGATCTCGGCGGCGGCCTCGATGCCGTCGAGGTGCGGCATGCGGATGTCGAGGACGGCAACCCGGGGGCGGTGGAGCCGGGCCAGTTCGACCGCTTCGCGGCCGTTGCCGGCTTCGGCGACGACATCGATGCCCGGGTCGGTCGCGAGCACGGCCCGTACGCCGGCGCGGATCATCGGCTCGTCGTCGGCGATCAGTGTCCTGATCTGCGTCACGGGGAGTCCTCTTCCTGGGAGTCGGTGTCGGGGTCGAAGGCGTCGGCGGAAACCAGCAGGCCGGCCCGGAAGCACAGCCGGTAGAGGTCCCCGGACCGGTCGTCGAAGGGGTCTGCGGTCTGTACGTAGAACTCGCAGGCGGCATCCGGCGGCCGGGGCACGGCGACCGCCGGGCGGCGGGCCGTCTGCCGCTCGGGCAGGTGCGGCGCGATCTCCGCACGGGGCTGGCCGAGCCGCAGGCGGGCGTAGTCCTCAGGGGCGAACACGGACTGGCGGGCCGCCACCGTGTCCCACACCCGTACCCCGGTGACCAGTGCGGCCAGGGTGAACAGCGGCACCAGGACGGCCGCGGCCGCGCTCCGGCCGAGCCTCCCGGCCGCCGGCCGGGGCTCGGGGGCGGCGGCCGGCGGCCGGTGCGGGAGCGTGGCCCGGATCCCGAAGCCGCCGCCTTCGGGCCCGGCCACGAAGGCCCCGCCGACCGCCCGGACCCGTTCCCCCAGGCCTGCGAGCCCGAGCCGCCGGTCCTGCCCACCCTGCGGCGCCTCCCCTGCCGCAAGGGCAGCCCCCGTTTCGGTCGCGGGGCCCGGCGCCGGATCCGGCAGCGGCACGTTCGTGACGCGGACCTCCGTGCGGGCCTTCGTGTGGCGGACCACGACGGTCGCCCGGTGGCCGGGGGCGTGCTTGGCCACGTTCGTCAGCGCTTCCCGGACCACGCGGTGGACCGTCCGCTCCACGATCGGCGGCACCTGCCCGGGTGCTGCGTCGCCCTCCAGCCGGAGCCGTGCGTCCAGCCCCGCGCCGACGGAACGGGCGACCAGGTCCTCGAGCTCCGTCGGCCCGGCCCCCGGCTCCTCGCGCAGGACGCCGACGACCTCGCCGAGCCGGTCCACGGCCGCGCCCGCGCGGGCCCGGATGTCGCGTGCGGCGGCCCGGTGCTCGCGCGGCAGACCGGGAGCCAGCTGCAGCGCGCCCGCCGACAGGGCGAGCAGGCTCAGCTCGTGGCCGAGGAGGTCGTGCATGTCCTGGGCGATCCGGGTCCGCTCGCGCAGCCGGGCCTGTTCCGCGAGCAGGTCCTGCTCCCGTTCGAGCTGTGCGGCCCGCTCCCACCCGGCGCGTACCAGCTCGCGGTACTGGCGCAGGAACCGGCCCGCGCACCACGGCACCACGGCCGCCGCCACCAGGCCCGTGAACCGGCTCGCCCACACGAGCCAGGCCGGCACCAGGGCCACGGCCACGATGGCGGCCGCCACCACCGCGGCCAGCGCCAGCGCCGTGTTCCGCGCCCGGCCGGGGCGCCCCCCGGCGAGGAACGCGCAGCCCGCCTCGGGTATCAGCCACCAGCCGCTGTCCGTGCCCGCGGCGGCGCCGGCCGCGGCCACGGCGGCGACGGCCAGGGCCGCCGCCTGCACGCGTGCGGGCCGGGGGAACTCGTCGATCATTGCTCTCACGCCCGCGACCCTACGGAATCGCCCCGGGCCCACGGCACTGCCGAAAGTCCACCCTTGGCCCGACGCCGACGCGTTCAGCCCACGGTGGCGGCGTACGCGGTCTGGCTGCGGTATTTCCAACTCGGCGATTCGTCCCACGGGTTCGGCATGAGCGTGCCGGTCGCGTACGCGTAGCCCGCGCCGCGGTCGAACGCCGTACGCAGGGTGGTGCGCATGGCGGCGGCGTCCGGTACCGCGTGGACGAGGTGCCAGAACGCGGTGCCGGTCGGGTCGAGTTCCGTGCCGGGGCGGTAGCCGCCCGACGCGCCGAAGACGTTCCCGCCGAGCCAGCCGCCTTCCGTGTAGGCGGCGTAGGTGTCCTCGTAGGTGACGAAGACGTCCGCGGTGCGGTGGCCCGGTTCCAGGTAGCAGTCGGCGATGGCGGTGCCGGGGTTGTCGACCACCAGGTCCGCAGCGGTGGGGTCGGCGGCGTTCATGGTGTCCTGCACGTACGCGCGCAGCTGCGCGTAGTGGTCGCGGGTGGCGTTGCCGGGGCCGCAGTCGCGGCTGACCACGTCGAAGAAGATGCCGTCCACGTGCAGGCGGCCGTCGCGGGTCTTGAGGTAGTTGTCGATGGAGGCCTTGACGGCGGCGATGTCGCGGTTGCCGTGGTCCGTGTGGACGTAGCCGAGGACCTTGGTCTTCTCGCCGGTGGCGGTGGTCCCGGCCCGCAGCGCGTCGGCGCGGGCCTGCCAGGGTGCGTCGAAGGGGGCGTCCCCGTTGCCGGGGTTGAGGACCACCACGGAGGCGGCGGGTGTGGTGGCGACGAGGTCGCCGAGCATGGGGTCGCCGGCCCATGCGTATGCGGGGACGGCGATCTCCAGGCCCCGCACGCCGGCTATCCGGGGTCTGGGGGCCGGTGCGGCGTCCCCGGCCGCGGCCACGTCTCCCGTGCCGGCCGAGGCGGTCACGGCGGGCGCCGGGGCGGCCAGTAAGGAGGTGATCAGAACGGCGTACAGGGCCTTCACGGCGCGGGCCATGGCTGTTCCTCCGGCGAGGGGCGGGGGCAGGAGCACGACCCGACGAACACTAGACCGGCGCCCGATCCGTGAAGGGCGAACGACTCGCATTGATACGAGGAACAGACAAGCGATCTGTCACCTCATCATGTGAGCCGCCGTCATACGGAGGGCAGCCCGACCCCGTGGGCCAGTTGGCCCGCGGCGTGGGTGAAGAAGGTAGCCCGGTCCTCGACGACCCGGTTGAACTGGCCGAACAGCTCGAAGGAGACGAGTCCGACCAGCTGCGCCCAGGCGGCGACCAGGGCGGCGGTGACCTCGGGCGGCAGCCCTTCGGCGAAGTCCGCGGTCATCCGGACGGCTTCGGGGCGCAGGTCGGCGGGCAGCGGCGGGAGGGCGAGGCCGCGGCCGGCGTGGGCGGCGCGGACGATGCCGATGAGGGTGTTGCCGACGCGGGAGGCGGGGCCGACGGTGTCCATGGGAGCGCTGTAGCCGGGGACCGGGGAGCCGTAGATGAGGGAGTACTCGTGCGGGTGCTCCAGCGCCCAGGCGCGGACGGCCTCGCAGACGGCGGTCCAGCGCTCGAGGGGCGGGGCGCCGGCGGCGAGGGTGCGGGCGTCGGCCTGCTCGGCGGCGGCGCCGATGCTGTCGTAGGCGTCGACGATGAGGGCGGTGAGGAGCTCGTCGCGGCTGGGGAAGTAGCGGTAGAGGGCCGAGGAGACCATGCCCAGCTCGCGGGCCACGGCGCGCAGCGAGAGCTTGGCGGCGCCCTCGGCCGCCAGCATGCGGCGCGCCTCGTCCTTGATGGCGGCGGTGACCTCGATACGGGCCCGCTCCCGGGCCCCGCGCACGGTACTCATGCGAGCAGTGTGCCACGGAGGCAGAGCAGTGCCCAAAAATGGGATCGCCGATCCATTTCGAGAGCACTGCTCTTGCTTTGGTGCAGCGATCCGTGCACACTGATCTCAAGCGAGAGCACCGCTCTCCCAGCAGCCCCGGAGACCGTCATGAACGCGCCCACCCCGTACTACGTCCAGGCCGGCCCGCTCGCCACCCGCTTCAACGCCCTCTTCGGGAAGCTGGCCCGGCTCGGCATCTCCTTGGCCGGTTCGGCCGAGCTGTCGGTGCGCGGCCGCAAGTCCGGCCAGATGCAGCGGATCCCGGTCAACCCGCACACGTACGAGGGCGAGCAGTACCTGGTCTCGGCGCGCGGCCACTCCCAGTGGGTCCGCAACATGCGGGTGGCGGGCGGCGGCGAGCTCCGTGTGGGCCGCAAGGTGCGCACCTTCACGGTCACCGAGCTCACCGACCCGGTGCAGAAGGCCGCCGTGCTGCGCGCCTATCTGGCGAAGTGGGGCTGGGAGGTCAACCGGTTCTTCCAGGGCGTGACCGTGGACTCCTCCGACGCGGAGCTCCAGGCGGCGGCCGGCGACCACCCGGTCTTCCGGATCACGATGTCGAACTGACGGGCAGGGCGCCACCCGCGCCCCCGCACCGCCCACGCCCCACGCCGCCCGGCACACCCGGCACCCGGCACCCGGCACCAAAGCAGCGGCGGCCTTGCCCGCACCCCCGGCAAGACCGCCACCCTCGTCCACAGACCGGCCCCGGAAGAGGCCCGGCCGCCGCCGGGCCCGGGTCCGGAACCCTAGGACCGTTCCCTCTCCTGCTCCGGCTGCTCCTGCCCCCGGTTCCGCGCCTGCCTGCCGTCCAGGACGTGCAGCGCCTTGCGGGCCATGGGGTACGTCCGCACCAGGTCGGGCAGCGTCGTCGCACCCCGGGTGATCCGGGCGAAGGCCGTCCATGCCGGGCGGAAGCCGGTGATCGCCGCGTGCATCAGCCCCGGCCGGGCTTCGAAGGCGGTCAGCATCCGCTTGCCGACGCTCATCTCCACGCCCAGTCCGGCCTTGACCGCGAACGCGTAGTTGAGGGCCTGGCGGCGCGCGTCCACCGCGTCCTGCGCCTCGGAGATCTTCACGGCCCACTCCCCGGCCAGCCGGCCCGAGCGCAGCGCGAAGGAGATGCCCTCCCGGGTCCACGGCTCCAGCAGCCCGGCCGCGTCCCCCGCGACCAGTACCCGGCCGCGCGAGAGCGGCGAATCGGGCTTGCGGCAGCGGGTCAGGTGCCCGGAGGAGACGGCGGGTTCGAAGCCGGCGAGTCCGAGGCGGGCGATGAAGTCCTCCAGGTACCGCTTGGTCGCGGCGCCGTCGCCCTTCGCCGAGATGACCCCGACGGTGAGGGTGTCGCCCTTGGGGAAGACCCAGCCGTAACTGCCGGGCAACGGACCCCAGTCGAGCAGCACCCGCCCCTTCCAGTCCTCGGCGACCGTCTGCGGAACCGGGATCTCCGCCTCGAGGCCGAGGTCCACCTGGTCCATCTCGACCCCGACGTGCGCGCCGATCCGGCTCGCACTGCCGTCGGCGCCGACCACCGCGCGCGCCAGGACGGTCTCCCCGTCGGCGAGCACCACGGCGACCGTGCGCCGGTCGGGCACGGCCGCCCCGTGCTGCTCGACCCGCGCGACGGCGGAACCCGTACGGACGGTGGCTCCGGCCTTCTCGGCCTCGGCGACCAGCGCGGCGTCGAACTCGGGCCGGTTGATGAGCCCGAACAGCATCTGCCGCGAACGGCGGGTCCGGGTCAGCTTCCCGTTCAGCGAGAAGGTGACCGCATGGATGCGGTCCTTGAGCGGCAGGACGAAACCGGGCGGGAGGGCGTCGCGCGAAGGGCCGATGATCCCGCCGCCGCAGGTCTTGTAGCGGGGCAGCTCGGCCTTCTCCAGCAGCAGTACGCGCCGCCCGGCCGTTGCCGCCGCGAACGCGGCCGAGGCGCCGGCCGGTCCGGCCCCGACCACGACCACGTCCCAGACCTCGCCGGTTGCGCCGGCGCTCCCGGCCATCCCGTCCCCCGTCCCCTGAGCGGCCTGTCCTGCTGCTGAGTCGGGTCCCCCGACGGTGCTGTCGTCGCTGCTCACGATGTGCTGCTGCTCCTGATCATGCGGTTGCTCCGATGCAGGCAAATCCTACGGCGCGAGTCCGCCCCGTCCTGCTGTGCGAGGATCGGGACTGACTTTCGACGTACCCCGCATGCGCCCACGACGCGGATGCGGACGGCGTACACGTACACAACGTCGCACCCAAGAGGAGCGTGCCCATGTCCCAGAATCCGATCGCCGAGACCATCGCCTCGCTGATGCCCCGCGCCAAGCAGGAGCTGACCGAGCTGGTGGCCTTCCAGTCGGTGGCGGACTGGGCGCAGTTCCCGCAGAGCGAGAGCCAGGGCGCGGCGAACTGGGTGGCCGACGCGCTGCGCGCCGAGGGCTTCCAGAACGTGTCCCTGCTGGACACCCCGGACGGCACCCAGTCGGTGTACGGCTTCCTGCCCGGCCCCGAGGGTGCGCCGACCGTCCTCCTGTACGCGCACTACGACGTGCAGCCGCCGCTCGACGACGCCGCCTGGGTCTCCCCCGCCTTCGAGCTGACCGAGCGCGACGGCCGCTGGTACGGGCGCGGCGCCGCGGACTGCAAGGGCGGGTTCATCATGCACCTGCTGGCGCTGCGCGCACTGAAGGCCAACGGCGGTGTGCCGGTGAGCGTGAAGGTGATCGTCGAGGGCTCGGAGGAGCAGGGCACCGGCGGTCTCCAGCAGTACGCGGAGGCGCACCCGGAGCTGCTGACCGCCGACACGATCGTCATCGGCGACGCGGGCAACTTCCGGCTCGGCCTGCCGACGGTGACGGCCACCCTGCGCGGCATGACCCTGATCAAGGTGAAGATCGACACCCTCGGCGGGAACCTGCACTCCGGCATGTTCGGCGGCGTCGCCCCCGACGCGCTGGCCGCGCTGATCCGGCTGCTGGACTCGCTGCGCGCCGCGGACGGTTCGACCACGGTGGACGGCCTGGCCTCGGACGCGGTCTGGGAGGGCCTGCAGTACCCGGAGGCGGACTTCCGCGCCGATGCGAGGGTGCTGGACGGGGTCGGGCTGATCGGCGAGGGCACGATCGCGGACCGGCTGTGGGCCCGCCCGGCCGTCACCGTGCTCGGCATCGACTGCCCGCCGGTGGTCGGCGCCACCCCCTCGGTGCACGCGAGTGCAGGCGCGCTGATCAGCCTGCGCGTGCCGCCGGGCGTGGACACGGCCGAGGCCATCAAGCTGCTGGAGGCGCACCTGGTGGCGCACACCCCGTGGCAGGCGCGCCTCGAACTCGAGGTCGTGGGCCAGGGCCAGCCGTTCCAGGCGGACACGAGCAGCCCGGCGTACGCGTCGATGGCGGCGGCCATGCAGGTGGCGTACCCGGGCCAGGAGATGCAGGTCGCGGGCATGGGCGGATCGATTCCGCTGTGCAACACGCTGACCACGCTCTACCCGGAGGCGGAGATGCTGCTGATCGGGCTGAGCGAGCCGGAGGCGCAGATCCACGCGGTGAACGAGAGCGTCTCCCCGGAGGAGCTGGAGCGCCTCTCGGTCGCGGAGGCCCTGTTCCTCGTCAACTACGCGCAGTCCAAGCGCGGCTGACCTGCGCTACGGGCGAACTCCGCTCCCGGTGAAAGTCGCGCCGGGGGCGGGGTCGGCGCACGTACGTTCGGAGCATGGATCTCGTAGAGGTACTCCCGCAGCGGCTCCACATGCTCCGCTTCCCGATCGGCCAGGCGTACCTGTGGTGCGACGGCGAAGCCCTGACCCTGATCGACTCCGGCCACGCCGGATCCGCGGCGGCGATCGAGGAGGCCGTCCGCTCCCTCGGGCTCGGCCCGGAGCGGCTGGAGCGGATCGTGCTGACGCACTGCCACCGCGACCACATCGGCGCCGCGGACGAACTCGCCGCCCGCTGGGGCGCGGAGGTGGTGGCGCACCGGCTGGAGGCTCCGGTGATCCGGGGCGAGCTCCCGGTGCCGGAGCCGGTCCTGCTGGACTGGGAGGTCCCGCTGTACGAGAACGGGCTGACGGTCCCGGAGGCGCCGCCGACTCGGGTCGACCGCGAGGTCGAGGACGGCGAGGTGCTCCCGTTCGGCGGCGGCGCGGTGGTGGTCCACGCCCCGGGCCACACGCCGGGCAGCATCGGCATCCACCTGCCGCGCCACGGCGTGCTGTTCGTGGGCGACTGCATCGCGGGGGTGGGCCAGGTGATGCTGGGCGTCTTCAACGTGGACCGTGACGAGGCCCGGGCCTCCTTCCGCCGCCTCGCGGCGCTGTCCCCGTCGGTGGCCTGCTTCGGCCACGGCGACCCGCTGACCGAGGACACGGCCGCCACCCTCCTCACGGCCACGGATTCGGAGCCGGTCCTCCCGTAGCCCCCGGCTCCGCCCGGACCCCGCGCCTCGATCGCCGGCTACGGCGTGGGGTGGCCCGCCTCCAGGTACAGGGGGCGTCCGCGCTCACGGGCCCGCAGGGCCCAGCGGAGGCGTTCGTACCGGACCGGCGGCAGCAGCCCCTCCGCCTCCGCCTCCGTGACGAACCGCCAGGCCCGCAGCTCCGGTCCCGGCAGCCGGAGCCCGGCCGCGGCGGCGGCCGGGAGGCGGCCCCCGTCGAACAGGAGCCGCAGCCCCCCGTACGCCGGAGGCACCGGCGGCTCCCAGTCCACGACCAGCAGCCCCGGTACGGCGTCCAGCGTCAGGCCCAGCTCCTCCGCGACCTCCCGCACTCCCGCGCACCCCGGCGCCTCGCCCGCCTCCACCACCCCGCCCGGGAACTCCCAGCCCGGCTTGTACGTCGGATCCACCAGCAGCACCCGGTCCTCGTCGTCGAAGAGCAGCACCCCCGCGGCCACCGTCTCCCGCGTCGGCTCCGGCGTCTGCACGATGTCGCAGACACGGGCCGCGTCCGTGCGTACGGCTTCGGCGATCCGCTCCGCCGTCTCCCGTACGGTCAGGGCCCCGTTGTCGATGACGTGCGCGTCCGCCGCGAGCCAGCCGGCCAGTGCCTGCTGGTAGGCGGGTATGTGGTCGTACGCCCACTGCCGGACCCGCACGTCCACGTCCGCCGGGTCGCCCTGCTCCTCCCGTGTCGCGATCCGCTCCCGCAGGATCGTTTCCTCCGGGGCGAGCAGCACATGCCGCACCGGTATCCGGCGCGCCGCGAGCCCGCCGAAGATCTCGTCCCGGTACTCCTGCCGCAGCAGCGTCATCGGCACGACCAGCACCCCGCCCAGCTCCGCGAGCATCGCCGCGGCCGTGTCCACCACCAGGCGCCGCCAGCTCGGCAGGTCCTGGTAGTCGGAGACCTCCGCGAGGCGCTTGCGCGGCAGCAGTTGGCGTAGTGCGTCCCCGACGAGCTCCGGGTCGTACAGGGTGCTGTCGGGAAGGATCCCGGTCAGTTCGCGGGCCGTGCTGGTCTTCCCGGCGCTGAATGTGCCGTTGATCCAGACAATCACGTCTACCCCTCTCCCCATGGCTCGTCCGGAGCCCCCAGTGGCTTGCCCGCATCACCCTGCCACGGAAACCCGCTCCCCGGCCCAGTGCATATCCTCAAGGTCAGAGCCGTGCCCGCCACTTCCGGAGGATTCCGTCCCGTGCCGCAGACCCGCCGCCCGTCCGACCCCCGCTACGGCAACCGGCCGACGATGAAGGACGTGGCGGCC
Organism: Streptomyces sp. R33; assembly: GCF_041200175.1. Classification (NCBI taxonomy): domain Bacteria; kingdom Bacillati; phylum Actinomycetota; class Actinomycetes; order Kitasatosporales; family Streptomycetaceae; genus Streptomyces; species Streptomyces sp. R33. The sequence continues at coordinate 7,301,877 of NZ_CP165727.1, read as the reverse complement.
CGCGCGGGCGTGGGCCTGAAGACGGTGTCGCGGGTGGTCAACGGCGAGGCGGGGGTCACCCCGGACACGGTGCGGCGGGTCCAGGAGGCCATCGAGGCGCTCGGGTTCCGCCGCAACGACAGCGCGCGCGTGCTGCGCAAGGGACGTACGGCCACCGTGGGGCTGGTCCTGGAGGACCTCGCGGACCCCTTCTACGGGCCGCTGAACCGGGCGGTGGAGGAGGTTGCCCGGGCCCACGGGGCGCTGCTCATCAACGGGTCGAGCGCCGAGGACCCCGACCGGGAGCGGGAGTTGGCGCTGGCGCTGTGCGCGCGCCGGGTGGACGGGCTGATCGTGATCCCGGCCGGGGACGACCACCGCTACCTGGAGCCGGAGATCCGGGCGGGTGTGGCGACGGTGTTCGTGGACCGCCCGGCGGGCCGGATCGACGCGGACGTGGTGCTGTCGGACAACTTCGGCGGCGCCCGGGAGGGGGTGGCGCACCTGATCGGGGGCGGCCACCGCCGGATCGGCTTCATCGGGGACCAGCCGCACATCCACACGGCGACGGAGCGCCTGCGGGGCTACCGCGCGGCGATGGCGGACGCGGGCCTGCCCGTGGCCGATTCCTGGGTCTCCCTCGGCTCGACGACCCCGGAACGCGTCGGGGAGGCGGCCCGGGCGATGCTGGCGGGCCCCGACCCCGTCACCGCGGTCTTCGCGGGGAACAACCGGGTGACGGTGACGGTGGTACGGGTCCTGGCCGAGCACCGGCCGCCGGTGGCCCTGGTCGGGTTCGACGACTTCGAACTGGCCGACCTGCTGCGCCCCGGGGTGACGGTGGTCGCCCAGGACGCGGCGGCCCTGGGCCGGGTGGCGACCGACCGCCTGTTCCAACGCCTCGCCGGCGCCGCCCTTCCCCCGGCCCGGATCGAACTCCCGACCCGCCTGATCCCCCGCGGCTCGGGCGAACTCCCCCCGGCGGCCTGAGGCTTCACCGGATCAGCCCCCGCAGCACGGGCACGGCCCCACCGGCGGCCGTGAGCCCGGCGAGCACGGCCAGGGCGGGATGCGTTCCGCCGAGGTACGTCAGCCCGCCGACGACGAGCCCGCCGAGCAGGGAGGTGAGCAGCACGACGGCGGTGTGCAGGGGGAGAAAGGGCGGCTCGGTGTCCGGCGGCGTGGTGTCCATGCCCCGATTCCACCGCCGGCCGGTGCCCTGAGCAGCGCGGACGGAACGGATCAGGACCGAAGTCGATCAGCGTCGAACCTCCTTGAACAGCCGGGGTGTTCGACGGAACGCACCACCTGGTCCGCGCTGTTCCGCGTTGTTCCGTCCCGTTCCGGAAACTTCGGGACCGCGCCGTCGCGGGCGTCTACGGTGGTCGCCATGGAGGAGCAACGCTCGGGCACGTTCGACGAGGAACTGGCCGCCCTCGCCGCCGATCTGCGCCGTCTGCGGATCGAGCGCGGCAACCCCTCGTACCGCGACCTCGTCACCCGGGCGGTGAGATCGGGCGCCGGGATCCAGCTGTCGCCCGCCACCCAGAGCGACGCCTTCAACGGCAGGCGGCTGGTCCGGGTGGACACCCTCATGGGTTTGGTCCGGATCCTGCACGCGTACGACGAGTACGGCGAGGAGCGGACCGTCCCGGCCCACAACGCACCGGAGCTGGCCGACTGGCGGCGTCGCTGGCGCGCCTTGGCGGAGCTCCAGTCCGTCGGCACGGCCCGTGCCCGGACGGCGGCGGTGACTGCCCAGGAGGTTCCGGAGCCCCGGAAGGCCCCGGACGCCCCCGAGACCCCCACGGCCCCGGCTCCCCCTGCGGCGCCCGCTCGCCCACCCGCCGAGCAGCCCGCAGGGCCCGCCCCGTACACGTTCGCCTTCCGCCTCGCCGGCCACGACCAAGCCGTCCGTGACGTGGCCTTCTCCCCCGACGGCCGGTACCTGGCCTCCGCCGACCGGACCACGGTCCGGCTGTGGGAGACCGCGACGGGCGAGCGCGCGGGGCTGCCCCGGCCGGGGACGGCCCCGGTGGCGTTCACCGCCGACGGTCTGCTGCTGACGGTCGACGCCACGGTCAGGTCGGTGGTCCACCGGTTCGATCCCGCCGAGTCGTCCGCGGCCTCTCCGCTGGCCGGACCCGGCCCGCGGGTCCGCGCCATGGCCTGCGATGCGGAAGGGGCCGAGCTGGCCACGCTGGATGCCGAGGGGGCCGTACACCTGTGGGACCTGCTCTCCGGCCACCTGCACTTCACCCCCGGCGAGGGACGGTTCACCACGGCGCGCTTCACGCACGACGGCCGCCTGCTGGCCGTCGACACCGGTGCACGCGTGTGGGACCTCTCGGAGGAACGGCCCGTCGGTCAAACGCTCCACGAACCGGAGTCCGCCGTTGCGGTCACGGCGCTCTCCCCGGGCGGCGGTGTCCTCGCCCTCGGCCGCCGGGACGGCACCATCGCCCTGCGGGAAGGCCGTCGCGAGCGACCGCTCGCCGGCCATGCGCAGGCCGTCACCGCCCTGGCCTTCTCCCCGGACGGCACGCTCCTCGCCGGCGCCGCGGCCGACGGCACCGTACGGTTCTGGGACACCGCGACGGGCCGGCCGGTGGGGTCACTCCTCGGCGACCACGGAGCCGACGTCAACGCGGTGGCGTTCTCCGCCGACGGACGCATGTTCGCCACCGCGTCCGGCGACCGGACGGTGCTGCTCTACACACGTGCCTTCACCGGCGGCGACACCCCGCTCGCAGCCCGGGCCCTGGCCGTCGCCCTGCGCATGCGCCGGGCGGTCCAGCTGCCTCCCGTCACCGCCGGACGCCCGCTCGTGCGGACCGCGTTCTCGCCGGACGGATGGAGCATCGCCGCGACCACCGGCGATCTGTCCGTCCGGCTCTGGGACCCCGTCTCGCGCTCGCCCCGCTGGCCGCGCCTCGCCGAGCCGTCCGTCCTGCCCTGGGGGCTGGCGTTCTCACCCGACGGGGCCCTTCTCGCCACCGCTTCCGGCGACCGGTCCGTCTGCCTGCACGATGCGGCGAGCGGCGCCGTCCTGCGGGAGATACGGACCCGGCACAGCGGCGCCCTGAAACGCCTCGCGTTCTCACCCGACGGGCAGTTGCTGGCCACCGGCAGCACGGACACCACGGCGCGGCTGTGGGACCCGCACACCGGCAAGGGGGTCGGACAGGCCCTGCGCGGCCACGGCAACGAGGTGGTCGGGATCTGCTTCTCCCCGGACGGAAGGCTCCTGGCCACCTCCGGCGCCGACGGCGGCGTACGGCTGTGGGATCCGCGCACCCAGCAACAGCTGCGCGCCCCCTTCGACGGCCACCGGGGAACCGTGTGGGCGGTGTCCTTCGCACCGGACGGGCGGGTCCTGGCCACGGCCGGCGCAGACGCCACCGTACGGCTCTGGGACCCGGTTCGCGGGGTCCAGCTCGGCGCACCGCTGAGCGGACATGCCTCGGCCGTCCACGAGCTCGCCTTCTCGCCTGACGGGCAGCTCCTGGCCTCGGCCGGTGAGGACGGTGTGGCGCTGCTGTGGGACCCGGTCACGGGAGAGCGGGTCGGCAGTGCGCTCACCGGCCACGAGGGGGCCGTGGGCGGGCTCGCCTTCTCCCCCGACGGCAGTCTCCTCGCCACCGCAGGACGGGACGGCACCCTGCGCCGGTGGATCATCGCCACCGTGTGAACGCCGCGAGGCCCGGCCGGGGTTCCGGCCGGGCCTCGCGTTCCATCGTGCTCAGGCGGTCGCGGTCAGGGTCGCCGAGCGGCGGGGGATGGCGAACGCGTCCAGTTCGGCGCGGGTCAGGCCCGTCAGGGCGGTGACCTCGTCGGCGCCCACCGCGCCGCAGTCCAGGCCGCGGACCAGGTAGCCGGCCAGGGCCTTGGCCGTGGCGGGCTCGTCCATCACGTCGCCCTCGATCTTCGCGACGTACGCCTTCAGGCGCGCGGCGGCCGTCTCGAGGCCCTCGCGGTAGAAGGTGAAGACCGCCGCGTAGCGGGTCGGGAGGTGGCCCGGGTGCATGTCCCAGCCCTGGTAGTAGGCGCGGGCCAGGGCCCGGCGGGTGAGGCCGTAGTGCAGCTTCCAGGCCTCGTGGACGTGCTCGGTGGTGCCGATCGGCAGGACGTTCGTCGAGCCGTCGGAGACGCGTACGCCGGTGCCGGCGGCCGCGACCTGCATGATCGCCTTGGCGTGGTCGGCGGCCGGGTGGTCGCTCGACTGGTAGGCGGCGGAGACCCCGACGCAGGCGCTGTAGTCGAAGGTGCCGTAGTGCAGGCCGGTGGCGCGGCCCTTGGAGGCCTCGATCATCCGGGCCACGGTCGCGGTGCCGTCGGAGGCGACGATCGACTGGCTGGTCTCGATCTGGATCTCGAAGCCGATCCGGCCCGGGCGCAGGCCGCGGGCGGTCTCGAAGGCCTCCAGCAGCTTGACGAAAGCGCTGACCTGCTCTGCGTACGTGACCTTGGGGAGGGTGAGGACCAGTCCGTCGGGGAGGCCGCCGTGCTCCAGCAGCCCGGACAGGAAGATGTCCGTGGTGCGGATGCCGCGGTCGCGGACGTTGGACTCCATGCACTTCATGCGGATGCCCATGTACGGGGCGTTCGTGCCGTTGGAGAAGGCTTCGGAGACGAGGCGGGCGGCGCGGGCGGCCGCCTGGTCCTCCTCCTCGTCGGGGCGGACGCCGAAGCCGTCCTCGAAGTCGACGCGGAGGTCCTCGATCGGCTCGGTGGCGAGCTTGGCGCGGACGCGGTCGTAGACGGGTACGGCCAGTTCGTCGCTGATGCCGAGCACCTTGGCGAAGGTCGCGGCGTCCGGGGCGTGCTCGTCGAGGGCCGCGAGGGCCTGGTCGCCCCAGGAGCGGATGGTGTCGGCGGCGAAGACGTCACCGGGGACGTAGACGGTGTGGATGGGCTGGCGGGTGCCGGGGTCGCCCGGGTAGTGGCGCGCGAGCTCCGCGTCCACCGGCGCGAGGGAGGCGCTGATGCCCTCGCTGACCGCGCCTGCGAGGCTCGTCGCCACCTTCTCCTGCTGACCCATCGTGCACTCTCCTCTTTTCCGCTTCACGGAAGCTTAGATCCGCATAGCAGAATTTAGTGTCGGGGTTCCGCCCAGTCAATGGTCCCTCCACCGACACGGGCAAACGACTCGGGGCCGTGCGGTGAGAAACACCACACGGCCCCGAGACGGTCAGCCAAAGGTCAGGCGACGAAGAGATGCGCAGGTCAGCCCTTGCGCGCCTTGATCTCCTCGGTCAGCTGCGGGACGACCGCGAAGAGGTCGCCGACCACGCCGTAGTCGACCAGGTCGAAGATCGGGGCCTCGGCGTCCTTGTTGATGGCCACGATGGTCTTCGAGGTCTGCATGCCGGCCCGGTGCTGGATCGCGCCCGAGATGCCGGAGGCGATGTACAGCTGCGGGGAGACCGACTTGCCGGTCTGGCCGACCTGGTTGGAGTGCGGGTACCAGCCGGCGTCGACGGCGGCGCGCGAGGCGCCGACGGCGGCACCGAGGGAGTCCGCGAGCTCCTCGATGATGTGGAAGTTCTCGGCACCGTTGACGCCGCGGCCACCGGAGACCACGATCGCGGCCTCGGTCAGCTCGGGGCGGCCGGTCGACTCGCGCGGGGTGCGGGAGACGACCTTGGTGCCGGTGGCGAGGGCGCCGAAGGTGACGGCGAGGGCCTCGACGGCGCCGGCGGCCGGGGCGGCCTCGACCGGAGCCGAGTTCGGCTTGACGGTGATGACCGGGGTGCCCTTGGAGACACGGGACTTGGTGGTGAAGGACGCGGCGAACGCGGACTGCGTCGCGACCGGACCCTCGTCACCCGCCTCCAGGTCCACGGCGTCGGTGATGATGCCGGAGCCGATGCGGACCGCCAGGCGCGCGGCGATCTCCTTGCCCTCGGCGGAGGAGGGGACGAGGACGGCGGCCGGGGAAACAGCCTCGTACGCGGCCTGCAGCGCGTCCACCTTCGGTACGACGAGGTAGTCGGCGAACTCGGGGGCGTCGGCGGTGAGGACCTTGACGGCGCCGTGCTCGGCGAGCACGGCGGCGGTGTCGGCGGCACCGGCGCCGAGGGCGACGGCGACGGGCTCGCCGATGCGGCGGGCCAGCGTCAGCAGCTCGAGGGTGGGCTTGCGGACGGCACCGTCCACGTGGTCGACGTAGACGAGAACTTCAGCCATGGGACTGCTCTCCTGCTATTGCGAAGTGTCTGGGGGCTATGAGGGGGTGGCCGAAGTTCTCAGATGAACTTCTGGCCGGCCAGGAACTCGGCCAGCGCCTTGCCGCCCTCGCCCTCGTCCTTGACGATCGTGCCGGCGGTACGGGCCGGGCGCTGCGCCGCGGAGTCGACCGCGGTCCAGGAGCCCTCGAGGCCGACCTCGTCGGACTCGATCTCGAGCTCCTCCAGGTCCCAGGACTCGACCGGCTTCTTCTTGGCGGCCATGATGCCCTTGAAGGAGGGGTAGCGGGCCTCGCCCGACTGGTCCGTCACGGAGACGAGCGCCGGGAGGGAGGCCTCCAGCTGCTCGCTCGCGGAGTCGCCGTCGCGGCGGCCGGTCACGGTGCCGTCCTCGACCTTGACCTCGGAGAGCAGGGTGACCTGCGGGACGCCCAGGCGCTCGGCCAGGATCGCCGGGAGCACGCCCATGGTGCCGTCGGTCGAGGCCATGCCGGTGATGACCAGGTCGTAGCCGGCCTTCTCGATCGCCTTGGCGAGCACCAGCGAGGTGCCCATGACGTCGGTGCCGTGCAGGTCGTCGTCCTCGACGTGGATGGCCTTGTCGGCGCCCATGGACAGCGCCTTGCGCAGCGCGTCCTTGGCGTCCTCGGGGCCCACCGTCAGGACGGTGATCTCGGCGTCGTCGGCCTCTTCGGCGATCTGCAGCGCCTGCTCGACGGCGTACTCGTCGAGCTCCGACAGCAGACCGTCGACGTCGTCGCGGTCGACCGTCAGGTCATCGGCGAAGTGCCGGTCGCCGGTGGCGTCGGGCACGTACTTCACACAGACAACGATCCTCAGGCTCACGCCGGCTCTCCTACCGCATCGTCTTTTTTCTGATACCGCCTTGTGCAGGCAGCATAGGCGCCTTGTCGGGCGGATCCCGGTCGGGGCGGCCCGCGCTCCGAAGGGAATGTTACTCGTCAGTACACCGTGGGTCCCCCACGGTTGCAAGGCCGGTGAACTGTGATCTGTCCAACGCCGCCCAGACCCGCCCCAGCAGGGACGATTCAGTCGCGCAACGCGTTGAAGCGGCCCTGGTGGTACAGGAGCGGGCGGCCCTCCCCGGCCGGGTCCCCGGCCACGGCCTCCGCGATGATCACCCGGTGCGCCCCGGCCGGCACCCGCGCCACGACGCGGCACACCAGCCACGCCAGTACGCCGTCCAGCAGCGGGACCTCGTGCGGACCCGGGGCCCAGCCCGTGGCCGGCCCGAAGCGGTCGGCTCCGCTGCGGGCGAACAGGCCCGCCAGCTCCGTCTGGTGCTCGCCGAGTATGTGGACGCCGAGGTGCTCGGAGTCGCGTATCGCGGGCCAGCTCGAGGACCCGGTGGCGATCGTGAAGGACAGCAGCGGCGGATCGGCCGAGACGGAGTTGAGCGAGGTCGCGGTGAACCCGACCTGCCGGCCGCCGTCGGCGGCGGTGATCACGGCCACTCCCGCGGCGTGCCGGCGGAAGACGGAGCGGAGCAGGTCGGGCGAGCCCGGCTGGGCGGCGTCGAATCGTGCGGACTGGGCCGTCGGAATGGCCGGCGGGGCTGTCATCGAGGAGCTTCCTTCTGCCGCACAGGCGGCGGGCACGGGCGCGGTCGGATCGGGTCGGAGGCCGGGGTCGTTCAGTGGCTCCGACAACGCGCGCTCGCGTAGCGGACGAGGTCCACGTGGACCCGCCCGTAAAGCAGGAGTTCATACCGCATGCGGCCAGCCTGGCGATCTCTCGTGTACACAGTCAAGCCGCACGGGGCAGATGCGAGGCGCGTCACGCTGCGTGCGGGCGCGTGTACCGGCGCACCGCTCATACCGCGGCACCCAGGGCGGCGATCACGTCCGCCTTGCGGGGCATCCCCGCGGCGCGCCTCACGATCCGGCCGGCGGAGTCCAGGACGAGCACGGTCGGCGTCTTCTCGATGCCCAGGGCGCGCACGAGTTCGAGGTGGGCCTCGGCGTCGATCTCGATGTGCGCGACCCCCTCGACCAGCTCCGCCACTTCGGCGAGGATCCGCCGCGTGGCCCGGCAGGGCTGGCAGAACGCGCTGGAGAACTGCACCAGGCTGGCACGCTCCCCGGGCTCCGCACCCAGTTCCGCCACGCCCAGCCGCACCACACCCGCTGTCACCGCGGACCTCGTTCCTGCATCATTGAACGCGTTCGTACGGTGATCCGAGCGCCCCGGACACGCGCCGCATTCCCGGCGTGACGAGAATCTCCTCGGGCACAGACGTCTGGGCTGGCCAGCAGGCCGCGTATGGGGCACGATCCCCAAGGGCCGCGTACCTACGCAGCCGTAACTTCCGGCCGGGAGTACCTCCCCAGGCAGAAAGCGGGGTCTCCCCCTCATGGCTGAGCTCGTCTACCCTCCGGTGATCGGCGCCGCCCACACCCTGTTCCGGGCGCTGGACATCCGCATCGACATGAAGGGCACGGAGAACATCCCGCGCAAGGGCGGGGCGGTTCTCGTGTCGAACCACATCGGCTACCTCGACTTCATCTTCGCCGGCCTGACCGCGCGGCCGCAGAAGCGCCTGGTCCGCTTCATGGCGAAGGAGTCGGTGTTCCGGCACAAGGTGTCCGGCCCGCTGATGCGCGCGATGAAGCACATCCCGGTGGACCGCAAGCAGGGTGAGACGGCCTATGAGCACGCCCTCGACTCGCTGCGCGCCGGCGAGATCATCGGCGTGTTCCCCGAGGCGACGATCTCCCAGTCGTTCACGCTCAAGAGCTTCAAGTCGGGCGCCGCGCGCATGGCCCAGGAGGCCGGCGTCCCGCTGATCCCCGTGGCGCTGTGGGGCACCCAGCGGCTGTGGACCAAGGGCCGTCCGAAGAACCTCAAGCGCAGCCACATCCCGGTGACGATGCGGGTGGGCGAGCCCATCGAGGCTCCGACCGATCAGTACGCCGGGGCGATCACCCGCCGCCTGCGCGAGCGGGTGCAGGAGCTGCTGGATGCCGCGCAGCGCGCCTATCCGGCCGCCCCCAAGGGTCCCGAGGACTCCTGGTGGCTGCCGGCGCACCTGGGCGGCACCGCGCCGACGGCCGCCCAGGTCAAGGAAGCGGGCTGATCCCGGACCACCGGGTCGGGTGATTCGTGCGGCCCCGCTGTTCACGGCGGGGCCGCCGTACCGTGCCTGCCGGGCAGCACGCCCGCCCGTCAGTTGGGGTTCTCGGCGTGGGTCAGCGTCTCCCATGCCTCGAAGTGGTTCTCGGTGCCCGCGGGGCGCCGTCCCTCGGTGAGCTTGCGGGTGTTCTCCATCCCGATGCCCAGCCGCGTGTGCAGGGCGTTGTAGCCGACCTCGGTCGCCGGGCCGATGCCCTTGGTCAGGCTCCCGCCGCACAGCCAGGAGGGCACCGGCGCGCCGAGCTCGTACGCGGCGTGGAAGCCGAGCGCGTGCCGGAAGCGGTCCTTGAACTCCGGGTAGAGGTCGCGGCCCTGGATCCGCGAGGTCTCGGCGACGTGCATGGCCGCGGCGATCCCCATGCCGGTGTGGCCGAAGTCCCGGCAGGTCTCCTGGGCGAGGCCGTCCACGAACGTGCTCTGGCCGTGCCAGTAGTCGACCAGCTCGCCCTTGGTGTCGATGCCCGAGCGCGGCGGGTACTTCGGCTGCGGGCCGTCGGAGGCCAGGTAGAAGTACGCGGGGACCCGGCCCAGGTAGATGGCCATGGCCTTGTCGTAGCTCGCGCGGTCCTCGAGATGGACGGAGATGCCGACGGCGGCGTCCATCATGATCAGTTCCCAGTTGCCGTTGCTGTTCGGCTTGCCGTTGACGACCTCGGGCAGGTAGACGTCGCGCAGCATGGTCGCGAACCGCCCCTGGTTCGGCCAGCCGCCGGTGTACGTGTGCTTGATGATCTCGGCGGCGCGCGGCCAGGTGGATCCCGCCCAGCCGCTCTGCAGCGGGGCGTTGCTGTTGGTGTGGTCCTTGATCTTCGCGGACCAGGCGTCCATCAGCTCGATCGACTTCTTCGCGTACTTCGCATCGCGGGTGATGTACCAGGCGAGTGCGTCGCTGTACGCCGCGATGGCGTCCTCGCGCTCGTCGGAACAGCCGATGTCCGGGTTCGAGTACGAGCCGCACTCGATGACGGCGCGCGGCTTGGGCGTGCGCGACAGGGAGCCGTACTTGCTGGCGAGCATCGCGTCGAACGCGCCCTTCCAGGGCTGCTGCCCGGCCTGCACCTTGGTGCGTACGAAGTCCAGCTGGGCGCGGCTGTTGAGGACTCCGGGGTGGGCGAACGGGGCGCGGGCCGCCGCGGCGGCGGGGGCCGGCCGCGGGGGGCCGGCGTGTGCGGTGGGGGTGAGGGTCAAGGCCGCGGTTAAGCCGAGTGCGAGGGCGGCCAGCCCGGCGGGGACTCCGTAACGCATGAAGCGCCTTCCGGTCGGAGGTGGGGGGAACGGGGGAATTCCTGCCGCCGAAAGTACCCATGGGCATGCCAAGTTGACAACGTTGTCCGACAGGAAACTTTCCTATCGCTTCCACCCGCCGGTCCTCTTGCTTCCTACCCGCCGGACGCTCCTACGCCTCCGCGGGCGCCCCCAGCTGCCCGGACGTCTCGGCGCGCTTGCGCCTGCGGTGCGCGGCGACCCGGGCGCGCGTGGCGCAGGCGGCGGAGCAGTAGCGGCGGGCGCTGCCGGGGCCGGCGCCGAGGAAGAACCGCCCGCACCCCCCGGCGGCGCATGCGCCCCACGCGATCCGCCCGTACTCGGTGAGGAGCTGGGAGAGCGCCAGGGCACCGGAGGCGAGGAACCACTCGCCCCACCCGGCCTGCTCCCCCCGGTCCACGTGCAGGTGCCAGGGGTGGCCGTCGTGCCGGGTCAGCCGGGGGCGGGTGCCGTACTGCGCGAAGAGCGCGTTGAGGGCCTCGGCGGCGCGGTCCTCGTCGGCCTCAGCGAGGACCGCGCCCATCCGCCGGGCGGCGGAGCGCAGTTCGGCCGCGCCGGCCTCGGTGAAGGCTTCCTCGGTGAGGTCGCAGGGGTGCTCACCGTGCCGTTCGAGGAGGGCTGCCAGCTCGGCGCGCGGGACTTCGGGATCCAGGCGAACCGCCTCGGCGAGATCGATCAGCCGCCGGCCGACCGAGAACCCGTGCGCGGAGTCGGTCATCTCCGGATCCTTTCGTTCTACATCCGTTTGGCGTAACGTCTTGTGCCGCTATCACGTTACACATCTCGAGGGGGGTCCGGGGATGCACGGGTTCGGGCGGTACCTGGCCGCTGCGCTGGCCGCGCGGTTCGCCTCGGAGGGCATGAGCCTCGCGGTGGTCCTGCTCGCCCTCGAGCGCACCGGGAGCGCCGCGCACGGGGCCTTCGTCCTCACCGCCTGGCTGGCTCCGCACATCCTGGCGGCTCCGCTCGCCGGGGTGGCCGCGTCCCGGACCCGCCGGCCGAGGCTGTTCCACGTGGGCGCGCTGGCCGGGTTCACCTGCGCGATGGCGGCCCTGTCCGTGCTGCTCGGCCGGGCCCCGGCACCGCTGGTGCTCGCGGTGGCGCTGCTGGGCGGCAGTTGCGGGCCGATGGTCACGGGCGGGATGTCCAGCCTGGTCGCCGGTCTGGTCCCGGCGGGCCCCGCACGGGACCGGGCGTACGGGTGGGACGCGTCCACCTACAACGCCGCCGCGGTGACGGCCCCGGCGGTGGTGGGCCTGGCCGCCGCGCTGGGCTCGGCCGCGCCCGCGATGGCGGCGCTCGCGCTGGCCGGTGCTCTCGCGGCGGCACTGGCCGCGACCCTCCCGTACGGAACCCCGCAGCCGGCCCGGGCGACGGACACGGCGGACAGCCCGGGCGCACCCGCCGGCCCTCCCCCGGCCGGTCTGGGCGCCGGGCTGGCGGCCCTGTGGCGGATCCGGGAGCTGCGGGCGATCACCTCGGCCACGACGCTGGCCTTCGTCGGCATCGGCACGCTCACCACCACCTCGGTGCTGCTGGCCTCCCGGCTCGGCAGCCCGGGCGCCGGGGGCGTGCTGATGACGGCCTTCGCGGTGGGCGCACTGGCGGGCTCCCTGACACTGGGCCGGATCACGGCGGTGGAGCCGGGGCGGCTGGCGCGCTGGGCGATGGCGGGCACCGGGGCCGCCCTGGCGGCAGCCGCGTTCGCCCCGTCCGTCACCCTCGCGGCGGTGCTGTTCACCGCCGCCGGGGTGTGCGACGGGCCGCTGCTGACGGCCACCCTCCGGATCCGCTCCGAGTACGCCCCCGACGCCGTGCGGACCCAGGTGTTCACCCTCGGGGCGGGGCTCAAGCTGACCGCCGCGTCGGTCGGCGCCGCGCTCGTCGGCTTCGCCGCGGCCGCGCCGCCGCAGGCGCTGCTGGCCGGGATCTCCGTACTGATCCTGTCGGCGGCCCTGCTGCACGCGCTGGTGGCACGGCAGGCGCCGGCACCGGCCGGCGCCGCGGCAGCTACAGAGCCGTCGGAAGGTTCCGCCACAGCTCCGGCCGGTCGGCGGACTCCCGCAGGGCCTTGAGCGCGGCCGGGTGCGGGGCGGCGTACAGCTCGGGGTAGTCGACTTCGTCGAGCTCGGGGCGTACGGGGAAGGCGAGTTGCTCGGCGTCCAGGGCGAACTGCGCGTCCACGCCGGGCTTGTTGCCCCGGGGGTCCTGGCGGGCCCAGCCCGCGGCACCGGGCAGCAGGAGGGCGATCAGCCCGTGGACGACGGGGTTCGAGCCGTCGTCGTCGGCGAGCCGCTGGTAGCAGAGGCCTGCCGGGATGCCCCGGGCACGCAACAGGGCCACCAGTGCATGGGACTTGGCGTAGCAGATGCCGTTGCGCGTGCCCAGCACGTCCGAGGCGCGCCAGGAGACGCGCAGGTCCCCGGAGTCGGCGGTGTGCGGGATGGTGTCGCGGACGAACTCGAAGGCGACCTTGGCGTATGAATATGCGTCGCCGGTGGCGGTCCAGAGGGCGTCGGCGGCTTCCCGGACGAGCGGATGGTCGTGGTCGATGACCTCGTCCGCCGCCAGATAGGCATGGATTTCTGGGCTTTGCGGGATCAGCTGCATGGCCCGGAGCATAGGCATACCCCCGACCGTGGATCAATGAATTTACGGTCGGGGGCATATCTATTCAACTACGGAAGGGGGCTGACACCCTTAACGGGCGAGCTCCTCCTTGAGCGCCTGGAGGAAGCCGTCCACGTCCTCCTCCTGGGTGTCGAAGCCGCACATCCAGCGCACGTGCCCGGCGACCTCGTCCCAGAAGTAGAAGCGGTAGCGCTCCTGCAGCCGCCGCGAGACCTCGTGCGGCAGCTTCGCGAACACCGCGTTGGCCTGCACCGGGTAGAGGATCTCCACCCCGTCGGTCTCACGCACGCCCGCCGCCAGCCGCTGCGCCATCGCGTTCGCGTGCTGGGCGTTGCGCAGCCACAGGTCCTTGGCGAGCAGGGCCTCGAGCTGCACCGACACGAACCGCATCTTCGACGCGAGCTGCATCGACATCTTGCGGATGTGCTTCATCTGCCGGACCGCGTCGGGGTTGACGACCACCACGGCCTCGCCGAACATCATGCCGTTCTTGGTGCCGCCGTACGACAGCACGTCCACGCCCACCGTGTTGGTGAACGTGCGCATCGGCACGTCGAGCGAGGCCGCGGCGTTGGCTATCCGGGCCCCGTCGAGGTGGACCTTCATGCCGTGGCCGTGCGCGTGCTCGCAGATCGCCCGGATCTCGTCCGGCGTGTAGACCGTGCCGAGCTCGGTGTTCTGGGTGATCGAGACGACCTGCGGCATCGCCCGGTGCTCGTCGTCCCAGCCCCAGGCCTGCCGGTCGATGAGCTCGGGGGTGAGCTTGCCGTCCGGGGTCGGGACGGTGAGCAGCTTGAGCCCGGCCATCCGCTCCGGGGCGCCGCCCTCGTCGACGTTGATGTGCGCCGTCTCGGCGCAGATCACCGCACCCCAGCGGTCCGTCAGGGCCTGGAGGGCCGTGACGTTCGCGCCGGTGCCGTTGAAGACCGGGAAGGCCTCCGCGTACGGGCCGAAGTGGCTGCGGATGATCTTCTGCAGGTTCTCGGTGTACTCGTCCTCGCCGTAGGCGACCTGGTGGCCGCCGTTGGCCAGGGCAAGGGCCTCCAGGATCTCTGGATGGACCCCTGCGTAGTTGTCGCTCGCGAAACCGCGTACCGCCGGATCGTGGTGGCGGCGGGCATCGGTTTTCACGGTTGCGGAGTGAGCCACAGACGCTGTCCGTTCACATCGATGGCGGGCCGCTCCCACACGCCGGCGATGGCCTCGGCCAGCTCCTTGACGTCGGTGAAGCCCGCGAACTTCGCATTGGGGCGCTCGGCGCGCATGGCGTCGTGCACCAGTGCCTTGATCACCAGGATCGCAGCCGCGGCGCGCGGGCCCTCCTCGCCCCCCGCCTTGCGGAAGGAGTCGGCGAGGGAGAGCGTCCAGGCCTCGGCAGCGGCCTTGCCTGCGTTGTACGCGGCGTTGTTGGCGACCGGCTTGTGCGCGCCGGACTGGCTGACGAGGACGTAGCGGCCGCGGTCACTGCGCAGGAGCGCGTCGTGGAAGGCGAGCGACGTGTGCTGGACGGTGCGGATCAGGAGCTTCTCCAGGAAGTCCCAGTCCGCGAGGTCCGTGTCGGTGAAGGTGGTGCTGCCGCGCCAGCCGCCCACGAGGTGGACGAGCCCGTCCACGCGGCCGAACTCCTTCTCGGTCCGGTCGGCCCAGGCCTTGGCGGCCTCCAGGTCGAGCAGGTCCACGGTGTCACCGGTGACGGTGGCGCCGCCGTGTGCGTAGCGGGCCGCGTCCACGGACTCCGCGAGACGCGTCGGGTCGGCGTCGGCCGCCACGACCACGGCACCCGCCTCGGCGAGGCGGAGCAGGGCCGCGTGGCCGGCGGGGCCGCCGGCCCCGGCCACCGCGACGACAGCCCCGTGGAGCTTGCCGTTCCCGGTCTTCCCAGCGCTGTTCATCTGTGCAGCCTCCTGTGGGCGAGCGCTCACGCGGCGACCCGCTCGGCCGAATCGGCGTTCACTGCAGTGATGCCCTTCGTGGAGGCGATCACTCCCTTGAGCTTCTTGGCGAGCGCCTCATAGAACATGCTCAGCGGAAACTCGTCGGGAAGCACGTCGTCGACGAGCTTTCGCGGCGGCTGCGTCAGGTCGAGGGCGTCGGGGCCCTTGGCCCACTTGGAGCCCGGGTGCGGGGCGAGGTAGGTGGAGACGAGCTCGTACGCCTTGAACCAGTGGACGAGCTTCGGGCGGTCGATGCCGGCCCGGTAGAGCTCCTCGATCTCGGCGCACAGCTGGTTGGTGACCTGCGGGGCACGCATCCAGTCGATCTTCAGCTTGTTGTCCGTCCAGCGCACGACGTCGTGCTTGTGGAGGTACGCGAAGAGCAGCTGGCCGCCGAGGCCGTCGTAGTTGCGGTTGCGGTCGCCGGAGACCGGGAAGCGGAACATCCGGTCGAAGAGGACGGCGTACTGCACGTCACGGCCGTGCTCGTTGCCCTCGGACTCCAGCTTCACGGCCTCCTTGAAGGCGGTGAGGTCGCAGCGCAGCTCCTCCAGGCCGTACATCCAGAACGGCTGGCGCTGCTTGATCATGAAGGGGTCGAACGGCAGGTCGCCGTGGCTGTGGGTGCGGTCGTGGACCATGTCCCACAGGACGAAGGCCTTCTCACAGCGCTCCTGGTCCTCGACCATGCGGGCGATGTCCTCGGGCAGCTCGATGCCCAGGATGTCGACGGCGGCCTCGGTGACCTTGCGGTAGCGCGCTGCCTCGCGGTCGCAGAAGATGCCGCCCCAGGTGAAGCGCTCGGGGGCCTCGCGGACGGCGATGGTCTCCGGGAAGAGCACGGCGGAGTGGGTGTCGTAGCCCGGGGTGAAGTCCTCGAAGGTGATGCCGAGGAACAGCGGGTTGTCGTACCGGGTGCGCTCCAGCTCGGAGAGCCACTCCGGCCACACCATCTTCAGAACGACGGCCTCGAAGTTGCGGTCGAGGTTGCCGTTCTGCGTGTACATGGGGAAGACGACCAGGTGCTGGAGCCCGTCGGCGCGCTCGGCGGCCGGGTGGAAGGCCAGCAGGGAGTCCAGGAAGTCCGGCACCTTGAAGCCGTCCGCGACCCACTTGCGCAGGTCGGAGACGAGCGCACGGTGGTACGCGGTGGCGTGCGGCAGCAGCGGCGACAGCGCCTCGACGGCGTCGATCGCCCGCTCGACGGCGGCCTCGACGGCAGCCGGAGTGGGGGCGTCCGCGGCCTCGAAGTCGATGGAGCCGTCCTTGGACTGCCAGGGGCGGATCTCCTCCACGGCGGCCTTGAGCCCGGGCCACGCCGGGTGGTCGACCACCCGCGCACCGGCGGTTATCACCGCACCGCCAGAACCCGGCACAAGAATTTCCGTCATGTCACTTCCTCCACAGGAGAACCTCGCGTCAACACAGCGTATGTGGGCGGGCCTCTCCTGCTCAAGAGGTTGCTCGGGAAATTATCCTGCGAGACCCCTATCGGCACCGCAATTCTTCCCGCTGTCCACCCTTCGAGCGACGGCTTCGCCCCTTTCGCGTACCGAGGTTCACGTCTGCACCGCCCAGCGGGCAGCCCGTGTCCGCCCGGTGCGTGACGTCCGTCACCCACCGGGCGGACACGGGCCCGGACGGCGCCGCTCACGCGCCGCGGAAGTGCGGGATGACCTTCTCGCCCCACTGCCGCAGCGTCTCCAGGCAGGCCTCCTGCGGCACGGTGCCCATCTGGATCAGGCACATGATCTCGTCCGCCCCCGCTTCCTTGAGCCGCTGCACGTAGGCGATGGCGTCGTCGGCGCTCCCGTACGCGTGGTCGGCGCGGAAGGTGGCCGTCGACGTGGGCCGCACCGGGATGTCCTGCTCGTGCAGCCGGGCCACCACCTGCTCGGCCGCCCGCTGCAGCTCCGCCGCCTCGTCGGCGCCCGCGACCACGGCCTCGTCCGGGATGCCCGTCCCGCCGTACCAGTGGCCGATGGACTGGGCGAAGAAGCGCTGGCCCCGGATGCCGATCCGGCACGCCTCGGCCGGGTCGTCGAGCACGATGGTCGGGCAGAGCACAGAGAAGTGGTCGTTGACCGCGGTGGAGACGAAGCGGGCGCCGTCCCGGCCGGCGACCGCCCCGTCGTACACGGCCCGCATCCCGGCGATGGACTCCGGCCCGGCGAAGCCCATCACCAGGGCCCCGACACCCAGTTCCGCGGCCTGCACGAGGGTCTCGGCGCGGCTGCACGCCAGGAACAGCGGCGGATGCGGGGTCTGCCGCGGCCGGGGCAGGATCGGGTGCGGCGCGATGTCGATCAGCTCTCCGTGGTACTCCAGCTCCTCCTCCTGCCAGGCCTTGCCGATGATCCGCAGCGCTTCCTCGACCTCCTGGGTGGTCCGCTCCCGGTCGACCCCGCACAGGGAGGTCTCCTGCACGGTGCCGCCGCGCCCGGCGCCCAGGTCGAGGCGGCCGCCGGAGAGCAGGTCGAGCATGGCGGCCCGCTCGGCCACCCGGACCGGGTGGTTGAAGTTGAACGGCATGCAGACGACCCCGTGGCCGATGCGTATGGTGTGCGTCCGGGCCGCGACCCAGGTCAGGAAGACCTCGGGGGCGCTCATGTGTGCGTACCACTTCAGCGAGTGGTGCTCGACGGCCCAGATCCGGTCGAAACCCATGCGCTCGGCGAGCACGGCCTGCTCCACGCAGTCGTGGATGACCTGGTGCTCCCGCTCCACGGTCGGGTCGGCGAGCTGAGCTTCGAAGATCACGGAGAATTTCACGATGCCTCCAGGGTTGCGTCCCGTGCCCGGCCACACTTCAATTCGGAATATGACTAGTAGTCATACATCGAAGAAGCAAGACCTTCCGCCGACCGCATGGGCGGTGCTCGGGTTGTTGTCCTTCCCCGGGGAGCGCACCGGGTACGAGCTGAAGAAGTGGGCGGACTCCTCCCTGCGCTTCTTCTACTGGTCCCCGGCCATCAGCCAGATCTACGCCGAACTGCGCCGGCTCGAGGAGCTGGGGTACGCGGCCTCCGCGCGCTCGGGCCCCGAGGAAGTCCGGGCCAAGCGGCGCTACGCGATCACCGACGCGGGCCTCGAGGCCCTCGCCGGCTGGGCCTCGGACACCGCGGAGGCCGGGCCCCCGGTGCTCAAGCACGGGCTGCTGCTGCGGGTCTGGCTCGGCCACCTCGCCGAGCCGGAGCGGCTGCGCGCGATGGTCGGCGGCCATCTGGAGCGCACCCGGGGCGAACTGGCCGCCGTACGGGAGGCGATGGCGCAGGCGGGCGACGTACCGGAGTGGGCCTTCCCGGCGCTCGCGCTGCGCTGGAGCGAACGGCAGCACCTGGCCGAACTGGAGCTGGGCGAGGCCCTGCTGGCGGATCTCGCCGAGCTGGGCGGCGTCGTGAAGGGGGCCGCGGAGGGTGATCGTCAAGCCGGCGGGGACGCGCCCACGCCCGGGTGACGCGGCAGGGCCGCCCCGGGGCCGGCGGCAGCGTACAGCCCTGGCGGGAACCGGCCGGCGGCCTCGTTCCGGGCGCTGCACGGGCGGTCTCATCGCATCCGCGGCGCACTAGCATGCGTCCTCACCGCGCGGCCGGTAGGGACACCGCGACCGCGCGGGGAGCCGCCGTCGACGGAAGCGAGAGAACCTTGACTTTCCTCACCATCGGTCACCGCGGGGTCATGGGTGTCGAACCGGAGAACACCCTGCGGTCGTTCGTCCGCGCGGAACGTTCCGGGATGGACGTCATCGCGCTGGATGTGCAGCTGAGCAAGGACGGCGTGCTCGTCGTCCTGCACGACCCCGAGGTGGACCGGACCACCGACGGCGCCGGCGCCGTCTCCGATCTGACCCTGGCCGCACTGCGCGAGCTGGACGCCGGCCAGGGCGAGCACGTTCCGGCCTTCGAGGAGGTCGTGGACGGGGTCCGGACCCCGCTCCAGGTGTCGGTCCGGGACCTGGCCGCCGCGGCCGCGCTGGCGGAGCTGGTCCTGCGCCGCGACCTGAGCGCGCGGGTGGAGGTGGCCTCCTTCCACGACGAGGTCCTCGCCGAGACGGGACGGCTGCTGCCGGGGGTGCGGACCGTGCTCCACTCGGAGCTGAGCGGCGGGGCCGAGGGCGTCGTGGCCCGGGCACTGGTCTGCGGTGCGCACACGGTCGCCCTGAACATCCGCGAACTCACCCTGGACACGGTGGAGTCGGTCCATGCGGCCGGGCTGCGGGTGACCGGCTGGACCGTCAACACCCTGCAGCAGTTGCGGCTGGCCCGGGCGCTCGAACTGGACGGCGCGGCCACCGACTTCCCGGAGATCCGCAGCACGGGCCGGTTCCTGGCCTGACGGCCGCGACCGGCCCCGGGCTTCCGGTTTCCCCGCTCCGCGCTACAGCGGCTTGACCAGCAGTTCGAAGGCCAGGTCGTCGCGGAGCGGGACGCCGAAGCGCTCGTCGCCGTACGGGAAGGGGCTCAGTTCGCCGGTGCGCCGGTAGCCGCGGCGCACGTAGTAGGCGATGAGCTCCTCCCGTACGTTCACCACCGTCATCCGCATCTCCCCGGCGCCCCAGGTCTCGCGGGCGCGGCGCTCCGCCTCGGCGAGGATCTCCTTGCCGAGGCCGCCGCCCTGCAGTCCCGGGCGGACCGCGAACATCCCGAAGTAGGCGTGGTCGCCGCGGTGTTCGAGCTGGCAGCAGGCGACGAGTTCGCCCGCGCGCTCGACGACGAGCAGGACGCCGTCGGCGGAGTCGATGATCGCGCGGACCCCTTCGGGGTCGGTGCGCTGCCCGTCCAGGTAGTCCGCCTCGGTGGTCCAGCCGGCGCGACTGGCGTCCCCGCGGTAGGCCGACTCGACGAGCTCCACCAGGTCCGGTACGTCCGCCTCCACGGCACTGCGGAAGTTCAGGGCGGTGGGGTGGGCGGTCGGCATCGGGGGCTCCGTTCGGCTCAGCGGCATATGACATGCCCGGTGCGGCACGCAGAGCCTAACCCGGGGCGGCGTGCGGGCGTCGGGGCCGGGGCATCTCTTCCGGTGACGCCGACGAACCGGGGGTTCCGCCGTGCACGGTCCCGCCCTGTCCCTTCCCGCTTCCCTCCCCGCCTGGCTGCTCGTGCTGCTGTGCGCCGTGAGCGGTGCGTACTGTCTGCGGCGGGTGCGCAGATCGGGCCGCGAGGCGCGCGGCGGGGCTGCCGGCGAGGCGCTCATGGGGTTCGGGATGGCGGTGATGGCCGTGCCGCCGGGCATCGGGCCGTGGGGGCCCGGGATCCTGCTGGCCGTGTTCTGCGGGGCCGCACTGCACGCCCTGTGGCTGCTGCGGGGCGGGGTGCACCACGCGCACCACCTGGTCGGCTCGCTGGCCATGGCGTACATGGCGCTGACGATGGCCGACGGGCACGGGCACGGCGGGGGCCTGCCGCTGGTCACCGGGGCGCTGCTGCTGTATTTCGCGGGGTACGTGCTGCTCGGCGGCGCGCGGCTGGTGACGGCGGGCGGGAGTGTGCAGCCGACCCCGGACAAGCCGCAGGTGGTGCCCACGGAGCTGACGCGGGCGTGCCGACTGGCCATGGGGATGGGGATGTTGGCGATGCTGTTGAGCGTGTGACGCTTCCGGACGCGGCGGGCAAACGTGTCCTGCGTCACCAATGACGAAAGCCCGTACCCGCAGGTAGCCCCGCGCTCATAGGCTGGCGTGCATGATGGTCCCCGCCGCACTCCTGTTGCTCGGCGCCCTGACCGCAGTGCTCGCCCCCCGCCTGCTGGCCCGGGCCGAATGGCCCGACCGTGAGCCCGTCGTCGCCCTGTGGGTGTGGCAGTGCGTGGTGGGTGCGGTCCTCCTGTGCTTCGCCCTGTCGATGGTGCTGAGCGCGGCCGCGGCCTGGCTGGCGGTCCGGGGCCGGCTCTTCGCGGCGGCCCCGCACGGGGTGGTCGACGCGTACGCGCTGGGCCCGACCGGCGGCCCGTGGGCCGTGGGCACCGCGCTGGCCCTGGCGGGCGGCGGGCTGTGGACCGGGGCCCGGCTGACCCGGGAGGTGCTGCGGGCCCGGGCCCGGCGCCGGGCCCGGGGCGCCGAGCTGCTCGTACGGGCGCCGCTGCTGCCCGGGGAGGATCCGGCCGGGGCGCGCCTCGTCGTACTGGAGGGAACCCGGCCCGACGCGTGGTGGCTGCCGGGCGCCGCCCCGCAGCTGGTGGTGACCACGGCCGCGCTCGGGCGGCTCAAGGGGAGCCAGCTGGATGCCGTGCTGGCGCACGAGCAGGGGCATGCGGAGGCCCGGCACGACTGGCTGCTGCACTGCTCGCGGGCGCTGGCGGGGGGATTCCCGCAGGTGCCGGTGTTCGCGGCGTTCGAGGCGGAGATGCACCGGCTCGTCGAACTGGCCGCCGACGACGTGGCCTCGCGGCGGTACGGGAGACTGACGATCGCGCTCGCGCTGGTCGGACTCAACGAGGACCGGGGGGTGTTCGGGCCCTACCCGAGCCCGCAGCCGCACGTGTCCGAGCGGGTGCGGCGGCTGCTGTCGGCTGCGCCGCGGCTGTCGGCGGGCCGCCGGCTGCGGCTGACGGCCCTGGCCACGCTGGTCCCGGCGGTACCGCTGGTGGTGGCCCTGATGCCGGGTCTGAGCGCGCTCACCTGATCGGCCGGGTCCGGTCACGCCGGCCTGATCCCGCCCGTCAGGGTGCGGAGAGGCCGAAATCCGTCGTTCTCCGAAGTGTGGGAGTCCCTGCTCTGGGTGATCCCCCGCGTCACCCAGAGCAGGTGGCCCCCGTGCGCTGAGTATATTGGCTGGGAGCCAGTCAACGCAGGAGTAAGCATGTCCCCGCGCAGCGCATCGGTCAATGAAGAATTGCGCAGGCGTTCCCGGGAGCGGCTGCTCCAGGCCACGGTCGATCTCGTCGCCGAGCGCGGCTACGAGGCCACGACGCTCGGCGACATCGCCGACCGGGCGGGCACGGCCCGCGGCCTGGTCTCGTACTACTTTCCGGGCAAGCGGCAGCTGCTGCAGTCGGCGGTGCACCGGCTGATGCACCTCACGCTGGACGCGGCCCTGGAGCGGGAGCCGCGCAGCGACGACGGCCGCGAGCGGCTCGCCCGTGCCGTCGACGCGGTCCTCGGGCTCGCCCGGGACGAGCCGCTGCTGATGCGGACCCACATGGCGGGCATCCTCCAGGCCGAGGGGTTCGTCCAGTGCCCGGAGCAGCAGCGGCTGGCGGAGCTGCTCCGGGACACGGTCGCGCGGTACGGCTCGGCGGACGTGGACACCGACTACCCGCTGCTGCGGGCGCTGCTGATGGGCGCGGTGGTCGCGGTCCTGCTGCCGGGGGCTCCGATGCCGCTGGCGCGGCTGCGGGCGGAGCTGTTCCAGCGGTACGGGCTGGAGTGGGAGCTCGGCGTCCCGCCGGACGGGGGACCGCCCGGCGGAACGCTTACGTCAAAGGGGTGACACCGTCGGCCGTCAGTGGTATTCGGGCTGGCTCTGCACGTTGAGCCGGTCCATCCGCACCCACTTCGCGCCGTCGGTGCGCCAGTCGTCGATCCGCAGCACGTCGAACCCCTTGGCGATGTCGTTCGAGTAGATGTGGCCGTTGTAGTAGTACGCCGACCAGGACCCGCCGAGGCCGAGCTTGTCGGTGGTGAGCGGGCCGCGTTCGAAGTAGCCGATCTCCTTGGGCCGGGCGGAGTCGGTGAAGTCCCACACCGAGACGCCGCCCTGGTACCAGGCCTGGACCATGATGTCGCGGCCGCCGCCGACCGGGATCAGCGAGCCGTTGTGGGCCACGCAGTTCTCGGTGTCGGCCTGCAGGCGCGGGATCTTGAAGTAGCTGCGGAAGACGAGCTTGCGCTGGTCGCCGCGGCCGGTGATGTCGTAGATGCCGTCGGCCCCGCGGTTCGGGCCGGTGGCCTCGTTGCAGGTGGGGCCGCCACCGCCGCCCAGCTCGTCGGTGAACACCACCTTGTCGGCCTTCTCGTTGAAGGTCGCCGAGTGCCAGAACGCGAAGTTCACGTTGTCCTGCACGCGGTCGATGACCCGCGGCTGCTCGGGCTTGCTGATGTCGAAGAGGATGCCGTCGCCCATGCAGGCTCCGGCGGCCAGCTTCTTCGAGGGCAGCACGGTGATGTCGTGGCAGCCGGTGGTCTTGGTGACACCGGGGTTGGTGGGCCCGCCCGGGTTGCCGCCGTCCGGGAAGAGGACGGGGAAGGCGACGACCGCCGCCTGCGTCGGGTTCTTCTTCGGGACCTTGATCACGGAGATGCCGTCGTGCGGAGGCTGGCAGTCCGGGAACGCCTCGTTCGGGGAGTACGAGGCGACGTAGAGGTAGATGTCGCGCTCGCCCGGCACCAGCGTGTGGGTGTGGGAGCCGCAGTTGGTCTCGACGGACTTGATGTACTTCGGGTTCTTCTTGTCTTTGATGTCGAAGATCTTGATGCCCTCCCACGAGGACTTCTCCGTTGCGGGCTGCGAGACGCTGTTGCAGGAGTCGTCGCTGCGCGAGGAGTCGGTGGAGAGGAAGAGCAGGTCCCCCTGGACGGAGACGTCGTTCTGGCCGCCGGGGCAGAGCACCTGGCTGACGGTCTTCGGGGCCTTGGGGTTGGCGATGTCGTAGATCGTGAAGCCGTTGTAGTTGCCGGCGTAGGCGTATCTGCCCTGGAAGGCCAGGTCCGTGTTGATGACGCCCGGGTACGTGCTCGGGATGTTGGTCAGGTGCCTGACGTTGGCGCTGTGCACGATCTCGTCCTGGCCCGGGATCTCGCCGGGGGCGAGTTCGCGGCCCGGGGCCGGGTCCGCGCCCTGCGTCGAGGCGCCGGGCGATAAGTCCCCCGGATCGGGGGTGGCGGCCGCGGGACCGGCCGCGAACAGCGTGGCGAGCAGCCCGGCCGCGGCCACGGCCGCCCCCAGACTCCTGTGCCGCACTCTGGTGGTGTGCTTCGAGGTCACTGTGCCCTCCCATGGGAGTCCGATCGGATTCCGCTCGTGGTGGGAACGGAACCAGGACCCCGGCAGTATGTTCCTTACCATGGACATGGCAAAGGGCTTACTCGGTCGAACCACCGGGGCGGTCGTGGCCGCGGGCCTCCTGCTCGCCCTGGCCGGCTGCCGGGACGACGACGGCCAGGGCGCGGCGGAGCACGGTGGTGCGCAGGTCATCGCCCCCGGCAGACCGGGTGAGAAGGCCCGCACCCTCTCCCCCGGGGAGGCCGCGAAACGGCAGCCGGACGACAGTCCCAACGCGGCGGACCGGGCGTACGTGCAGCACATGGTCGAACACCACCGGCAGGCGCTCACCATGAGCGCACTGGTCCCGGAGCGGGCCTCCTCGGACGGGGTCAAGCGGCTCGCCGAGCGCATCTCGGCCGCCCAGCAGCCCGAGATCCGCGCGATGGAGAGCTGGTCGGCCCGCTACCCGGCCCCCTCCGGGGCTCCGGCCGGCCACGACCACGGCGCGATGCCGGGCATGGCGACCGAGCAGCAGCTGAAACAGCTCGCCGAGGCGAAGGGCGCCGACTTCGACCGGCTCTTCCTCACCCTGATGACCGCCCACCACGAGGGCGCGGTGAAGATGGCGGGCGAGGCGCTGGCCACCGGAAACAACGGGGCGGTGGAGGAAATGGCCAACGAGGTGGTGGCCACCCAGACGGCCGAGATCCACCGGATGCGCGCGATGGGCTGACGGCCGCCGGGCCCGGTGGCATGCTGGGAGCACCTGCGGGAGGAGCTCCGCCGTGCTTCGTGTCGCCGTCGTCGGTTCGGGCCCCAGCGGGGTCTACGCCGCTCAGACACTCGTACAGCAGCGTGAGGTGCCGGGCGTCCGCGTCGACGTGCTGGACCGGCTGCCCGCGCCGTACGGGCTGGTGCGCTACGGGGTGGCCCCCGACCACGAGAAGATCAAATCGCTGCAGGGCAGCCTGCGCACCGTGCTGGAGGACGAGCGGATCCGCTTCCTCGGCAACGTCGAGGTCGGCGGGCCGCAGCTGACCACCGAACGGCTGCTGGAGCTGTACCACGCGGTGGTGTACTGCGTGGGCGCCGCCCGCGACCGGATGCTCGGCATCCCCGGCGAGGAGCTGGCCGGGGTGCATTCCGCGACGGCGTTCGTCGCCTGGTACAGCGGGCACCCGGACGCCGTGGGCGAGGCCTTCGACCTGCCCGGAGTGGACTCGGCGGTGGTCGTCGGGGCGGGCAACGTCGCCGTGGACGTGACGCGGATGCTGGCGCGGGGCGAGCCCGAGCTGGCCCCGACCGACATGCCCCAGCCGGCCCTCGGCGCACTCGCCGAGAGCGGGGTGAAGTCGGTGTCGATGGTGGCCCGACGCGGGCCCTCGCAGGGCAAGTTCA
The DNA here is from genome assembly GCF_041200175.1 of Streptomyces sp. R33. Taxonomy (NCBI): domain Bacteria; kingdom Bacillati; phylum Actinomycetota; class Actinomycetes; order Kitasatosporales; family Streptomycetaceae; genus Streptomyces; species Streptomyces sp. R33. The sequence continues at coordinate 7,276,410 of NZ_CP165727.1, read as the reverse complement.
CCACCAAGGAGCTGCGGGAGCTGGGCACGCTGCCGGGCGTGGCCGCCGTGGTGGACCCCGCCGAGCTCGCGCTCGACCCCGCGTACGCCGACCCGGGCGCAGCCGCCGCGCTGCCCGCGGTGGCCCGGCGCAACCTCGAGGTGCTGCGCGGCTGGGCCAGGCAGGACCCTGGCGACGCCGGGCGCCGGATCGCCCTGCGGTTCTACCTGCGCCCGGTGGAGGTGCTGGGCGGCCCCGACGGCCGGGTCACCGGGATGCGCTTCGAGCGGACCGCCCCGGACGGCCGCGGCGGGGTCACCGGGACGGGCGTGTACGAGGACGTCGAGGCGCAGCTGGTGCTGCGCTCGGTGGGGTACCAGGGCGTCCCGCTGCCCGGTCTGCCGTTCGACCCCGCGAAGGCCACGGTCCCGCACGCCGCGGGACGGGTGATGCGCGCGGGCCGGGCCTCGGTCGGCGAGTACGTCGCGGGCTGGATCAAGCGCGGCCCGACCGGTGTGATCGGCACCAACCGGCCCTGCGCCAAGGAGACGGCCTCCTCGCTGCTGCAGGACGCGGGGGCGCTGGCCCGCCGGGAGCTGCCGGGCGACCCGCTGGACGCGCTGCGGGCGGCGGGACTCCACCCCGTGGAGTGGCCGGGCTGGCTCGCGATCGAGGCGGCGGAGGCCGACCTGGGGCGCTCGCTGGGGCGCGGCTCGGTGAAGATCCCGGACTGGACGGGCCTGCTGGGCGCGGCCACTGGCGGCTAGGGAGTGTCCGCCCCGCGGGCCTCCTCCGCATCGGCGGCGCTGAGCACGCTGTCGAGCAGCCCTGGGAACAGGCTCTCCAGCTCCGCACGGCGCAGGTCGTTCATCTTCGCCGTCCCGCGGTAGGTCTGGCGGATCACGCCGGCCTCCCGCAGGACGCGGAAGTGGTGCGTGGTCGTCGACTTGGTGACGGGGAGGACGAAGTACGAGCACGCCAGCTCGTCCGGCGTGACCGCGAGGTCCCGCACGATCGACAGCCGCACCGGGTCCGACAGCGCGTGCAGTACCGCCTCGAGCCGGATCTCCGCGGGTTCGGGGTGGGCGAGCGCACGGGTGGTGGCCGTATCCGTCACGTCTGCTGCTCCGTTCGCCCCCGGTCCGGTGTGTTGTACGAGAAACACCGTAGTACACCGGGCGACCGGACCACCCCTCGGTTCCCCTACCAGGCGCGGTGGTACGGGGTGGGGACCCTGACCCCGGCGCCGAGTTCGGCGGCCGCGCGGCGGGCCCAGTACGGGTCGCGCAGCAGTTCGCGGCCCAGCAGGACCGCGTCCGCCTGCCCGTCGGCCAGGATCTTCCCGGCCTGCTCGGGCTCGGTGATCAGCCCGACGGCGGCCACCGGGAGGCCGGTCCGGGCCTTGACCTCGGCCGCGAACGGCACCTGGTAGCCCGGGCCCACCGGGATGTCCGCCTTCGGGGCCAGCCCGCCGCTGGACACGTCCAGCAGGTCCACCCCGTGCGCCTGGAGCAGCCCTGCCAGCCGGACCGTGTCCTCGGGGGTCCAGCCGGACTCCTCCAGCCAGTCGGTGGCGGAGACCCGGAAGAACAGCGGCAGCTCCTCGGGCCACACCGCCCGTACGGCGTCGACGACTTCGACGGCGAAACGGGCCCGGTTCTCGAAGGAGCCGCCGTACTCGTCGGTGCGCCGGTTGATCTGCGAGGAGAGGAACTGGCCTATGAGGTAGCCGTGGGCGCCGTGGATCTCGACGACCTCGTAGCCGGCGGCCAGTGCACGCCGCGCGGCGGCCGCGAACCGGCCGGTGATCTCGTGGATCTCGGCCCTTGTCAGCTCGTGCGGCACCGGGTCGCCCTCGGCGAACGGCACCGGGCTCGGTGCGCTCGGCAGCCAGCCGTCAGCCTCGGGGCCGACGTAGCGGCCGCCTTCCCAGGGGCGGCCGGTCGAGGCCTTGCGCCCGGCGTGGGCGATCTGAATCGCCGGGATGGCGCCCTGGGCCTTGATGAACGAGGTGATCGGGCGGAGCGCCTCGACCTGGGCGTCGTTCCAGATGCCGAGGTCGTACGGGGAGATGCGGCCCTCCGGGGAGACGGCGGTGGCCTCCTGGAGGATCAGGCCGGTGCCGCCCACCGCGCGGGCGGCGTAGTGCGCGAAGTGCCAGGCGTGGGCCACGCCCGCGTTCGGGCCGGAGGCCTCGGCGACGTGCTGGCACATCGGTGCCATCCACACCCGGTTCGGGACGGTGACCGAGCGCAGGGTGAGGGGGGCGAAGAGGGCGGCGAAGGCGGCGGGAACGCCGGCGGCAGGGGTCGCGGGGGCGAGCGGGGCAGCACTCATGAAGGACTCTCCGGATGTGGCGGGGCACGCCGGCGATCGGCGGCTTGTACGAGCATCACCGTACTACGAAATTACTCGTACTACGAGACTTCTCGTACAAGCTCGTCGAGCTCGGCGTGCAGCGCCTCTGCCAGGGCCGCCAGGTCCGGCACCGCCGCCCCATCGGCGACCAGGCCGTAGTGGACCGTGCCCTTGTACGTGGAGACCGCGACCGCGAGTGAGTGGCCGCGGGCGAGCGGGGCGAGCGGATAGACCTCCCGGACCCGGCTGCCGCCGAGGGAGAAGGTGAAGCTGGGCAGCGGGACGCTGGTGACCAGGATGTCGAAGAGCAGCCGGGCCGCCTGCGCGACCAGCGGGCCGCCGAGCCGGTGGCCGAGCGGGTGGACGTGGTCGGCCAGCAGCGCGACGGCCCCGGCGCCGCGGGCGGGTCCGGCCTCCTTGTTGCGGTCCATGCCGGTCCGCACCCGGTGCAGGCGCAGCAGCGGGTCCGGCTCGGCGAGGGGCAGCCGGAGCAGGTAGCCGGAGAGCCGGTTGCCGTACTGCGCGCCGCCCGGCCGACGACGGGAGACCGGTATCAGGGCGCGCGGCCCGGGCCCCTCCGGCTCGGGGTCGCCACGGCCCACCAGCCAGCGCCGCAGGGCGCCCGCGACCATGGCGATCAGGACGTCGTTGACGGTGCCTCCGGCGACCTTCCGGATGCGGTTGACGTCGTCGAGGTCGAGCGCGAGGCCCGCGACCGCGCGGGTGCCGGTCTGCGCCGGAACGGCCGTCAGGGCGGCCGGGACACCGAGGGGCAGGCCGGCGCGGGCGACGGACGCGCCGATCTCCAGCGCCTGGCCGACGTCCTGGACCCGGGCGGCCAGGACCCCGGGAAGGCTGCGCAGGGCGGAGCCGCCGGGCTGCGGTACGGGGGCCGGCCGCGCGGGACCCCGTACGGTCGGGCCCTCGTCGAAGAGCATGGCCGCCAGCGCGAGGGCGCCGAGCCCGTCGGCGAGGGCGTGGTGGAACTTGAAGAGCACCGCGAACGATCCCGGATCGGGCCCGGCCAGGACGTGCGCCTCCCAGGGCGGGCGGCTGCGGTCCAGCGGCCGCGCCATGAGGGGCCCGGCGGCGGCCTGCGGGTCGCCGGTGCGCACGAGGAACACGTGCCGGGCCGGATCGAAGTCCGCGTCGGGCGACCAGGCGGCCGCGCCGAACGGCAGCAGCACGTCGTGGATGCGGCGGCGCAGGCCGGGGACGGCGGTGCAGCGGGCGGTGAGCAGTGCGGCGGCACGGACCGCCGGGTCGGGCCCCCGGCCGGGGCCGGCGGCGGAATCGGGGCCCGTGTCCTGCGGGGCGGCTTCGAAGACCGCGAGGGCGCCGAGGTGCATGGGGTGGGTGGCGGATTCGATCCGCCAGAAGGCGAGGTCGAGCGGCGAAAGGTGCTCGGTGGCCACGTAGTGCCTCTCGTGCGGTGGCAGAGGTGGAAGTCAACCCCTTTCGGACTCCTACGATCAAGTAGCCACCCTTTGGATACGCCTGTTGATCGATGGCGACCGGCTGGTCAGCGCAGCGGAGCGGCTGCCCGGCCGCTGTCGGCGGGCGGGTGCAGACTGGCTGGAACGAAGTTCAGCACGCCCGTGACGGCGCAGTCCGGAGGTGTCGACCATGTCCGAGGTGCTCCTGCTCGCAGGGACCCGCAAGGGCCTCTTCATCGGCCGCAGGCGGGGCGGCGGCCCCTGGGAGCTCGACGGGCCGCATTTCAACGCCCAGGCCGTCTACGCCGTCGCGGTCGACCGGCGGGAGTCGGTACCCCGGCTGCTCGTCGGCGCGGACAGCTCGCACTGGGGGCCGGCCGTGTTCAGCTCCGACGACCTGGGGGCGAGCTGGCAGGAGCCCGCCGAGCCCGCCGTGAAGTTCCCGAAGGACACCGGCGCCTCGCTGGAGCGGGTCTGGCAGCTGCATCCGGCCGGCCCGGAGGCGCCGGACGTCGTCTACGCGGGGACGGAGCCGGCCGCGCTGTTCCGCTCGACGGACCGCGGGAAGTCCTTCGAGCTGGTCCGCCCGCTGTGGGAGCACCCGAGCCGCAAGGACTGGGTGCCGGGCGGCGGCGGTGAGGGCCTGCACACGGTGCTGACGGACCCGGCCGACCCCGACGCGGTGACCGTGGCGGTCTCCACCGCCGGGGTGTTCCGCACCCTGGACGGCGGGGCCGGCTGGGCCCCGTCCAACGAGGGGGTCTCGGCGGTGTTCCTGCCGGATCCGCATCCGGAGTTCGGCCAGTGCGTGCACAAGGTCGCCCAGGACGCCGGGAACCGGAAGCGGCTGTACCTGCAGAACCACTGGGGCGTGTACCGCAGCGACGACGCCGGGGCCCGGTGGACCGACATCGGCGCGGGCCTGCCCTCCGACTTCGGCTTCGCGGTGGCCGCGCACCCGCACCGGCCGGACACCGCGTACGTCTTCCCGCTCAACGCCGACTCCGACCGGGTCCCGGCGGAGCACCGCTGCCGCGTCTTCCGTACGCAGGACGCGGGCGCCACCTGGGAGCCGCTCACGCGCGGGCTGCCGGCCGGGGACCACTACGGGACGGTGCTGCGGGACGCCCTGTGCACGGACGACGCGGACCCGGCGGGGGTCTACTTCGGCAACCGCAACGGCGAGCTGTACGCCAGCCACGACGACGGGGACAGCTGGCAGCTGCTGGCCGAGCACCTGCCGGACGTGCTGTGCGTACGGGCGGCGGTGCTGGCTCACTGAATCGGCCAGTAGAGTGACTCCCCGTGGCAGCACGACCGTTGAACGAGATCGTCGAGCCGGGCTGGGCCCGGGCTCTGGAGCCGGTGGCGGCGCAGATCGCCGCGATGGGCGACTTCCTTCGCTCCGAGATCGCGGCGGGGAGGACGTACCTGCCGGCCGGGGCGAACGTACTGCGCGCCTTCCAGCAGCCCTTCGACGACGTGAAGGTGCTGATCGTCGGCCAGGACCCGTACCCCACCCCGGGGCACGCGATGGGCCTGTCGTTCTCGGTCGCGCCCGACGTCAGCCCGTGGCCGCCCAGCCTGGACAACATCTTCCGCGAGCTGTACGCGGACCTGGGGGTGCCCCGGCCGGCGAACGGGGACCTCACCCCGTGGACGCGGCAGGGGGTGCTCCTGCTGAACCGCGCGCTGACCACCGCCCCGCGCAAGACCGGGGGCCATCGCGGCAAGGGTTGGGAGGCCGTCACCGAGCAGGCCATCCGGGCGCTGGCCGCGCGCGGCAAGCCCCTCGTGTCGGTGCTGTGGGGCCGGGACGCCCGCAATCTGCGGCCGCTGCTGGGCGAGTTGCCGGCCGTGGAGTCCGTCCACCCCTCCCCCATGTCCGCGGCGAACGGGTTCTTCGGATCCAGGCCGTTCAGCCGTACGAACGACCTGCTGGTCCGTCAGGGAGCACAGCCGGTGGACTGGCGGCTCCCCTCCGCCAGTTGATCATTCCGTTGAACGGTATACGACATTCAACGGATAAATACGGACAGAAGCCGCCCGATGAGGCCCTGCCCGAACACTCCGTTCCGATAAGCCAGTAGCATGCGGCGCCATGAGCTCCCCCACTGGGCCCGCAAATGGCCTGCCCGTACGAATGCCGCGACCCCGCCCTGCCGGACGGCACCGCCGACCCGAGCCCGCGGTGGCGCCCGAGGGCGCGCCCGCGCTGGTGCTCGCCGTGCCCGGTGCCCCTTCGGCCGCCTCGCGGGGGCTGGCGGAAGAGATCATCAGCATCGGCCGCTCCGAGCTGCCGGGCCTGGACGCCCGCATCGGCTTCCTCGAGGGTGATGACGCCGAGGGCTCCGAGTTCCCGGCCCTCGCCGACGTACTGACTGCTGTCGCGGCCGAGCGCGTCGCGCGCGCGGAGTTCGCCCGCGCCGCCGGCCACGAGGTACCCGCGCCGACCGGCCCGGATGCCGTGGTCGTCCCGCTGCTGGCCGGCCCCGACGCCGACCTGCTGCGCCGGATGCGCCAGGCCGTCATGGACTCCTCGGCCGCCGCCGAGCTGGCCGAGGTGCTCGGCCCGCACCCGCTGCTCGCCGAGGGCCTGCACGTGCGGCTCTCCGAGGCGGGCCTGGCCCGCGCCGACCGCGCGCGGCTGTTCACCGTCACCACCGCCGCGGACGGCATCATCGTGGCCACCACCGGCGGCGCGGAGGCCGTCCAGGTCGCGGGTGTCACCGGCATGCTGCTGGCCGCCCGCCTCGCGGTGCCCGTCAAGGCCGCCGCGCTCGACCAGGAGGGCTCGGTGGCCGCGGTCGCCGAGCAGCTGCGCAGCGAGGGCTCCACGCAGCTCGCGCTGGCCCCCTACCTGATCGGTCCGGAAGCCGCCGAGGGGCTGCTGGACACGGCGTGCAAGGAGGCCGACTGCGCGGCCTCCGAGGTACTCGGTGCCTACTCGGCGCTTGGCAAGCTCGTCGTCACCCAGTACTCCGCGGCGCTCGGCCTCTCCCAGGGCGCCGCTGCCCACTGATCCTTCCCAGGACCGCTCGTACGAGGGCCCGCGCCCCGGAATGCTTCCCGGGGCGCGGGCCCTCGGCCGTTGCGCACACGGGTGGCCGTGGTCAGCCGAAGACCACACAGGTGGCGGCGGGAACCGCCACCGAGCCGGCCCGGCGCGGCTGCCCGGTCAGCGGGTCGACGTCGAACCAGGTGACGTCCCCGGAGCGCTCGTTGGCCGCGTACAGCCGGCGGCCCGAGGGATCGGCGGCGAGGTCCCGCGGCCAGCTGCCTCCGCAGTCCACGCTGCCCGTGAGCCGCGGTTTCCCCGCCCCGGCGGCGAGCGAAAGGGTGGCGATGGTGTCGGCTCCGCGGACCGCGGCCCAGACGAACCGCCCGTCGGGCGAGGCCACCACGGCCGAGGGATAGGCCCGTACGCCCCCTGGAGCGCCCGCAGAGGCGATCGGAACCTCGTCAACCGGTTCCAGTTGCCCGGAGACCGGATTCCAGCGGCAGACGGTCAGCTGCGGCTCCAGCTCGTGCAGGACGTAGACCGCCTCGCCGTCCGGGTGGAAGGCGAGGTGGCGCGGGCCCGTCCCGGAGCGCAGCGCGGTCTCGCCGTGCAGGCGCAGTGCCCCGGTGGTCCGGTCCGGTGCGCAGATACGGACCGAATCGGTGCCGAGGTCCACGCTGAGCACCCAGCGGCCGCTCGGATCGGGCAGCACCTGGTGGGCGTGCGGCCGTTCCTGGCGGCTCGTGTCGGGCCCGGAGCCCTGGTGGCCCAGGACCGCGGCGGGCCCGGACAGGGCGCCGTCCGGGGCGAGCGGGAGGCTGCTGACGCTGCCGGAGGTGTAGTTGGCGGTCAGCAGCCGGCGCCCGGCCACGCTGAGGTGGGTCGGCCCGGAGCCGCCGACGCGGACGGCCGGGCCGAAGGCGGTCAGGCCCTCGGGGGTGGGCCGGAAGGCGGCGGCCGCGCCCTGCTCGGTCTCGCTCACGGCGTAGAGCACGCCGGTGGCCCGGTCGACGGTGAGGTACGAGGGGTCCGCGACCGCATCGGTGGCGGAGAGCAGGGTCAGTGCACCGGTCGCGGGGTCCGCGGCCGCGGTGGTGATGCCGCGGCCGCCTCCCGAGGTGAACGAGCCGATGTGGACCCGGTGTCCGCCGCTCCGGGCTCTTTCGTACGCGCCCTCGGTACCGTCCGCGTCACCCACGGGATGCCCCTCTCCACCGTTCCGGATCGATCCGTGCGGAGCCGACGGTAACAGAAGGTCTAGACCAGATCCCGCCCTTGGGCGCGTTCCTGTGCGCCGGGGTGGTGCACGTACGCCGTCGAGCTCGGCCGGTCGTCGTACGTGCGGTGGAAGACCGGGGTGGCGGAGCCCGAGATCGGGGGCACGATCCAGGACCAGTCGGCGCCCACCTCGCGCCCCTTGCGCTCCTCCCGCTCTATGTGGCTCAGGAAGCGCCGCGATTCGGTGTGGTGGTCCGCGATGGTGACGCCCGCCCGGTCGTAGGAGTGCAGCACGGCCCGGTTGAGCTCGACGAGCGCGCGGTCCTTCCAGAGCGAGCGGTCGCTGGAGGTGTCCAGGCCCAGCCGCCGGGCGACGGCGGGGAGGAGGTTGTACCGGTCGGTGTCGGCGAGGTTGCGGGCGCCGATCTCGGTTCCCATGTACCAGCCGTTGAACGGCGCGGCCGGGTAGTGGATGCCGCCGATCTCCAGGCACATGTTGGAGATGGCGGGTACGGCGTGCCAGCGCAGTCCCCAGTCGGCCCAGCCCGCGTCGTCGGGGTGCTCGATCGGGACCTCCAGCACGGCGTCGGCGGGGGTGTCGAACCAGCGGGGCTTGTCGTCGACGCCCTGGACCACGAGCGGCAGCAGGTCGAAGGGGGTGCCGGAGCCGCCGGCCCAGCCGAGGGCGAGCAGCGCACTGGTGAGGGGCGCGTTGCGGGCATCGCCCACGGTCACGGAGTGGTGGTCGCCGTAGCCGGCGTACCGGACGAGCTGTTCGCTCCAGATCAGCGGGCCCGGGCGGTCCGGGGTGTCCGGGGCGAAGACGGTGATGGTGGGTCTGACGCGGCCCCCGTTGGTCGCGTCGCGCAGATGCTCGAAGCACTCGGCGGCGATGTCGTCGGCCGCGGTGAGCTCGCGACGGTCGCGCACGCGCAGCGAGTTCCAGTACAGCCTGCCTATGCAACGGTTACTGTTGCGCCAGGCGACACGGGCCCCGTGGACGAGTTCCTGCGAGGTGTGCCGGTAGCTTCCGGTCTCCGCGAGCTCGGCCCGTACGGCGGCGAGCCGGGCCCGGGGATCACCGGCCAGCGGATTCTCGCGGTGGAAGAGTCGGACGAACTCCTCGGCTGCTTCCCACACTTGGGCTGTGGTCGAGCGCTGTTGAAGTATTTCCATCCCGGGCGGTTACCCCCTGTCCGACCAGATCCACCCTGTACGTGCCGGATGAATGTGCAATCAACAATCACCCGTTGTACATGCCGCAGGTCAGCGGGATACGGCACGCGCGTCCGGAACACTCCACCGAGTGATCTTCGGGCCATTGCCCTGCGGAGCGGGCCTGACAGGGCGTAGGATCCGCCGTCATCAGGTCTCTGACCTCGGGAATCATGCACAGGGCCGAGGGCCCGGCGGCCCTTGGCGGCCGGGCCGTCGTGCGGCCGGTGTCAGGCGCTGATGACGAGGGGCGAGCGCGGGTCGGTGCGCAGCGGGGCGTGGAGGGCCACGAGGGCGTGCTCCAGGCCGTGCAGGTGCGCGAGGGCCGGTTCCGCGGCGGCGGGCCGGGGGTGGCTGGGAACGGCGGGGCCCGTCGTGGCCTGCGGAGCGGTCAGCGCCTCCACGGCCGCCTCCACCCGCCAGCAGGCCGCGGCCAGCCGGGCGTCGTGCGAGGCCTGCGGATCGGCGGCGACGGCCACCAGGCCGCGCACCTCCCGGGCGCAGTCGTCGAGCAGCCCGAGGACCTGCCGGGCCCGGGCCTTGCGGGCGCGCAGCGGGCTCAGCGGGTGGACGAGGGGCGCGAGGGCCATCCGTACGCGGCCCAGCAGCAGTTCGAGTTCGGCGGCGTGCGGGGCGGGATCGGCGTCCGGGTCCCCGGCCAGGCGGTCGAGGGAGGCCGCGGTGGAGGCCCGTACGCAGTGCAGGGCGCGCTGGATCCAGGCGTCGTTGGCGGCGTGCGTGGTCACCGGGAGGACGAGCACGACGGCGAGGGCGGCGCCCAGCGCGCCGATCGCGGTCTCCTGGAAGCGCAGGACCAGCAGCCCGGGGTGCAGGACGCCGAGGAGCCCGTACAGCAGCCCGGCCATGACGGTGACGAAGAACATCATCCAGGAGTACGAGGGGGCCGCGGTGTAGAAGATCCCGAAGACGCATACGGCGACCAGTGCGGCGGTGGGCGCGGGCGCGCCGTGCAGCGGTACGGCGATCAGCAGCCCGGCGGCGATGCCGACGACCGTGCCGAGGACGCGGCGGAACCCGCGGACGAGGGTCTCGCCCCGGGAGGCCGTGTTGACGAAGATCCACCAGGCGGTGCCGACGGCCCAGTACCAGCGGTCGTCGGAGAGCGCCTGGCCGATACCGAGGGCGAAGGCGCAGGCGGCGGTGGCCTGGAAGGCCTGCCGCGTGGTCGGCCGGGCCAGCCCGGTGCCGGGCAGGCCGGGCGGGGCGGCGGGCGGTGGGGTGCGCCGCTCGATGGGCCACAGCAGGAACCGCACCGCGCCCGCGGAGAGCAGCGCCAGTCCGACGGCGGCGTACAGCTCGGGCAGCTGGCCGGGGACGGCGTGCAGGAACTGGGTGACGAAGAACATCATGAAGCCGAAGATCCCGAGGGCGTGCCCGCGCGGCCCCCAGCGGCGGGCGTAGACCCCGGCGAACACGACCGCGAGGAAGGCGGCGTCCCGGGCGAGCGGCACCCCGTGCAGGGTGGTGGCCAGCGCCAGGACGGGGAAACCGGCGACGGGGAGCAGGGCGCTGGTCACGCGCTGGGCACGCACGGTCGGGTCGAGCACGGTGAACAGGGTGAGCAGGGCCGCGAGTCCCCCGGTGATGGAGGCGGTGAGGGAGAGGCCGCACAGCTCGGCCACGGCGACGGCGAGTCCGACGCCGAGCACGGCCCGCAGGGAGTTCCTCAGCCTCAGGCGCCCCGGATCCGGAGCCACGAACATTCTCTTCACGGCGGTGTGCCGCCCCCCTCGAGGTGGTGCGCGCCGTCCCGGCGGCCGCCCGGGGGTGGTGGACGGCAGGCGGGCACGACGAAGGCACCGCGCTCCGGACCGGCCTCGTTGCCGTCCGGCGCTGCGCGGCGCCGTAAGTACATGGATACGACACAGATAAGCATCCGAGGGCCCACTGGCTCAACTCAGCACCGGATCACTGGGCCATTGGCCCAGTGTCGAGGTCCGGATTTCGGCCACCCGCGGCCAACGGTCCAGCAGGGGCTCAGGCGGGGCGGCGGGCGTAGCAGAAGAGGTGGTCCTCGGGCTCGGCCGCCGCGGCGGCTCCGGCGGCCCCCGCGGCCTCGGCCGCGGGCCGGAACAGCGCGGTGTGGTGCTCCAGCACCTCGAGCCCGGCCGCGTCCAGCAGCCGCAGGTGCTCGGCCGTGGACAGGCTGCTGACGGTGACCTCGTGCCCCATCCACACGATGTCGAGATCGCTGATGTCGCCCGGCACGGTGGCCATCACGAAGTACCCGCCGGGCGCCACCCACGAGGCCATCCGCTCCAGCGCCGCCGCCACCTCCTGCTGGGACATCACCAGCAGCGGGAAGAAGGAGCACACCGCGTCGAAGCCGCCCTCCGCGGCCGCGTACGTCCGGACGTCGGCCTGCTCGAACCGGGCCTGCGGCACCCGGGAGCGCGCGAGGTCGACCATGTGCGCCGAGACGTCGATGCCGGTCACCGCGCAGCCCGCCCGCGCGAGGGCCTCGGCGGTCGGGCGGCCCGTGCCGCTGCCCACGTCCAGCACACGGGCGCCGGGGGCGAGCCGACCGGTGAGCCAGTCCAGTGCGGCGAGCTGGCCGGGAACCCGCCCGAACACCTCCTCGTACCGCACTCCGACCTCGTCGAACACCTCCGCCGCGGACTTGCCGCCACTCATCGGCGCCCCTCGCCCTCATCCTCGGTTCGCGCTTCCCGCCGCCCGTTCGGTCCCGGACGCCGTGGAGTTCCTGCCCGGGCGCGCGGCCGGGAAACGGCGGACTACGGGATCACACCGCCCCGTGGGGTGCCGCCGCGGCGCGGCCCGACTCGATGATCCGCAGGTCCGCCGTCAGCGAGTCGAGCCAGGCCGTCGTGGCGAAGTACACGGGCCCCGCGTCGGGCGGCGCCGCCTCGGCGGACCCGGGCGCGGCCGGCACACCGGATCCCGCGGCCCCGGGACCGCCCGGCGTGCCGGTCCCGCTCGAAGGGGTCCTGTCACGGGTCTTGTCACGGGTCTTGTGCGGGGCGTCGGCCACCGCCGCCGCCCGGCGCAGTCCGGCCGCCACGCGGGCGGCGTAGTCCCCGAGCTGCGCCGCCTCGCTGCGCGCGAGCGGCGTCCCGTCCACGCTGCCCAGGACCCTCCCGGCGCCCCAGAGCACGTGGTGCCCGGTCATCACCGTGGCCTGCCAGTCCGGACCCGGCCCGGCCGGGCGCTGCGTCTCGCTCTGGTACTGGGCGTACGCGGACTCGGCCATGACCAGCGTGATCCGGACCCGGTGCTCCGCGTCCTGCGGGGTCTGTGCGAGCCCCCGGGGCGCCGTGGCGACGGCGGTGGTGGACTCGACGTCGTCCGCGCAGGCCCGCAGCAGCCCGGCCACCGCCCGGCCGAGTTCGTCGTGGGCCCCGCGCGGCCAGGCCAGGATCCCGCACACGATCCCGATCGCGCTCCCGATGGTCACGTCGAGGAAGCGGACCTCGGCCAGCTGCCAGGTGACCGCGGACAGCTGGGCGAAGACGACGGCGACGACCAGTGTGAACAGCGCCTGCGCCCAGCCCACACCCCGCACGGGCCCGATGGTGAACGTGAACAGCATCAGCGGCGGGAGCACGATCGCGTACACCAGGGTCTCCCCACCGGTCAGGGCGAGCACCGTACCGGCGGCGAGCGCGCCCAGGCAGGTGCCGATCAGCGCGGTGCGCACGGTTCCGCGGGTCTGCACGGCAGTGGTCCGGGTGAGGCTGATGACCGCGAGCATCGCCCAGAACCCGTGCGGAAGGGAGTCGAGTCCGGCCACGGTACGGGCCACCGCGAGGGCCAGCGCGATCCGTACGGCGTTCTGGAAGTGCACCGACCGCGGCCCGGTGTGTGCGGCGATCCGGTGCCACCACAGCTGCACGGTGTTCTGCCGGACGTACCAGAACCGGTCCGCCGCGTCGCCCTGCGGGTGCGCTCCCCTCCCCTCCACGGCGATCTCCGCTGCGGTGCGCAGCACCACCGCGGCGTCTGCGACCTCCAGGAGAGCGGCCTGCCGGCGGCGGGACTCGGGCAGGTCCGCGGGGGTGCGCGAGTTCCGGGCGCGCAGGCGGAGCAGTTCCGTCGAGTCCACGACGGGCCGCCGTCCGTCGCGCAGCAGTGTGGAGGTTCCGGTCGCCGATGTGCGGACCGCGCCCAGCAGGTCGAGTCCGGCCTGTCTCGGCTCCCGTCCGGCCGGCGGTGGGGGCAGGTTGCGGAGCCGGGAGAGCAGGGTGCGCGCGGCCAGCCCGGTGTGAGCCAGGGCCCGCTCGCGCAGGCCCGGCCCGGCGGGGCGTTCCGCCTCCGGGACCCGGGAGGACCGCAGTGCCTCGGCGGCCGTCCGGGCCCGGTCGGAAGCGGAATCGGTCAGGGCGTAGGGCGGCCGTTCCAGGGCGGCGGCGCAGCGGGCCGCCTCGGCCACGGAGCCCGCGGCCCGCTCGGCGTACGTCGCCACCCGCGGGTCGGGCAGCACCCACGCCTCGGCCAGGATCAGCAGCAGCAGGCCGGTGAGGGCGCCGCCGAGCCGCTCGTCGAGGGTGTGCGGGGCGTACGGCGGGAAGCTCGGCAGGATGTACAGCAGTTGCAGCCCGGCCGCGGCGCCCGCCGGCCGGGGGCCTGCCGCCGCCGAGAAGGCCACGCAGAAGCCGATGACGGCCATGCCGAGGACGGCGCTCCAGGTCCGGACGGCGAGGAAGGTGCCGAGGGTCACCAGGACACAGGCCACCGGAAGCAGCCTGACCATCACGGCGGCCCGCTGCCGTCCCGTGCCCGGGATCCGGGAGAGGCCCGCCAGCGAGACGGCGCCGAAGAGGGCGTAGGTGGCGCTGACGGGCCGGTCGAGTCCGTACAGGAACAGGTAGAAGCCGCCGCAGGCGGCGATCGTGGTCCGGACGGCCCGGCGTGCGGCCGCCGGCACCGGGCCGGTGCCCGTCCGGAGATCCCGTTCGAGTTCCCCAAGGGCTCGCACGGTTTCAGAATCCCACGCGGACGGCCGCGGGACCTGGGGACGGGTCCTCAGGGGTGGGTGTTCCAGCCTGCGATCACCGGGAGGCCGTGTTCGGTGGACAGGACGCTGACCGTGCCGGTGCGCAGCAGGAAGAGCCTGCCGTCCTGCGGGGGCAGCCCCAGGTAGCGCGCGGTCAGGACGCGCAGGAAGTGGCCGTGGGCGACGAGGACGGCATCGCCGCGGTCCTCGGCGAGGACCGCGGCCGCCCGGGCCAGGGCGCGGTCCGCGCGGGCGCCGACCTGGGCCGCACTCTCGCCGGGGTGTTCCGGGTCGCCGGGCGGGACGCCGTCGGTCCACAGGGACCAGTGCGGCCGGGTCCGCTCGATCTCGGCCGTGGTGACGCCCTCGTAGCCGCCGTAGTCCCATTCGCACAGGTCCGGGTCGGTGACGCCGTCGCTCAGTCCGGCGAGTTCGGCCGTGGCGACGGCCCGCCGCAGCGGGCTGGTCAGCACCAACGCGAAGTGCCGGTCGCGGAAGTAGGGGGCCAGCGAGATGGCCTCCTCGACGCCGGCGGCGGTCAGGGGCACGTCGGTCCGCCCGGTGTGCCGCCCCGTGGCGCTCCATTCCGTCTCGCCGTGCCTCACCAGCAGCAGGTCGCTCATTCTCCGGACCATAAGCCCTCCGGCATGTCGGCGCCGGGGTATCCGGGCGGCATGTCACTGTCGGGCCTCATGGACGTGAGCGCGCACCCGTCGCGGCAGCGGCTTCGGAGGCCTCGGGCGGCGCTGGTTGGTGATCGGCCCGGCGATCGAGACGGGGCTGATCCTGGGGCAGGACAGCGCGCTCGGGTACGGGACGACGGTCGCCCAAATCGATGCGAAAACGCTGCGAGTGGTCCGCGCGGGGCGTGGTGGCGAGGCTCGGGCCATGGACGGAAGCGAGGAGTGCATCGCAGCGGGCTTCGCAGCGGGCGACGAGCACTGCATGGAGGCGGTCTACCGGCGCTGGCGGCCTCTGGTCCACTCGCTCGCGCACCGCTGCCTGGGCGACGAGCGGGAGGCCGAGGACGTCACCCAGCAGGTGTTCCTCGCCGCCTGGCACGGCCGGCGCCGCTACCGGCCCGGACCGGGCGGGCTCGGCGCCTGGATCACCGGCATCACCCGGCACAAGGTGGCCGACGCGCTGGAGGCGCGGACCCGGCGGGCCCGGGCGGCCGCGGCCGCCGCAGGCGCCGCCCCCGGTCGGGCCGACCGTCCCGGAAGCCTGCCGCAGCAGGAGTCGGAGCAGGTCCTGGACCGGGTCCTGGTCCTCGGAGAGCTGGCCAGGCTGCCGTTCGAACAGCAGCGGGTACTGCGCCTCGCTTTCTACGCGGACCTGACCCAGACGCAGATCGCGGACCGCACCGGGCTGCCGCTGGGCACCGTCAAGAGCCATATGCGAAGGGCCCTGCACCAGCTGCGCCGGTCGCTGCCCGCGGCGGCGCGAGCGACTCGATGACCGCGAGGCCCGAGCGCAGCCCGTACAGCCTCTCCGTGCGCGGGGCCGGCGCTTGCGTGCCCCAGCCGGGTCCGGCGAGCAACAGCGCCGGGCTGCTGCGGGCACCCCGCAGGCCCCACTCGATACCGGCCACCGACCGGGCCAGGGCCGGGTCGGCGGTCGTACGGGACTGCGCCCACAGCACGACGGCCCGCGGGCCGGTGCGCCGCACGGCGTCGTGCAGGGCGTCGGCGGGCAGGGCGGCCCCGAACATCCGGGCGGGCAGACCCCGTTGGCCGAGGACCGCGGTGAGGGCCTCGATGGGCAGGCTGTGCTGCTCGCCGGGCACGCAGGCAAGGAGTACGGGCGGGGTCCGGGGCGGCTCGGGCGCGGGCCGGATCCGGTGCAGCGCCGCGGAGACCTGCCAGGACAGCAGGTGTTCGACCTCGACGTAACGCTCCCCGGCGGTGGCCCATTTGCGGCCCACGGCGTGCAGGGTCGGCGCGATGACCTCCTCCCATGCGGTGACCGGCCCGTGCTCGGCCAGGGCCGCCTCCAGCAGTTCCGCGACGGTCGGCGCGTCCAGGCGTACGGCGGCCCGGGCGAGCCCCCGGCACTCCGGGCGGACCGCCCCGAGCGGAAGGGCGCCCGTCCCGCCGGGGGTCGGCGCGGGTGCCGCCGACTCGGCAGGGAGCTCGTCGCCGCCGCCGAGGGCTGCCCGGGCCGCCTCGGCCGGCGGGACCCCGTCAGCGGTGAGCCGGCACATCAGCTCCAGCCGGGCGATGTCCCGCGGGGTCCAGCGGCGGTGCCGGCCGGCGTCGCGGCGGGCCGGGCCGATCGCGTAGCGGCGCTCCCAGGAGCGCAGCGTGGTCGGCGAGACCCCGAGGCGGCGGGCGACCGCGCCGGTGCTCAGCGCGGCGGCGGGCCGGGGCCGGGGCTGGGGCTGCGGTGGTGTCCTGGGCACGCGGTCCACCCGCTCACGATAGGGCTCCGGGGCCGGCGTCGGGCGCTCCTGCGGCTCCGCGTCCGCGCCGGAACCGGTCGAGCCCGTCGGCGAGTTCCACGATCCGGTCGGGGTAGGCGTACCGGGCCCGCTCGGGGGCGGGCAGCCGCCAGGGTTCGTGCACCTGCGGGGCGTCCAGCCCGGCGAGCTCCGGCACCCAGCGGTGCACGTAGCGGCCGGCCGGGTCGTAACGCATCCCCTGGCGGACGGGGTTGAGGACCCGGTTGGGCCGGGTGTCGGTGCCCGTACCGGCCACCCACTGCCAGTTGAGCTGGTTGTCGGCGAGGTCCCCGTCCACGAGGAGGTCCAGGAAGTACCGGGCCCCGATCCGCCAGTCCACGTACAGGGTCTTGGTGAGGAAGCTGGCGGTGAGCAGCCGGCCCCGGTTGTGCATCCAGCCCTCGTGGCGCAGCTGGCGCATGGCCGCGTCGACCACCGGGTAGCCGGTGCGGCCCTCCTTCCAGGCCTCGGTCTCCTCCTCGGCGGCCGCCCCGGTGCGCCAGTGGTCCCGGCGGTCGCGGTAGTCCCGTACGGCGGTCTCGGGGCGGGCCGCGAGCACCTGGTGGTGGAAGTCGCGCCAGCAGATCTGCCGGACGAAGGCCTCGGCGCCGGGGCCACCGGCGCCGGCGCGGGCCCGGTGGACGGCCTCGGTGGGCGAGAGGGTGCCGAAGTGGAGGTGCGGGGAGAGCCGGGAGGTGGCGTCGCCGGCCAGGTCGTCGTGGGCGTCCGCGTAGCGGGAGAGCCCCGCGCGCAGCCAGCGCCTGAGGAGGTCGCGGGCCTCGCGCTCGCCCCCACGGGCAAGGCCCGGGGAGACGCCGGTGACGGCCCCGCGCCGGGGCAGCGGGTCGGAGCCGATGCCGTCGGGCACCCGGACGGAGCGCGGGGCGGGGGCGACGGCGCGGGGCGGCAGGTCGCTCCAGCGGCGGAAGTACGGGGTGAAGACGGCGAAGTGGTCCGAGCCGGCGGGGAGCACGGCCCCGGGGGCGACGGCCGTGATGACCGCCTCGTGCACGTAGAGCCGTACGCCCTCGGCTTCGAGGGCGGCGCGCAGCCGTTCCTCGCGGGCCTGGGCGTACCCGCTGACCCCTGCGGCCATGTGGACCTCGTCGGCGTCGCACTCGTGGACGAGGGCGCACACCTCGGCGACCGCGTCGCCGGAACGCAGCACCAGGCGGCCGCCGCGCTCGCGCAGTCCGGCGTCGAGGCCGGCCAGGCAGTCGGCGAGGAAGGCGAGCCGGTTGGGCGCGGCGAAGCCGGCCGCGTCGACGGCCCGGTCGCGGACGAAGAGCGGCACCACCCGGTCGCAGGAGGAGAGGGCCGCGCGCAGCGGCGGATGGTCGTGCAGGCGCAGGTCGGAGGTGTACAGGACCACCGCGACGTTCATGGGTTCGCTCGCTCCGCATCGGGGCCGGGGGGACGTTCGTCGTCCTTTCCTTCGCCCGTCGGGGCTCCGCCGGATGCGGCGGCCTCGTCGTCCAGGCGGCGCGCGGTGCGGGTGATGTTGCGGGCCATGCCGCCGAACACGAGGGCGTGGAAGGGCGACACGCTCCACCAGTAGAGGTGTCCGAGCAGCCCGTGGGGATGGAACAGCGCCCGCTGCCGGTACGTGGCCCCCCGCCCCGGCACGGCGTCGGCTCCCGGTTCCGCAGCCGGCGGGTCCGCGCGGAGCTCCAGCCAGGCGAGGCCCGGCAACCGCATTTCGGCGCGCAGGCGCAGCAGGCGGCCCGGTTCGATCTCCTCCACCCGCCAGAAGTCCAGGGAGTCCCCCACGCGCAGCCGGGCCGCGTCACGGCGGCCGCGCCGGATCCCGACCCCGCCGACGAGCCGGTCCAGCCAGCCCCGTACCGCCCAGGCCGGCGGGAAGGAGTACCAGCCGTTCTCCCCTCCGATGCCCTCCATCACCCGCCACAGCGCGGCGGGCGAGGCATCGACCGCGCGCTCGCGCTCGTCGGTGTAGAGGCTGCCGCCCGCCCAGTCGGGATCGGTGGGCAGGGGGTCGCTGGGGGCGCCCGGCACCCCCGCGGAGGACCAGCGGGTGGTCACGTTCGCCTCGCGCACGCGCTGGAGGGCCAGGGACACGGCCTGGTCGAGGCCGATCGGGGCGCCGGGCGGATCGGGGACGTACCGCGCGATGTCGTGTTCGGCGCACACCACCTCGTGGCGCAGGGATTCGGCGAGCGGCCGGGCCAGTGCGGGCGGGACGGGGGTGACCAGGCCGATCCACTGGCTGGACAGCCTCGGCGTCAGCATCGGGACGCGCAGGATGAACCGCGGCGGCAGCTGCGCCACGGCGGCGTAGCGGCGCATCATCTCCTCGTACGTGACCACGTCGGGGCCGCCGATGTCGAAGGCGCGGTTCACCTCGGGCGGCATCTCGGCGCTGCCGACGAGGTAGCGCAGGACGTCGCGGACGGCGACGGGCTGGACGCGGGTGCCGACCCAGCTGGGCGTGACCATGACCGGCAGCCGTTCGGTCAGGTAGCGCAGCATTTCGAAGGAGGCCGAGCCGGAGCCGATGATGACGGCGGCGCGCAGGACGGTGACCGGCACGCCGGAGGCGAGGAGGATCTCGCCGACCTCGGCGCGGGAGCGCAGGTGCGGGGACAGCTCGCGGACCGGGATCCCGGCGGGGGTGAGCCCGCCCAGGTAGACGATGCGGCGGACGCCGGCCGCGCGGGCCTGTTCGGCGAAGACGCGGGCGGCGGCGCGGTCTCGGTCCTCGAATCCGGATCCGGCGCCGAGGGCGTGGACGAGGTAATAGGCGACGTCGATGCCGCGCAGGGCCGCCGCGACGGATCCGGCGTCGGTGGCATCGCCGCGGACGACCTCCGTGCGCCCGGCCCAGGGGTGGTCGCGCAGCTTCTCGGGGGAGCGGGCCAGGCACCGGACGCGGTGCCCGGCATCGAGCAGCTCGGGCACCAGGCGGCCGCCGATGTAGCCGGTGGCACCGGTGACCAGGCAGTGCAGACCGGTGGTGGTCGTCATCGCTGTCTCCTCCTCGACGTGTGCCCGTACGGGATTCCGGCGGACCGCTGCCTGCGGATGCACCGGTCGGCCGGAAGGGCACTGCACTGGGCCATTGGTACAGTCGCGGCATGGCAGTGGACGAGCTCGACACCCGGATCCTGCGCCTGCTGATCGAGCAGCCGCGCACCAGCGTCCGCGAGTACGCCCGGCTCCTCGGGGTCGCGCGCGGCACCCTGCAGGCCCGGCTGGACCGGCTGGAGCGCACCGGGGTGATCACCGGGACCGGTCCCGTGCTCTCCCCCGCGGCGCTCGGGCATCCCGTGCTGGCCTTCGTGCACATCGAGGTCACGCAGGGGCACCTGGACGAGGTCGGCGAAGCGCTGGCCGCCGTACCCGAGATCATCGAGGCCTTTTCGATCACCGGCGGCGGGGACCTGCTGACCCGGGTGGCGGCCCGGGACAACGCGCACCTGGAGGACGTGATCCAGCGGCTGATCCGGCTCCCGGGCGTGGTCCGCACCCGTACGGAGGTGGCGCTGCGCGAGCGCGTGGCGCACCGGCTGCTGCCGCTGGTGGAGTCCGTGGGACGGGCGGCGCGCAAACCCTGACAGGATGGCCGGGGCAGGTACACGACCGGCAGGACGGGCAGAGCGGATGATTTCCGTCATATTCGATCTCGACGGCACCCTCGTGGACAGCGAGCCGAACTACTACGAGTCCGGGCGGCGCACCCTGGCCCGGCACGGCGTCCCCGATTTCACCTGGGAGCAGCACTCCCGCTTCATCGGCATCGGCACCCTGGAGACGCTGGAGATCCTCAGGGACCGGTACGGGATCCAGGCCCCGGTGGAACAGCTGCTGGCCGAACAGAACGCCGCTTATCTGGAGCTGGCCCGGACCGGGACCGAGGTCTTCCCCGAGATGCGGAAGTTCGTGGAGCGGCTGTCCGCGGAGGGCGTCCCGATGGCGGTGGCCTCCGGGTCCTCGCGCGAGGCGATCGACGCCGTGCTGGCCGGGACGGGCCTGGACGCGCTGCTGAGCACCGCGGTCTCCGCCGAGGAGGTGGCGCACGGAAAGCCCGCCCCCGACGCGTTCCTCGAGGCGGCCCGCCGCCTCGGCGCGGACCCGGCCGACTGCGTGGTCCTCGAGGACGCGGCGCCCGGCGCCCAGGCGGCCCACGCGGCCGGCATGGACTGCGTGGCCATCCCGTACGTGACCGCCACGGCCGACGACCCGGCCTTCGCGACGGCCGGCCTGCTCTTCCGCTCCGGTCAGGCGGAGTTCCTCGCGGACACGGCCTACACCTGGCTCTCGTCCCGCCGGCCCGCGGCCTGGGGGGTGTCCTGACCGGCAGGGAAGATGCCTCCGCACCCGTGAGTTGGTAGAACCGTGAACGAAATCATGCGGGGTGCGGCGGACGTCGACGTGGTGGTCGTGGGTGCCGGGCAGGCAGGGCTGTCCAGCGCGTACCACCTGGCGCGGGCCGGGATCGACCACGTGGTGCTGGACCATGCACCGCGGCCCGGCGGCGCCTGGCAGTTCCGCTGGCCCTCGCTGACGTACGGCAAGGTGCACGGGATGCACGCCCTGCCCGGCATGGAGCTCACGGACGCCGACCCGCTGCGGCCGTCCTCGGCCGTGATCGCGGAGTACTTCGGCGCGTACGAGGACCGGTTCGGGCTGCGCGTGCGGCGGCCCGTGGACGTCACGGCCGTACGGGACGGCGCCGACGGGCAGCTGCGCGTGGAGTCCTCGGCCGGGACCTGGTCGGCGCGGGCCCTGATCAACGCGACGGGAACCTGGGACCGCCCCTTCTGGCCTCGCTACCCGGGCCAGGAGACGTTCCGGGGCCGCCAGCTGCACACCGCGGACTACCCGGGGCCGCAGGAGTTCGCCGGGGCCCGGGTGGTCGTGGTGGGCGGCGGCACCTCGGCGGTGCAGCACCTGCTGGAGATCGCCGAGGTCGCGGCGGAGACCACCTGGGTGACCCGGCGGCCCCCGGTGTTCCGCGACGGGAGCTTCGGCGAGGCCGAGGGACGGGCCGCGGTGGCCATGGTCGACGAGCGGGTACGCCAGGGGCTGCCCCCGCAGAGCGTGGTCAGCGTGACGGGACTCCCGCTGAACGAGGCCGTCCGGGCCGGGCTGGCCTCGGGGGTGCTGGACCGGCGGCCCGTGTTCGAGCGGATCACGGCGACGGGCGTCGCCTGGGCGGACGGGCGGCACGTGGAGGCAGATGTGATCCTGTGGGCCACCGGGTTCCGGGCCGCCATCGACCACCTGGCGCCTTTGCACCTGCGCGAGCCCGGCGGCGGCATCCGGGTCGAGGGCACCCGCGCGGTCCGCGACGAGCGGATCCACCTGGTCGGCTACGGCCCGTCGGCATCGACGATCGGCGCCAACCGCGCCGGCGGCGCCGCGGTCCGTGAGATCCGCCGCCTGCTGGCCCGGGGCGCCGACGGCACCGAAGGCGCCCGCGAACCGGTCGCCGTCGGCTCCGTCTAGTCGGCCTGGTCGGCGCGGGAGCCCGCCTGGGCCCGCCCGGCGCCCTCGGTGCTGCCGGCACCGGCGCCGGCTGCGGCCCGGATCCGGTTGAACTCCGCGACGTGCTTCTTGTGCTCCTCGTACGTCGCCGAGAAGCGGGTGTCCCCCGGTTTGACGGTGACGAAGAACAGCCAGTCGCCGGGTGTCGGCGCGACGGCCGCTGTCATGGCCTCCAGGCCCGGGCTGTCGATCGGCGTCGGCGGGAGCCCTTGGCGCTCGTAGGTGTTGAAGGGGCTGTCGATCCGGGTCTCGCTCAGGGTGGTGTCCACCGTGCTGCGGCCCAGCGCGTAGTTGATGGTGGAGTCCATCTGGAGCGGCATGGACCGTGCCAGCCGGTTGTGCACCAC
This sequence comes from Streptomyces sp. R33, assembly GCF_041200175.1. Classification (NCBI taxonomy): domain Bacteria; kingdom Bacillati; phylum Actinomycetota; class Actinomycetes; order Kitasatosporales; family Streptomycetaceae; genus Streptomyces; species Streptomyces sp. R33. Next base: position 7,253,933 of record NZ_CP165727.1, on the reverse strand, counting down.
CCGGGCGACCTTGCCCTGGTCGGCGCGGGTTTCGGCTTCCGCCTCGATGATGCTGGCGAGGGTGGCCGTCTGATACGGGGTCATCCCGTGCGCCTTGGCGCCGTCGGCGACGGCTGTGGTCGCGAGCTTCCGATGGGCCGTCTGCACCATGTACGCGAGCAGGGTGGCCGGCGTGGACTTCGAGGTCACCGGGTACGTCGCCGGGAACAGGAAGCCCTCCGGATTGCCCTTCGCCTCTGCGGGCAGGGCCAGTCCGGCCGTGGCGACCGCCGCCTTGGCGGAGCCTGCCGGGAGCTTCAGCTCGCGGTCGATCGCGGCGTACACCTGGGGTGCCCGCCAGCCCTCGGGAATGGTCAACTGGCGTGGCTTCTCGGGGGCTTCCCCGCTCCGCAGCAGCGGAATGAGGGCGGCCGCACCGAGGGCGAGCAGCATGCCGAGGAGGAGCGCCAGACGGCCCCGGCGGGTGAGCCGAGATCGACGCCGTGGCGGCTGGTACTCATGACGCATGCGGGCACGCTAACGCGCGAAGCGTCACATGTCGGGCATCACGCCCGCACATACGTCATACGATCACACGTTTACCGGTGCGGGCTGCGCGGCCCCCTCGGCCGACCCTGCCGACTCCCCCACCGTGGCCGCCTTGGCAGCCTTGGCAGCCGGCGCTTCCCGGACCACTCGGGCCGCTGCCGTCTCCGGGGTGAGCGCGGCTTCCCGGTCGCGGCGGACCAGGGCCGCGTACCGGCCGTCCGCTTCCAGCAGCTCCTCGTGCGTACCGCGCTCGGCGATACGGCCCTTGTCCAGGACGACGATCTGGTCGGCGTCGCGGACGGTGGAGAGCCGGTGGGCGATCGTGATCGTGGTGCGCCCCTGGGACAGGTTGTCGATGGCCCGCTGCACGGCATGCTCGGTGCGGGTGTCGAGAGCACTGGTGGCCTCGTCGAGGATCAGTACCGGGGGATCGCGCAGGATGGTGCGGGCGATGGCGAGGCGCTGCTTCTCGCCTCCGGAGAAGCGGTAGCCGCGCTCGCCGACCAGGGTGTCGTACCCGTCCGGCAGGGACTCGATGTGGTCGTGGATCTGGGCCGCGCGGGCCGCCTCGGCGATCTCCTCGTCGGTGGCGTCCGGCTTGGCGAAGCGCAGGTTGTCGGCGACCGAGGCGTGGAAGAGGTACGTCTCCTGGGAGACCACGCCGATGGAGCGGGCCAGCGAGTCGAAGTCGAGGTCGCGTACGTCCACCCCGTCCAGGGCGACCCGGCCGCCGGTCACGTCGTAGAGCCGGGGCACGAGGTAGCTCAGGGTGCTCTTGCCGGAGCCGGTCGGCCCGACCACGGCGAGCGAGCCGCCGGCCGGGACGGTGATGTCGATCCCCGTCAGCGTGGGCCCGTGCTTGGCGTCGTACGCGAAGTGCACGTCCTCCAGACGGACCTCGCCCCGGGCCCGGTCCAGGCGCACCGCGTCCGCGCGCTCGGTGATGTCCACCGGCAGGTCGAGGTATTCGAAGATCCGCGCGAAGAGGGCGAGCGAGGTCTGGATCTGCACACCGGTGGACAGCAGGCTCACGGCGGGCCGGAACAGGCCCTGCTGGAGCGTGACGAAGGCGACGAGGGTGCCGACGGAGAGCGAGGGGGCGCCCGACTGCAGGGCTATGCCGGCGGCCCAGTAGATGAGGGCAGGCATGGCGGCCATGACGATGCCGATGGTGGACATCCGCCAGCGCCCGGCCATGCTGGAGCGCACCTCGAGGCCGACGAGCTTCTCGGACTCGTCGGAGAAGGACCGGGTCAGCGAGTCGGCGCGGCCCATCGTGCGGCCGAGCAGAATGCCGCTCACCGACAGGGACTCGGTGACCGTGGCGGCCATTGCGGCCATCTGCTTCTGCCGCTGGAGCGTGATCCTCTTGCGCTCGCGGCCGACCCGCCGGCTGATCCACACGAACACCGGCAGCAGGAGCAGCGAGACGAGGGTGAGCCGCCAGTCGAGCGCGAGCATCGCGACGACGGAGGCGATCACGGCCGTCAGGTTGGAGACGAGCGAGGTCGCGGTGGAGGTGACGGTGGCCTGCATGCCGCCGATGTCGTTGGCTATGCGGGACTGCACCTCGCCGGTCCGGGTCCGGGTGAAGAAGGCCAGCGGCATCCGCTGGAGCTGGGCGTACACGGCGGTCCGCAGGTCGTGCATGACGCGCTGGCCGACGGTGGTGGAGATCAGCGTCTGGAGCACGCCGAACACGCTGGTGACGACTGCGGTGAGGATCATGCCGAGCGCGAGCAGGCTGAGCAGCCCGGTACGCCCCTCGGGGATGGCGACGTCCAGGATCTCCTTCAGCAGGAACGGCGAGGCCACTGCGACCAGCGAGGAGGCGCAGACGAGCAGCCCCACGACGGCGAGGCGGCCGCGGTAGGGGCGGAACAGGCCCACGATCCGGCGCAGCTCACGCGGCTGCTCCGCGGGGGCGGGGCGGTTGGGGTCGAGGGCTTCTTTCGATGGGGTCCACTTCGGTTCTTCGGGGCGCATGGGCCTCCTTCTGACGAGACTCGCATGAGCATAGCTCATTGTTACCTATACTCACAATGAATCTGGTCCTGGTACTGTTTCCCAGTATGAGCACCGCTTCCGAAACCGACAGCACAGACGGCGTCCTCGCCGAACAGCTGCTGCGGCTGACCCGCCGGCTGCACCGGATCCAGAAGCGCCACCTGGAGCCGCTCGGCATCACCCCCGCCCAGAGCCGGCTGCTGCGCCTCGTCTCGCACTACGACGGCGCCGAGCCGCCCCGGATGGCGGACCTCGCCGCCCGCCTGGAAGTCGTGCCCCGCGCCGTGACCACGCTGGTGGACGGCCTGGAGGCCGCCGAATGCGTGCGCCGCGCGCCCGACCCGGCGAACCGGCGCGTCATAAGGATCGAGCTCACCGACACGGGCCGCGCCACGCTGCGCCGGCTGCGCAACGCGCGAACCGACGCGGCAGAGGAGATCCTGGCTCCGTTGACCGCCGGGCAGCGCGAGGTGCTCGGCGGCCTGCTGAACGCTCTCACGGACGCCCCGATGGAGCGCAGCTGCTGAGAAGGCCGCCCCCGAGCCCGGGAACGGGTCCCCGGGACTAGGCCGAACGAGTAGGCAAGGGGTCGCGCATGCCGCTGCTGGAACCGAGGCCCGGGGCCCTGCGCCCGCGCAGCATCAGCGGCCCCGCCCCGGACCGGGTCCCGGAGCACCTGGCCGCCGGCACCCCGGAGCCGCTGCGCACCGAGCTGACGGAGCTGCTGGGCGCCGGGAAGGTGCTGTGGAAGGTCTCCGACCTGGTCCGCTACGCCTCCGACGCCTCGCCGTACCGGTTCGTACCGCAGGTGGTGGTGATCGCCGAGGACATCGACGACGTCTCCGCGGTCCTCTCGTACGCCCACGGCCGCGGGCGCGAGATCGTCTTCCGCGCCGCCGGGACCTCGCTGAACGGGCAGGCCCAGGGCGAGGACATCCTGGTCGACGTACGCCGCCACTGGGCCGGCATCGAGGTGCTGCAGGACGGCCGCCGGGCCCGGATCCGGCCCGGCACCACCGTGGCGCGGGCCAACGTCGCGCTCGCCCGGCACGGCCGCGTCCTCGGCCCGGACCCGGCGAGCGCCGTCGCCTGCACGCTCGGCGGAGTCGTCGCCAACAACGCGTCCGGCATGACGGCGGGCACCACGCGGAACTCGTACCGCACGCTCTCCTCCCTCACCTTCGTACTGCCCGGCGGCACCGTCGTGGACACGGCCGATGCGCTGGCCGACGAGGAGCTGGCGCGCGCGGAGCCGGCGCTGTGCCGAGGGCTGATGGAGATCAAGCAGGAGATCGAGGCCGATCCGGAGCTCGTCGCCCGGATCCGGGCCAAGTACGAGATCAAGAACACCACCGGCTACCGCCTCGACGCGTACCTGGACGGGACCACGCCCGTCGAGATCCTGCGCGGGCTGATGGTCGGCTCGGAGGGCACGCTCGGCTTCATCGCCGAGGTCGTCTTCGACACCGTGGCGCTGGACCGCGAGCTCACCAGCGCCCTGCTGTTCTTCCCCTCGCTGCCCGCGGCGGCCGCCGCCGTACCGCTGTTCAACGAGGCGGGCGCCCTCGCGGTCGAGGTGATGGACGGCAACACGCTGCGCGCCTCGGTCAGCGTCGAAGGCGTCCCTGCCGACTGGTCCGGCCTGCCGAAGGACACCACCGCCCTGCTGGTCGAGTTCCGCGCTCCGGACGAGGCGGGGCGTGCGGAGTACGAGCGCCGCGCCGCCGGGGTGCTCGCCGGGCTGGACCTGGTCGCTCCCGTGGCCTCGGTCACCAATGCGTTCACCCGTGACGCGAAGACGATCAACGGGTACTGGAAGGCCCGCAAGGCCTTCGTCACGGCGGTCGGCGGGGCCCGAGCGCCCGGCACCACCCTGATCACCGAGGACTTCGCGGTGCCGCCCTCCCGGCTGGCCGAGGCCTGCGAGGCGCTCCTCGCGCTCCAGGCGGAGCACGGTTTCGACGCGGCCGTCGCCGGCCACGCGGCCCACGGCAACCTGCACTTCCTGCTCGCGTTCGACGCCGCGAAGCCCGCCGACGTCGAGCGGTACGGGGCCTTCATGGAGGCGTTCTGCCGGCTGACGGTGGAGCGGTTCGACGGCTCGCTGAAGGCCGAGCACTCCACCGGCCGCAACATGGCCCCCTTCCTGGAACTGGAGTGGGGGTCCCGGGCCACCGAGCTGATGTGGCGGACCAAGCGGGTCGTCGATCCGGACGGACTGCTGGCCCCGCGCATCCTCCTGGACCGCGACCCGACGGCCCATCTGCGCGGGCTGAAGACGATTCCGCAGGTGGAGGCGGTGGCCGACCCGTGCATCGAGTGCGGTTTCTGCGAACCGACCTGCCCCAGCGAGGACCTGACGACCACGCCCCGCCAACGGATCGTGCTGCGCCGGGAGATGATGCGCCAGCAGCCGGGCTCCCGCGTGCTGGACGGGCTGCTCGAGGTCTACGGCTACGACGCCGTGGACAGCTGCGCAGGCGACTCCACCTGCAAGCTGGCCTGCCCCGTCGGCATCGACACGGGCGCCCTGATGCGGGACTTCCGCCACCGGCGGCACAGCCCGCGCGAGGAGCGCGCCGCCGCACTCGCCGCGACGCGGTTCAAGGCCGTGGAGGGCGCCGCCCGGCTGGCCGTTGCCGCCGCCGACAAGCTGGTCGACCGGCTGGCCGACGGGGTCGGGAACCGGCTGCTGGAGGCGGTGACCGGGGCCGCGCGCAAGGCCGTACGCCCCGACCTGGTTCCGCAGTGGCTGCCGCAGATCCCCGGCGCGGCGGCACGGAAGCTGCCCGGAACCCGGCGGGTGGGCGCTGCGGCCGTGTACTACCCCGCCTGCGTGAACCGGATCTTCGGCGGCCCGGAGGGCCGGCCGAGCCCCTCCCTGCCCGAGGCCTTGGTGGCGGTGTCGGAGCGGGCCGGGAAGCCGGTGTGGATCCCGGGCGACGTCGCGGGCACCTGCTGCGCGACGATCTGGCACTCCAAGGGCTACGAAGCCGGGAACCGGGTGATGGCCAACCGGATCGTGGAGGCCGCCTGGGGCTGGACCGCCGGCGGCCGGCTGCCGCTGGTGGTCGACGCCTCCTCGTGCACGCTGGGCATCGCGCACGAGGTGGTCCCGTTCCTGACGGACGACAACCGGGCGCTGCACGCGGAGCTGACGGTCGTCGACTCGGTCGTGTGGGCGGCGGACGAGCTGCTCCCGCATCTGGAGATCCGGCGCACGGTGGGCTCGGCCGTGCTCCACCCGACCTGTTCGATGCGGCACTTGGGCGACGAGGCGCAGCTGCGGGCGGTCGCCGAGGCGTGCGCGACGGAGGTGGTGGTACCGGACGATGCGGGCTGCTGTGCCTTCGCGGGCGACCGGGGCATGCTGCACCCGGAGCTGACGGCCTCGGCGACGGAGCGCGAGGCGGCGGAGGTGACCTCGCGCGCGTACGACGCACATCTGTCGGCGAGCCGGATGTGCGAGGTGGGCATGGACCGGGCCACCGGCCGCAGCTACTGCTCGGCGTTGCTGGAACTGGAGCGGGCCACCCGTCCTTGACGGGGCGACACTCGGCCGGGCGGGCGGCACGGGTGCCGCACGACCTGCCGCGTAAGGCCTTGGCCAACGCTAAATCGATTGCCCGGAACCGGTCCGGAAGGCGAACCTTGCACGGTTTGAACCCCTCGACCGTCATGAGGCGTCATGCAGATCAGCGATCTTCCGTATCCGGACCCCGGGGTACCCGATGCTCGCTCCGGCCCGCGCTTCCTGGTGTGGCTGGGGCGAGGCCAACTCGGGGGGCAGGCCAAGAGCCTGTGCTGGGGCCTCGTGCACTTCTGCGGCATCGCCGGGCTGCCGTACGCGGTGGGCCTGGGCGTCGACGCGGTCGTACGGCGCGACGGCGCCGGGCTGCTGCTGGTCGGCGCGCTGCTGGTGCTGATCGGCGTCGCCATCTCGGTCGGCGACGCGATGCTCCACCGGACCGCCGTCACCAACTGGATCACCGCCGCCGCGCGCGTGCAGCAGCTGCTCGCCCGCAAGACGGCCGAGCTGGGCTCCGCCCTGACCCGGCGCGTCGCGGCGGGCGAAGTCGTCGCCGTCTCCACGGGCGACGTGGAGAAGATCGGCTGGTTCGTCGAGGCGGTCTCCCGCTTCCTCGCCGCCGCCTTCTCCGTCATCGCCATCTGCGTCGGGCTGCTGTTCTACGCACCGTCGATCGGCGTGGTCGTCGCGATCGGCGTCCCGGTGCTCGCCCTGTCCGTGCTGCCGCTGCTGCCGCGCGCCACCCAACGCGCCGACATCCAGCGGGAGAAGGCCGGGAAGGCGACCGAACTGGCCTCCGACACCGTGGCGGGCCTGCGGGTGCTGCGCGGCATCGGCGGCGAGGAGCTGTTCCTCGGCCGCTACCGCGAGGCCTCGCAGGAGGTCCGCAAGGCGGCCGTGCGCAGCGCCCGGATGTGGGCGCTGATCTCCGCGATCCAGGTGCTGCTGCCGGGCGCGCTGCTGATCACCGTGGTCTGGTACGGCTCCGCGCTCGTACTGGACGGCCGGCTGGCGGTCGGCGAACTCGTGGCCGCCTTCAGTGCGGTGGCGACGATGCTCTACCCGCTGCGGCACTTCGAGGAGATCGCCATGGCGTACTCCTTCTCCCGGCCCTCGGCCCAGCGGGCCGCCCGGGTGCTCTCTCTGACGCGTACGGACGCCCCGGAGCCAGCGGCTGCGGACGCCGGGACTGCGCAGGCTCCGGCCGCGGGCGGGGACCTGTACGACCCCGCGACCGGTCTGCTGGTCCCGGCGGGCCGGTTCACCGCCGTGGTGTGCGGGGACCCGGACCTGGCGGGCCGCCTGGCCGAGCGCCTCGGCGGCCATCCGGCGGACGACGGGCCGGCCGCCGACCGGGGCTCGGTGCTGCTGGGCGGGGTCGCGCTGGACGAGCTCGCGCTGGACACCGCGCGCACGCTGGTCCTCGTACAGGACAAGGACCCGGTGCTGCTGTCCGGAACCCTGCGCGAGCTGTTCGCCGTACCGGCGTCCGGAGCGGTCGAGCCCGGGGCGGCGCTGGCCGCCGCCCAGTGCGGGGACGTCCTGGACGCCCTGCTGCAGTCGGCGCCGGACGGGGTGGACGACCCGATGGACGCGCGGATCACCGAGCGCGGCCGGTCCCTGTCCGGCGGGCAGCGCCAGCGGCTCGCGCTGGCGCGGTCCCTGGCCACCGACCCGGAGGTGCTGGTCCTGGACGAGCCGACCTCGGCAGTCGACTCGCACACCGAGGCGCGGATCGCGGACGGTATCGCCGCCCTGCGCGCCGGGCGCACGACGGTGGTACTGGCCTCCTCTCCGCTGCTCCTGGACCGCGCCGACCGGGTGGTCCTGATCCACGAGGGCGCGGTCGCGGCGACCGGTACGCACCGCGAACTGCTGCACGGCGAACCGCTCTACCGGGCTGTCGTCACCCGCGAGACGGACGAGGAGCAGCAGGTGGCCCGGATGGAACTGACCCGGCTGGAAGAAGCACTCACAGAGATCGAGGAATCCGCATGATCGGCCTGGCGCCGCCGCAATACGATCCGGCGGCCCCCGAATCGGCCGCCACCCTGCCGGTGGGCACGACGGCGACCGTACGGGGCTATGTGCGCGGCCTGTTCCGGCGGCACCGGCGGGCCTTCCTGGTGCTGGTGACGGTCAACGCGGTCGCGGTGATCGCCTCCATGGTCGGCCCGTACCTGCTGGGCCGGGTCGTGGACCAGCTGGCGGCGGGGGCGCGCGAGCTCCATCTGGGGCGCGTGGCCCTGCTGTTCGCGCTGGCCCTCGTGGTCCAGACGTTCTTCGTCCGGCTGGTCCGGCTGCGCGGCGCGATGCTCGGCGAGGAGATGCTGGCCGATCTGCGCGAGGACTTCCTGGTGCGGTCAGTGGGCCTGCCGCCGGGCGTGCTGGAGCGGGCCGGCACCGGTGACCTGCTGTCGCGGATCACCACCGACATCGACCGGCTGGCCAACGCGATGCGCGAGGCCGTGCCGCAGCTGGCGATCGGCGTGGTCTGGGTGGGGCTGCTCTTCGGGGCGCTCACGGTGACCGCGCCGCCGCTGGCCCTGGCCGCGCTGGTGGCGCTGCCGGTGCTGGTGACCGGCTGCCGCTGGTACTTCAAGCGGGCGCCCTCGGCGTACCGGTCGGAGGCGGCCGGGTACGCGGCGGTCGCGGCCGCGCTCACCGAGACGGTGGACGCGGGCCGCACGGTCGAGGCACACCGCCTCGGGCCGGCCCGGATCGCGCTGTCGGAGCGGCGGATCAAGGAGTGGACGGCGTGGGAGCGGTACACGCTGTTCCTGCGGACGGTCCTCTTCCCCGTCATCAACGTCACCTTCGTAACGATCCTCGGCTCCGTGCTGATGATCGGCGGCTACTGCGTGCTGCAGGGCTGGATGTCGGTGGGGCAGCTGACCACGGGCGCGCTGCTGGCCCAGATGATGGTCGACCCGATCGGCCTGATCCTGCGCTGGTACGACGAACTGCAGGTCGCCCAGGTCTCCCTCGCCCGCCTGGTGGGCGTACGGGAGATCGAGCCGGACGCGGGCGACGCGGCCGTCTCGCCGGCGGGGCGGGACGTCCGGGCCGACGGGGTGCGCTTCGGCTACCGGGAGGGCGTGGACGTACTCCACGACGTGTCCATGTCCGTGCCGCCGGGCACCCGGATGGCGCTGGTCGGCCCTTCGGGGGCGGGCAAGTCCACGCTGGGCCGGCTGCTGGCGGGCATCTACGCGCCGAGGACCGGCGAGGTGACCCTCGGCGGGGCGCAGCTGTCGCGGATGCCCGCGGAGCGCGTGCGCGAGCAGGTGGCGCTGGTCAACCAGGAGCACCACGTGTTCGTGGGCTCGCTGCGGGACAACCTCCGGCTGGCGCGCACCGGGGCGGCCGATGCCGAGCTGTGGGCGGCGCTGGACGCGGTGGACGCGGACGACTGGGCCAGGGCGCTGGAGACCGGTCTGGACACGGAGGTGGGTTCGGGCGGTGCGGCGCTGACCCCGGCGCAGGCGCAGCAGATCGCGCTGGCCCGGCTGGTGCTGGCGGACCCGCACACGCTGGTCCTGGACGAGGCCACCTCACTGCTCGACCCGAGGGCCGCCCGGCATCTGGAGCGTTCGCTGGCCCGGGTGCTGGACGGCCGTACGGTCATCGCCATCGCCCACCGGCTGCACACGGCGCACGACGCGGATGTGATCGCGGTGGTCGAGGGCGGCCGGATCAGCGAACTGGGCTCGCACGACGAGCTGGTCGCGGCGGACGGCGCCTACGCGGCCCTGTGGCGCTCCTGGCACGGCTGACCGGCCCGCACGGCCTGTCGTACGAGGCCCCGCATCCCCCGCTGCTGCGCGGGGCATGCGGGGCCCTTGCCGACATCCTCTAGATGAAGCCGAGGGCGGAGGCTCCCCCTATGCCGCCGAGCAGCATGAACACGGGCATGAGGACCTTGAGCTCCACCCAGCTGCCGGCCCGGAAGCGCATCCCCTTGGGCGGGCCGATGGGGTACCAGCGCTTCCCGGCGATCGGGAGGGGCCACAGGATGGGGCAGCCGGAGACGGTCAGGGCGTCGCCGATGTCGTGGACCAGGGCGCCGAGCAGGATCGGCAGGCCGAGCCAGAGGTATTCCTGGCCGGGGCCGGTGAACAACCATCCGGCGCCGTTGCCGGGCTGGTCTAGGACGCCGGCCAGGATCCAGGCGCTGGTGGCGCCCAGCAGCCAGACGAGTACGTCGCTGGACATCCGCGCGGCCCGCCACAGCAAGCCCTCGACGGCCAGGACCAGGTGGACGAACAGCAGGACGAGCACGCCCCAGCGGTCGGCGGTGGCCGCCAGCGCGGAGGATCCGGCGCCGATCAGGACGGCCCAGAGCCAGGTGTGCGTCAGGGTGCGGTGCCCGCCGGTGCGGCGGGCGTCCTTCGGGGCGCGGGTCGCCTTGTAGACGGCGTAGGAGATCTTGTCGACCACCTCGCACAGGCCCCGGGACAGCGGGCCGAAGGCGCGCGAGATCGTCGCCGACTTGTGGTCCAGGTCGGGGGCGAGGGCCGCGCCGGCGCAGATGAGCGCCCCCACGACGAGAACAGGCCAGGGCATCGGGTGCCCGGCGGCCGCGGCGGCCGCTCCCACCCCCAGCCAGGCTGCCGCCCCGGACAGTGAGTGCGCCGGACCCATCATGGTCGTTTCCCGCCCCAGTCGTGTGGTGGTCGGGCCCTGTTGACGGTTTCGTTCGGGCCCGGTCAACGGCACAGCGTACCGGCGGTGATCTTCGCCGTATCGGCCGGTTCCCTCTTCCGGCAGGAAGCCAGGCAAGATGGGGGGTGTGACCCTCATTGATCAGCTCCCGCCGAACGCCGACCCCGACGCCCTCTTCGAGGCTTTCTCCTCGTGGGCGGAGGATCAGGGCATCACCCTGTACCCGGCGCAGGAGGAGGCGCTGATCGAGGTCGTCTCCGGGGCGAACGTGATCTTGTCCACCCCGACCGGCTCGGGCAAGAGCCTCGTCGCGGCCGGAGCGCACTTCACCGCCCTCGCCCAGGACAAGGTGACCTTCTACACCGCCCCGATCAAGGCGCTGGTGTCGGAGAAGTTCTTCGACCTGTGCAAGCTCTTCGGCACCGAGAACGTCGGCATGCTGACCGGCGACGCCTCCGTGAACGCGGACGCCCCGGTGATCTGCTGCACCGCCGAGGTGCTGGCCTCCATCGCCCTGCGCGACGGCAAGTACGCCGACATCGGCCAGGTCGTCATGGACGAGTTCCACTTCTATGCAGAGCCGGACCGCGGATGGGCCTGGCAGATCCCGCTGCTGGAGCTCCCGCAGGCGCAGTTCATCCTGATGTCGGCGACGCTCGGTGACGTGAAGCGGTTCGAGGAGGACCTGACCCGGCGCACCGGCCGGCCGACGTCCGTGGTCCGCTCCGCGAGCCGGCCCGTCCCGCTGTCGTACGAGTACGTCACCACCCCGATCACCGACACGATCACCGAGCTGCTGGAGACCCGGCAGGCCCCGGTGTACATCGTGCACTTCACGCAGGCCCAGGCTGTCGAGCGGGCGCAGTCGCTGATGAGCATCAACATGTGCACCCGCGAGGAGAAGGACAAGATCGCCGACCTGATCGGCAACTTCCGCTTCACCACCAAGTTCGGGCAGAACCTCTCCCGCTACGTCCGGCACGGCATCGGCGTCCACCACGCCGGCATGCTGCCCAAGTACCGGCGCCTGGTCGAGAAGCTGGCCCAGGCCGGCCTGCTGAAGGTGATCTGCGGTACCGACACCCTCGGCGTCGGCGTCAACGTCCCCATCCGCACGGTGCTGTTCACCGCGCTCACCAAGTACGACGGCAACCGGGTCCGCACCCTGCGCGCCCGCGAGTTCCACCAGATCGCCGGGCGCGCGGGCCGGGCCGGCTTCGACACTGCGGGCTATGTGGTCGCCCAGGCGCCCGAGCACGTCATCGAGAACGAGAAGGCCCTCGCGAAGGCGGGCGACGACCCGAAGAAGCGCCGCAAGGTGGTGCGCAAGAAGGCTCCCGAGGGCTTCGTCGCCTGGTCGGACACGACCTTCGAGAAGCTCATCGCCGCCGACCCGGAGCCGCTCACCTCGCGCTTCAAGGTCACCAACATCATGCTGCTGTCGGTCATCGCCCGTCCGGGCGATGCCTTCCAGGCGATGCGCCACCTCCTCGAGGACAACCACGAACCGCGCAAGGCCCAGCTGCGGCACATCCGCCGGGCCATCGCGATCTACCGCTCGCTGCTGGACGGCGGCGTGGTCGAGAAGCTCGACACCCCGGATGCGGAGGGCCGTACCATCCGCCTCACCGTCGACCTCCAGCAGGACTTCGCGCTCAACCAGCCGCTGTCCACCTTCGCCCTGGCCTCGTTCGACCTGCTGGACCCCGAGTCCCCCTCCTACGCGCTGGACATGGTCTCCGTCGTCGAGTCCACGCTGGACGACCCGCGCCAGATCCTCGCCGCCCAGCAGAACAAGGAACGCGGCATCGCCGTGGGCGCGATGAAGGCCGACGGGATCGAGTACGAGGAGCGGATGGAGCGTCTCCAGGACGTCACCTATCCCAAGCCGCTCGAAGAGCTCCTCTTCCACGCCTACGATGTGTACCGCAAGAGCCACCCGTGGGTCGGCGACCACCCGGTCTCCCCGAAGTCGATCATCCGCGACATGTACGAGCGCGCGATGACCTTCACCGAGTTCACCTCCTTCTACGAACTCGCCCGCACCGAGGGCATCGTGCTGCGCTACCTGGCGAGCGCGTACAAGGCGCTGGACCACACCATCCCCGACGACCTCAAGTCCGAGGACCTCCAGGACCTCATCGCCTGGCTGGGCGAGCTCGTCCGCCAGGTCGACTCCAGCCTGCTCGACGAGTGGGAGCAGCTGGCGAACCCGGAGGTGGAGACGGCGGAGCAGGCCCAGGAGAAGGCCGACCAGGTCAAGCCGGTCACCGCGAACGCGCGCGCCTTCCGCGTCCTGGTCCGCAACGCCATGTTCCGCCGCGTGGAGCTCGCCGCGCTGGACCACGTCGACCAGCTGGGTGAGCTGGACGGCGAGGCCGGCTGGGACGCGGAGGCCTGGGGCGAGGCCATGGACGCGTACTGGGACGAGTACGACGACCTGGGCACCGGTCCCGACGCCCGCGGCCCGAAGCTGCTCCAGATCGAGGAGGACCCGGCGCACGGCCTGTGGCGCGTCCGCCAGACCTTCGCGGACCCGAACGGGGACCATGGCTGGGGCATCAGCGCCGAGGTCGACCTCGCGGCCTCCGACGAGGAAGGCCGTGCGATCATCCGGCTGACCTCGGTCGGTGAGCTCGGCGCGCTCTGACCTTCCCCCGGACTCCGTCCGGGTGGACCCCCACCCGCAAGCGACCGGCCCCGCCGGCCCCGGTTTCCCGCCGGCGCCGCCCGGACCCGACAGTGGAGAACCTCTGATGACGAACCCGGCCGAGAGACTGGTCGATCTGCTCGATCTGGAGCAGATCGAGGTCAACATCTTCCGCGGCGCCAGCCCCCAGGAGTCCCTCCAGCGGGTCTTCGGCGGGCAGGTCGCCGGCCAGGCGCTGGTGGCCGCCGGCCGCACCACCGAGAGCGACCGCCCGGTCCACTCACTGCACGCGTACTTCCTGCGCCCAGGCATCCCGGGCGTGCCGATCGTGTACCAGGTGGAGCGGGTGCGCGACGGGCGGTCCTTCACCACGCGCCGCGTCACCGCGGTCCAGCAGGGCAAGACGATCTTCAATCTCACCGCCTCCTTCCATCATCCGGAGCAGGGCAGCATCGAGCACCAGCTGCCTCCCCGACTCGACTTCCCCCACCCGGACACGCTCCCGAAGGTCGCGGACGAGATCCGCGAGCACTTGGGCGCGCTGCCCGAGGCACTGGAACGGATGGCCCGCCGCCAGCCGTTCGACATCCGGTACACGGACCGGCTCCGCTGGACTCCCGAGGAGCTCAAGGACGCCGATCCGCGCAGCGCGGTGTGGATGCGCGCGGTCGGCCCGCTGGGCGACGACCCGCTGGTGCACACCTGCGCCCTCACCTACGCCAGTGACATGACCCTCCTCGACGCCGTGCGCATCCCCGTGGAACCCCTGTGGGGCATGCGCGGCTTCGATATGGCGTCGCTGGACCACGCCATGTGGTTCCACCGCCCGTTCCGCGCGGACGAGTGGTTCCTGTACGACCAGGAGTCGCCGATCGCCCACGGCGGCCGGGGCCTGGCCCGTGGCCGTATCTACGACCTGGAGGGCAGGCTGCTGGTCTCCGTGGTCCAGGAAGGCCTCTTCCGCCCGTACGCCGAGAACGCGGCCAAGCCGCCCGTGTCCCCGCAGTAGTCCGCCCCCTTCCGGCAGCCCGCCCCGTCCCCGAGGAGCTGAGCACACCCATGCCCACCCCGGCCCTCCCCTGCCCCTGCGGGCTGCCCGCCGCCTACCCGGAGTGCTGCGGCCGCTTCCACTCCGGTGCGCAGCAGGCGCCCACCGCCGAGCTGCTGATGCGCTCCCGCTTCAGTGCGTTCGCCGTCGGCGACACCGCCTATCTGCTGCGCTCCTGGCACTCGAGCACCCGGCCCGCCCGGCTCGACCTGGATCCCGACCAGCGCTGGGAGCGCCTCGAGATCCTCGGCGCCGAGCGCGGCGGGATGTTCGAGACGGAGGGCTCGGTGGAGTTCCGGGCGTACTACCGCGAGGGCCGGCACGCCGGTTCCCTGCACGAGGACAGCGCCTTCACCCGTGAGGCCGGGGCCTGGGTCTACGTCGGCCCGCTCTCCCCCGTCGACTTCGACTGATCGCGCGCCCCGGTCAGCGCGAAGTCCAGGCTGGTGCGGTACCAGTGGATCTCGTCCGGCGGCTGCGCCCGTAACAGCCGGAGCGCCACGGCCGCGGCGGCCGGGATCTGCGGGTGCCCGTACGGCGGGGGCGGTGCGAGGGCGGCGAGCACGATCCGGTCCGCCGGGTCGGGCACGGCCTCGCGCAGTTCGTCCTCCGGCAGTACGGAGGCCAGGACCGCAGCCCGCTCCCAGGGGTCGGCGGTTCGTCTCAGCAGCAGCCCCACATGCCGCGCGCGCCACTTCCGCGGTCGCAGGTCCGCCTTGGCCGCCATCAGCTCCCGGTCCGCCGGGGGCGCGCTCCCGCGCAGCATCCCCGCCTCCCGGGCGGCGAACTCCCGCAGCTCCGCGGCCAGATAGAGCCAGACCACCACCCGGTAGCGGTTGATCCGGTAGCCGACCGGGGTGATGTGCCCGCAGCGCGCGAGCCGGGTGAACCGGCCGGGGCTGGTCCACAGCACACCGCCCGCTGCCTGGGCTCCGGCCACGGTCTCGACCCGCTCGCGCAGCGCGCCCGGAAACCCGTCCGCCGAGCGGATCCGGTCCAGCTCCGCCCGCGTGTACCGCGCGGCCCCGCCCGGCGCCGGCGGTCCGGCGCGCACGATGCCCAGCTGGACGGCACGGGCGAACTCGGTCCGGGTCAAGCCCAGTTCCCCGGCGGCCCGGGCGCCGCCCACCGCCGCATCCGGCAGCGCAGCCGCCCGTACCACCACCGGCCCGTGCGCCCGTACCTCCGGCAGGGCCGGCGCCCCTGCATCCGGCAGCACGCGCCCCGACTGCGTCGCGACCTTCATGACGGTCCTCCCCCACGAGTAGCGATTACTCTGCGTAAAGACCGTAACTCAGCGCTACGACACCCCGCGAGGCCTGTGGACAACTCCCGAAAGCCCGAACGGCATCACCCCCCGGTGATCCGCCGCTCCGTCACGCCCAAGTGCTCTCCCACCCGGTTGACCAGCAGCGTCATCTCGTACGCGACCTGACCGATGTCGGCCTCGGCGGCGCTGAGCACGCACAGCGAGCTTCCCGCGCCCGCCGCCATGACGAACAGGACGCCGTCGTCGTACTCGACCATCGTCTGCCGTACCTCGCCGGCGCGGAAATGCCGGCCCGATCCCTTCGCCAGGCTCTGCAGCCCCGCCGCCACCGCCGCCAGGTGCTCCGCGTCCTCCCGCGCCAGCCCCGCGCTCGCACCCGTCACCAGGCCGTCGTTGGACAGCACCACCGCATGCCTGACCTGCTGGACCCTGCGCGTCAGGTCGTCGAGCAGCCAGTCCAGCTGCTTGTCCAGTGCCATTTCGAGCCCCTCCCCGTTGACGCCGCCGGCCCGGCTGCGCCCCACCCCTCGTAGTAAGTGCACGCCAGCCTTCCCCACCAGCGCCTTTCGGGCAAGGAGGATGTCCCCATGGCGAAGAAGATGACTCAAGAGGAATGGCGGGCATTCGTCTCGTACGGGACCCGCACCGGAAAGCTGTCCACCGTCCGCGAGGACGGCAGTCCGCACATTGCACCCATCTGGTTCGTTCTCGACGGCGATTCCTTCGTGTTCAACACCGGCAAGGACACGGTCAAGGGCCGCAACCTGCTCCGCGACGGACGGGTCGCGCTCTGCGTGGACGCCGAACGTCCGCCGTTCTCCTACGTCACCCTCCAGGGACGCGCCGAGATCAGCGAGGACTTGGAGGAGATGCTCCCCTGGGCGACGCGGATCAGCGCCCGTTACATGGGCCAGGAGAGCGCCGAGGCCTTCGGCCTCCGCAATGCCGTCCCCGGCGAACTCCTCGTCCGCGTCACCATCGACAAGGTGATCACCGCTGCCGGCATCACCCACTGAGGCGGGCACCGCCCCGCCCACCGCAGGTCCGCCTCACACGGAATCGGCCTGCGGCTCCACCGAGTCGAGCAGCCGGGCGGTGTGCACCCGCCCTGCGTACTCGACCAGCCTGATCAGTACCTCCTTCCCCGAATCCTTGTCCCGCGCATCGCACAGCACCACCGGCGTCCCCGACTCCAGGTCCAGTGCCCGCGAGACCTCGTGCGCCCCGTACCGCCGCGCGTCCGTGAAGCAGTTGACGGCCACCACGAACGGGATGCGCCGGTGCTCGAAGTAGTCCACCGCCGGGAAGCAGTCCTCCAGCCGGCGGGTGTCCGCGAGCACCACGGCGCCGAGGGCTCCCTGCGAGAGCTCGTCCCACAGGAACCAGAACCGGTCCTGCCCCGGTGTCCCGAACAGGTAGAGCGACAGCCCGGACCGGATGGTGATCCGCCCGAAGTCCATGGCCACGGTCGTGGTCGTCTTCTGCGCCACCCCGCCCGTGTCGTCGACCAGTTCGCCCGCCTGGCTGAGCAGTTCCTCCGTCCGCAGCGGCCGGATCTCGCTGACCGCGCCGACCAGCGTGGTCTTGCCGACCCCGAACCCGCCCGCCACGAGTATCTTCAGCGCGAGCGCGGCCAGTTCCCCGTCGGCCTCCGGATCCTCGTCCGGGCCGGGCACCGGGGCCGGTCCGCCGGGTCCGTCGTGGTGTTGTCCCATCACAGCGCTCGCAATCCCTCGATGACTTCACGCAAAATCCGCTCGTCCGGCAGCCGGGCCGGCGGCACCGGCCGGCTGACCTTGACGTGCCCGCCCTCCAGCAGGTCCCCGAGCAGCACCCGCACCACGCCCACGGGCAGGTCCGCGTCCGCGGCGAGCTCCGCCACCGACTGGGTCTCGGACCGGCAGAGCCCGAGCAGTGCCCGGTGTTCGGGGCCGAGCAGCGACTCGGCCGCCGCATCCGTGCCCGCAGCGCCCTCGTTGTCCATGACGACCAGCGCGATCAGGTCGAACCGGACCCCGTGCGGTCCCGGCTTCGTACGCCCGCCGGTCATGGCGTATGGGCGCACGAGCGGGCCCGCGTCGGCGTCGTACCACTGGCCGTTCATGTACCGGACCGCCGCTCTCAGCCTGCGGCCGGCGGCTGCGCCGCGAACCGGGGCGGGGTGTACAGGTGCTCCCCGACCCGCTTCACGAGCCGGGCCATCTCGTAGGCGATCAGCCCGATGTCGGCGCTCGCCGCGCTGAGGACGGCGAGGCAGGAACCGTCCCCGGCGGCCGCGACGAAGAGGAACCCCTCGTCCATCTCCACCATCGTCTGGCGCACGCCCCCGACGTGGAAATGCCGGCCCGCGCCCTTCGCCAGACTGTGGAACCCGGAGGCCACGGCGGCCAGGTGCTCCGCGTCCTCCCGGCTCAGCGCACTGGACGCGCCCACCGCCAGGCCGTCGTTGGACAGGACCACGGCATGCCGGACCTCGCGGACCCGGACCACCAGGTCGTCCAGCAGCCAGTCCAGTTCGCCGGACCTGCGGACGCCGTCGAGATCGAATCTCTGGTGCTCGATCATCACACTTCTCCTTCACTGCCTGCGTGGGCGCCGGTCTCCCGGGCGCCGGTCTCCTGGGCCCCGCGGACCCAGCCGGCCCGGTAGGCCGCCATCCGGTCGCGGGCCTGCTCCGGGCTGCGCCCCGGCGCTTCCTCGGACGGGCGCGCCCCGGCCGGGGCCTTCGGGACGGGGGTCTCGCGCAGCTGCGGCACGAGGCTGGCCTGGCGTACCCGGCGCGGCAGTTCGGTGACCGGGGCGTCGGGCACGGAGGCGGAGCCTCCGGCGCGCCGCGGGGCCGGAGCGGGTGGAGGCGCCGGGGCCGGGGCGGAATCCGAAGCCGGCGCCGGAACCGGTGCGGCCTGCGTACGGGTTCCCGGGCCCCCGGAACCCCGCGGCCGCAGCGAGGCCACCGGGGCCGGGCGCGGCTCCTCCCGTACGGGGCCGCGGTCCGGGAGCGGGATGCCGCGCCCGTCCTCCCGTATCGCCGAGCGCCGGGCGTCCTCCCGTACGACGGTGATCGCGGGCGGCGGCGGTGCCGGCTCCTGCCGATCCACCGGGGCCTCGACCAGCTGGTCGTGGTCCGGGGCCGCAGCCGGCGGCGGGCCGGTCTCGATGGCGCCCTGGAGCAGGGAGTTCGGCAGGAGCACCACGGCGGTGGTGCCCCCGTACGGTGACGTGCGCAGGTGCACCCGCACACCGTGGCGGGCCGCGAGTCGGCTGACCACGAAGAGCCCGAGCCGGTCGCTGTCGAACAGGTCGAGGGCCTCGGACTGTTCGATGCGCCGGTTGGCCTCGTGGAGGGTCTCGCGACCCATGCCGAGCCCGCGGTCCTCGACCTCCAGGACGTAACCGGCGCCGACGGGCTCGCCACTGACGCGGACCTTGGTGTGGGGCGGGGAGAACTGGGTGGCGTTCTCGATGAGTTCGGCGAGCAGGTGCGTGAGGTCGGCGACGGCGCCACCGGCCACGGCGGCCTCGGCCAGCTGGCGGACCTCGACGCGCGGGTAGTCCTCGATCTCGGAGACGGCGGCCCGTACGACGTTGGTCAGCGCGACCGGCATCCGCCAGGCGCGCCCGGGAGCGGCGCCCGACAGGATGATCAGGCTCTCGGCGTGCCTGCGCATCCGCGTCGTGAGGTGGTCGAGGCGGAAGAGGTCGCCGAGTTCGCCGGGGTCGTCGGCGCGCCGCTCCATCGAGTCGAGCAGCGTGAGCTGCTTGTGCACGAGGACCTGGCTGCGGCGGGCGAGGTTGACGAAGACGCCGCTCACCCCGCTGGCGAGCTCGGCCCGCTCGACGGCAGCGCTGAGGGCTGCCCGGTGGACGGTGGCGAGCGCCTCGCCGACCTGGGTGATCTCGTCGTCGGCGGGCGGTGGGGGCGGGATCTCGGCGTCGACGTCGATGTCCTGGCCGGCCCGCAGCCGGTCCATGGCGTGCGGGAGCTTGCGGTGGGCGATCTCCAGGGCGGTGTTGCGCAGCGAGACGAGTTCCACGACGAGGGCGCGGCCGATGCGGACGGAGATGACGAGGGAGGCGGCGACGGCCGCGAGGCCCAGCAGCACGGCGGCTCCGGCAGGGCTGAGCCCGGCCTGGGCGAGTGGGTCGGTGCGGTCGGCGGATGCGGTGTGCGCGGCGGCCCCGATCTCGCGCAGGGAGGTGCTGATGCTCGAGTACGCGGCGTCCCAGCCGGCCGGCGCGCCGCGGGCCGCGTCCTTGGCCGACCCACCGGCCGACCCACCGGCCGACCCACCGGCCGACCCACCGGCCGTCCCGGTGCCCGTGGCCGTCCCCGTGGCGAGCGCCCGGTCCTCGGCAGCGGTGAGCTCGGCGTAGGCGGCGCTCTTGGCCACGGACTGCCAGGCGGCCTGCTGGGCGGCGGGCAGGTCGACGGCGGAACTCGCGGTGAGGGCGCGGCGGGTCTCGACGACGCCGGTGAGGCGCCGGAGCGTTTCGGCGGTGCGCGGGCCGGGCGCGGCGATCAGGGCGTCCTCGCGGGAGAGGAGTTCCCCGGCGCGGGCGAATTCGAGCAGGACGCGCGCATCGGGGCCGAGTTCGGCCTTCCGGCCGCCGGAGAGGGCGCCGTCGACGGAGAGGGCGCTGTCCACCACGCGGGTGTACGTCTCGTACGCCGCGTCCTGGGTCGCTCGCCGGTCCGCGATGTCCTTGCGGGTGGAGCCGAGGGCCTCCGCCGCGGCCACGAAGGCCCCGACCCGGACGACGACTTCGGTGCGGTGGTCGCCGGACTCGGCGACGGTGTGCCGGTCGCCGAGCCGCAGCCGCGCGACGGCGGCGTCGGTACGCCGCGACTGCTGCTCCAGGGCGGCGCCCTGGTCGGCGGCGGGGTCGGCCAGGTAGCGGACGGCGGCGCGGCGTTCGGCCTGGAGCTCGGTGACGGCGGCCGCGACGGGGGTGCGTATCTGCTCGTCGACCCGCTGGACGCGACTGAGCCGGGCGATGTCCTGGGCGGTGCTCACGGTTGCGAAGCCCCAGAGGGCGAGCAGGGAGACGACCGGGACCATCAGCAGCGACACGATCTTCGCGCGGACGGTGGCGGGGCGCAGCCGCAGCCGCGGCCGGCGGGATCCGCCGGCGGCTTCGGCGGCCGCCGGACCGGGGCGGCCGGTCCGCGGGTCCTGCTGCGCCGCAGGCTCCTCGGCGGGCGGTCCGGCGTGGGCCCGGCGGCCGCGCGCCGGGGGCGCGGGCAGCTGCGGCGCCGCTGCTTCCGGTGGTCTGCGGGGTGTGCGCATGGGCTCCTCGTTCGGGGTGCGGTCCAGCGGGGTCGAGTCGGGGAGTCGGGCCGGACCGGACACCGGACCGGGCCCGGTCACAAGCGGGCGGGCCGATCAGGCCCGGCCCGGCGGCTCAGCGGGCCGGCGCGGCCGGCGCCGCCGGCCCGGGCGCCTGCCCGCCCAGGTGCCGGGCGGCCGAGGCGGAGGCGGCGCGCTCGTCGGCGGTCGGGGAGAGCGCGACGAACGCGGAGGTGATGAAGAGGTACGAGCCGAGCCCGACCGCGAGCGGGAAGATGAACTGCATCGCGGTGGCGCCCGGCAGGGCGTGGTCCGAGGGGACGACGCGGACGGCGACCGCCATCATCCCGGTGTAGTGCATGCTGCTGACGGCGGCGCCCATGACGAGCGAGGCGACGGCGACGGCGGCCGGCGCTTTGATGTTGAGCGCGGCCCACAGCGCGGCGGTGGCCGCGACGACGGCGATGGCGACGGAAAGCCCGACCGTGAGCGGGTCGTACGAGATGCTGCCGTGCAGGCGCAGGGCGGCCATGCCGAGGTAGTGCATGCTGGCGACGCCGAGGCCGGTGGTGAGCCCGCCGAGGACCAGGGCGCGGCCGCGTTCCTTGCCGTAGCCGACGGCGAAGACGCCGGCGCCCACGACGATCATGGCGACGAGCAGGCTGAGGATGGTCAGCGGCACGTTGTAGTGGATCTCGGTGCCGGTGACGTTGAAGCCGAGCATCGCGACGAAGTGCATCGTCCAGATGCCGGTGCCGATGGCGGAGGCCGCGGTGAGGAGCCAGTTGCGGCGGGAGGACCCGGTCGTCGCGGCGAGTGCGCGGACGGTGCAGCGCAGCCCGAGGGCGGCGCCGATCGATGCCATCACATATGACAGTACGGGTGTCAGCCAGCCATAGGCCGCGTGGTCGAGGTGTCCCATGGCCCCGGGACGCTAGTCCGGGTGAGGGCACGAACACGGGGCGCATTTCGAAAGCAGCTGGAACTGCTGGAATATGACAGAGCTACGTTCATCTTCGATCACGCCACGTGCCACCTTGCGCACGCACCGCGCGGAGCCCCATGAGGGATCATGTCCACATGAGCGAAGACCACACACACGTGCAGGAGTTCTTCGGGGCACGCGCCGCCGACTGGGACCGGAAGTTCCCGGACGACGGGCCCGCGTTCACGACCGCCGTGGCCGAGTTCGGCCTGCGCCCCGGGGACCGCGTGCTCGACGCGGGCTGCGGGACCGGGCGGGCGCTCTCGGCGCTGCGCGCCGCCGTCGGCCCCGCCGGCACCGTGCTCGGCGCGGACCTGACCCTGCAGATGCTGGCCGCCGCGCGGCAGGCCGGCCGGGGCGCGCAGGGCGCGCTGCTGCTCGCGGACGTGGCCCGGCTGCCGCTGCGCGACGGGGTGCTGGACGCCGTCTTCGCCGCCGGGCTGATCGCGCACCTGCCCGACCCGGAGGCGAACCTGCGCGAGCTCGCCCGCGTCGTCCGCCCCGGCGGCCGGCTCGCCCTGTTCCACCCGATCGGGCGAGCGGCCCTCGCGGCGCGGCAGGGCCGCGAGCTGACGCCGGACGACCTGCGGGCCGAGCACAACCTCGGCCCGCTGCTGGCCGGTTCGGGCTGGGAGATGACCTCGTACGCCGACGAGGACGCCCGCTTCCTGGCGCTCGCGCTGCGCCGCGCCTGACCGGCACACCCCTCACACACGTCTCGTACGTCGGCACCTCGCCCGGGGTCCGCGGAGGCGCCCCGGATCAGGCCGGAGGCTGGGCATCGGCCCCGGCCGGCCGGCGGGGATGCGGCACGGGGCATCCCCCCGAGCCGGGCACGGGAAACGTGCCGAGCTCGCCCACGTCGTAGCCGTGGGGGTAGCCCTTGATCTCCGGGTTCTGCCGGGCGTAGTGCGGGGCCTTGCGCGGCGGCAGCAGCCGGACGGCGCGGCCGCGCAGCTTCAGGGCACCCCGGAACAGCGCCTTGACCTGCGGGCGGGGGCTCTCGTAGCGGAAAGCCGACAGCAGCGGCTCGTCGAGGAGCGAGAGGCTCAGTGCGCGCACGGCGGGGGCGAGCGGCGCCGGGTACCAGGAGGCCATCAGGCCGATGGTGGAGTCGGCGACCTTGCGGCCGCCCTCGTCCCAGCCGAAGTGGGCCTCTTCGTAGGCGTTCAGGGTCTCCTCGAACTCCTCGTAGGAGCCCGGGATGTCCGTGATGCCCATGTGCCGGCCGAGTTCGGCGTAGTAGTTCGCGCTGGCCCGGCGCTCGTGGTGGGTCATCGGGCGCCAGCCGTAGGCGTCCAGCCAGCGCACCGGAATCACCACGAAAGTGCACAGGACGTACCGCATGTCCTCGTTGCCGATGTCGTAGGCGCGGTGCATCTGGTTGACGCGGCGGATCGCGGTTCGCGCGGTCTCGCTCTCGAATCCGTGCTCCACGACGGCGTCGAGGAGCAGCGCGGTGTCGTCGTAGCGTTTCTGCGGGCGGTCGGTGAACTCGGCGGTCTCGGCCAGCAGGCGGCCGATGCTCGGCACGGCGTAGGTGCGGAAGAGGGCGAGCTCCAGCGCGCGGGTGAAGTCCCAGGGGAATTCGTAGGTGGCGGTGAGCCGGTAGATGGTGAGGAAGTCCTTGTCGGGGTCGAGACGGAGGATCTCCCTCAGCCGGTCGTAACGCTGCACCGGGTGTCCCTTTCTGTGGCGGGGTCCCAACTCTACGTGCAGGTAGCGGGCTTGGAAATCGTCGCCCGCAGGCTCTCGACGCGGGGGTTACCCGCTGGTTAGGGTGCGCCGACGAGAGAGCGACGGGGAGGCCACGTGTCCGACGAGGAGGAGGGCGGTTCCCTCTACGTGCTGACCGCCGTGCTGCTGACCCCCGCGCAGTTTCCGAGCATCCTGGGCGATGATTTCCCGGAGGCCTGCGCGCTGCTGGGCGTGAAGCCCGTGGCACGGGGGTACGGGCTGGTGCTGGGCCAGGACGAGGAGGGCGCGCGCTGGACCGTCGTCGTGGACGACGTCTCGCTCGTGGCCATGGCGATCGCCTCCTGGGACTGCGGCATGGAGTACGACCTGTCGCCGGACGAGCGCACGATCGTGGTCTCCCTGGCGGGCTGGCCGCTGGACCTGTCGGTGGCGACTCCGGGGATCCCGGATCCGCACGATCCGGAGCAGGGCGCCGACGGCACCGGGCGGGTGCCGCTGGCACCGCCCTCCGCCGAGGCGTGGGGACCGGTGCAGCGGCGCATGGGCGCGGACCAGATCGCCCGGGAGTGGTCCGACTGGCGCGAGCGCGTCGCGACGGACGGCGGGGCGGCGGCCGCGGCGCACCCCGGGCTCGCGCGGGCGCTCAAGGAGGCCGTGGAGTACGTGCAGAGCCCGCCTCCGCCCGGACGGGTGCGGTCCTCCTTCGCGGGCGAGGGGGCGCGGACCCTGAGGGTGGACGGGCCCGGCTGGTCGCTGGTGGCCCGGACGGACGACGCGGCCTTCGTGCTGCTGGACGACGAGGCGGGCGAGGTGCTGGCGGTCCCCCGCGACGGGGATCCCGATCTCGGTCTGCCGAAACTGCCGGAGCTGCTGGCGGCGCTGGACCGCATCGCCGTACGCCCGGTCTGAACCCGAGGGAGACGCTGTGCTGGTGGAGTCGGAGCCGGTGGCCGTGGTGGTGGGCGGCCGCGCGGAGGTCGTCGACGACGACTGGGGCCGGGAGACGGCCGTGATCCGCCTGGACGGCCGCCGGTTCGGCCCGGACGCCCTGTACGGGCTGGCGGAGTTCTCGCACCTCGAGGTGGTCTACCACTTCGACCGCGTCCCGGTGGAGAAGATCGAGACGGGCGCGCGGCACCCCCGGGGCAACCCGGACTGGCCGCTGGTCGGCATCTTCGCCCAGCGCGGCAAGAACAGGCCGAACCGGCTGGGTGTCTCCCGGTGCCGGATCCTGAAGGTGGACGGCTTGGACGTGCACGTGGAGGGCCTGGACGCGGTGGACGGCACCCCGGTGCTCGACCTGAAGCCCTACCTGGCCGAATTCGGGCCCCGCGGAGACCTCCGCCAGCCGGACTGGGCCACGGCGCTGATGCGGGACTACTACTGATCCGGGCCCGCCACGACGTGGCGGGCCCGGACGCCCCGCCCGGGCCCGGCCCGCTGGGCCGATCCCGGGTACGTACCTACGGGGTACGGACGGTGTTCGGCGCACGCGGCCGCGCCCGCTCAGCGGCCGAGCTGCCTCCTGGACACACCCCGCAGACGACGCCGCTGGGAGGAGTCCAGCAGCAGGTAGGCGGCCGCCGGCACCCCGATCAGGACCAGCAGCCCGGCCCAGAACCCGACCGTCCAGAACAACACGATGGCTGCCACGACTCCGGCAACCGCGACCTTGCCGCGCTTGGACATCTGCGGACACCTCCACCTGTCGTCGTCCACTACCCCCTCAACGCACCACCGCGACCCCGCGTTCCCACCCCCGGGCTCCTGACGAAGACGCCGTACGTACGGCCCCCGCCCGAGGCCTCCCCCGTCCGGGCCCGGTCCCGCCGGCCGGCGGCCACCGTGCGCGACCGGCTCGCCACGGACCTGGCCGCCCGGGCCGGGGGCTTCGGCCCGGGTCCGCCCGGCAGGCCCTGGCGGCGTTTCGGCGGTGCGTGGCCGACGTGGTGCTTGTCGGGGCCCGGGGCCGGGACGACGATGGGGCGTTCCGGGTAGCGCGGCACCACGGGAGGGTGACATGGACGATCCGTCGGTGGCGCTGCCGGGCGGGACCGATCCCGCCGAGCGCACGCGCGTACTGCGGCGGGCGCACACCGCGTTCACGCAGGACGGGCGGGTCGAGGCTCCGGTCCGGGCGGTGATCGCGAACTCCTGGCGGCGGTGCGCCAGGGCCCGGATCGGCCCGGAGTGCGCGCCCCGGGTGGACCTGGCGGAGGCGGAGCTGCGGTCGTACCGGGCGCAGCACCCGCTGGCCCGGGTGATGCCGGTGTTCCGGGACCTCGTGGGGGCCTTCGCGGCGCACGGGGCCCATCTGCTGGCGGTGTGCGACGCGCGGGGCAGTCTGCTGTGGGTGGAGGGCGAGACGGCCACGCTGCGCCGGGCCGAGGGCCTCGGCTTCGTACCGGGCGCCCGCTGGGCCGAAACGGCGATGGGGACCAACGCACCGGGCACGGCGGTTGCCGTCGGAGAGCCGGTCCAGGTCTTCGGCGCCGAGCACTTCAGCCACCGGGTCCACCCCTGGACGTGTGCGGCGGCCCCGGTGCACGACCCCCGTACCGGCCGGCTGCTCGGCGCGGTGGACATCACCGGCGGCGACGGCCTGGCCCATCCGCACTCCCTCGCCTTCGTGCAGGCCGTCGCCCGGGCCGCAGAGGCCCAGCTGGCGCTGCTCGACCCGTTCCCGCAGGCCGCCGGGGACACCCTCGGCGCCCTCGGCCGGGACGAGGCCCTGCTGGTCGGCGGTGACGGTACGAGGATCCGCCTGGGGCGGCGGCACAGCGAGATCATGGCGCTCCTCGCGCACCACCCCGAGGGGCTGTCGGGCGAGGAGCTGGCGATCGCGCTGTACGAGGACGAGTCGGTGTCACCGGTGACCCTGCGCGCCGAAATGTCACGGCTGCGCGGGCTGTTGGGGGGCCGCGCCCCGCTCTCGCGGCCCTACCGGACGGCGGCGCCGCTGGAGGCGGACTTCAGCGTCGTGAGCCGTCAGCTGGCGGCCGGCGCCGTGTCGGCCGCGCTCCACCACTACGCGGGCCCGCTGCTCCCCGGCTCGACCGCGCCGGGCATCGTCCGGCTGCGGCGCCGGATCGAGGACCAGGCACGGGCCGCCGTGATCGCCCGGGCGGACGTGGGGCTCCTGACCGACTGGGTGTGCGCCCCGTGGGGCGCGGACGATCCGGCGGTGTGGCGGTCCCTGGCCGCAACCCTGCCGCCGGAGGGCCGCACGGCCGCGCTGGCCCGCGTACGGGCCCTCGACAGCGAACTCGGCACCGGGGGACCCGGCCGAGGCTCAGGCGCCGGCGCCGAACCACCTACCGTACGCCGGGAGCCGACGCGGCCGGGCCGTGCAACGTATCCGCAACCTGCCCGCTCCTAGCCTCCTCCCGAGCGCTGTCCGACGGCGGCCGGCGCCCGGCAAGGGGAGGACACCATGGCCCGTTACGCTGCGCCCGGCACCGAAGGCGCGCTCATGTCGTACGCGTCGCGCTACGCCCACTTCATCGGCGGCGAGTACGTCGAGCCCGCCCGCGGCCAGTACTTCGCCAACCCCTCCCCCGTCACCGGCCAGACCTTCACCGAGGTCGCGCGCGGCACGGCCGAGGACGTGGAGCGGGCCCTCGATGCGGCGCACGCGGCGGCGCCCGCCTGGGGGCGCACCTCGGTCACCGAGCGGTCCACGATCCTGCTGCGGATCGCGGACCGGATGGAGCAGAACCTGGAGGCCCTGGCGGTCGCCGAGACCTGGGAGAACGGCAAGCCGGTCCGGGAGACCCTGGCCGCCGACATGCCGCTGGCCATCGACCAGTTCCGCTATTTCGCGGGTGCGCTGCGCGCTCAGGAGGGCGCGCTGAGCCAGCTCGACGACGACACCGTCGCCTACCACTTCCACGAGCCGCTGGGTGTGGTCGGGCAGATCATCCCGTGGAACTTCCCGATCCTGATGGCGGTGTGGAAGCTGGCTCCGGCGCTGGCGGCGGGGAACACCGTGGTGCTGAAGCCGGCCGAGCAGACCCCGGCCTCGGTGCACTACTGGCTGAGCCTGGTGGCGGACCTGCTGCCGCCGGGCGTGGTGAACATCGTCAACGGCTTCGGCGAGGAGGCGGGCAAGCCGCTGGCGTCCAGCCCGCGCGTGGCGAAGATCGCGTTCACCGGGGAGACGTCCACGGGGCGGCTGATCATGCAGTACGCGGCGGAGCACCTCAAGCCGGTCACCCTCGAACTCGGCGGCAAGAGCCCGAACCTCTTCTTCGACGACATCTGGACCACCGACGACGACCTGCGCGACAAGGCCCTGGAGGGGTTCAGCATGTTCGCCCTCAACCAGGGCGAGGTGTGCACGAGCCCCTCGCGCGCCCTGATCGAGCGGGGCCGCTACGGCGACTTCCTCGACGCGGCGGTCGCGCGCACCGAACTGATCGTGCCCGGACACCCGTTGGACACGGAGACGATGATCGGCGCGCAGGCCTCCGAGGAGCAGCTGCGCAAGGTCCTCTCGTACGTGGAGATCGGCCAGCAGGAAGGCGCGAAGGTCCTCACCGGTGGCCGGCGGATCGACCACGGCGGCGACCTGGCGGGCGGCTTCTACATGGAGCCGACCATCTTCGAGGGCGACAACCGGATGCGGATCTTCCAGGAGGAGATCTTCGGCCCGGTGGTGTCGGTGACGTCCTTCCAGGACTTCGACGACGCCGTCCGGATCGCCAACGACACGGCGTACGGCTTGGGCGCCGGCGTCTGGACCCGCGACATCAACACGGCGTACCGGGCGGGCCGCGCGATCCAGGCCGGCCGCGTCTGGACGAACTGCTACCACGCCTACCCGGCGCACGCAGCCTTCGGCGGCTACAAGCAGTCGGGCATCGGCCGCGAGACCCACAAGATGATGCTGGAGCACTACCAGCAGACGAAGAACCTCCTGGTCTCGTACTCGCCGAAGCGTCTCGGCTTCTTCTAGAGGCACGAGAAAAGGCGCCTGACCTGGGCTTTTGCCCGTCAGGCGCCTTCGGCTCGACTCGCTCGACGCGAGATGCGATTTACTCTGTTCCTCCCAGTTCCTCCCACCCCTATCCCGCTCCTGACCAGCGCTTCCGGACCAGTCACGGATCAAACCGGTCTCACCCCGTAGGTCCCGCGCCCTGGCTGACGCGGTTCCACTCCTCCATCGATTGCTCGATGAGACGGTTGGCCTGCTCCTGCACACCGTCCAGGAACATGGCGTAGTGCTTGAACAGGACATGGATGGTGTGCCCGGCCCGCCGTGCACACTCAGCGGGGGGTCAACCCCGGAGTGCAGCCAGAACGAGATCCCGGCATGCCGGAGGTCGTAGGGCCGCTTGGCCAGACCCATGGCGAGTTCCGTCCGGGTCAGGACGTACTTCCTTGCCCTCGACCACGTGATGCCGTACGCCCCGGCCTCTACGTAGTTGCCCGCCTGATTCCGGCACAGCCGCCCGTCCGGGGCAACACCGAAACGGTCGATGTGCGCGCGAAGCACGCTAACGAAGTGGGGCGGGATGGGCACAGGGCGCGTCGCCGTAGCGGCACGGCGCTTGAGCGAGTGCACTTCGTACACCTCGCCGTCGTCCGTCCAATCCTTGCCCGCGGCGACGACACCGCCGGACAGGTTGAGCAGCCCCCATCCCGTCTTGGGCAGGTGGCATTGCTCGATGCGGAGGTGAATCACCTCCGCCGGCCTCATCGCGGCGTAGTACATGCAACCGAAGAACGCCTCGAGGCGAGGGCCGCGCCCGCGCTGCTGCCCAACTGCGGCCAGCAGCCGTGCCACCTGGAGGGGGTTGGGCACGGCGGCCGGGTCCACCTCGTCGTTGACAGTCGGCGCGTTCCACCTGATCCCGTTCAGGGGGTTGTCAGCGAAGTACCCTTACTCCACCACCGTGTTCAAGGCCTCGTTGAACGCTGCCCGCTTCCGCCGCGCGGTCTTCGCTGAAGCCGGCTTGCCGTCGAGCTTGCGAGACAGCGCGTCCAGCGCGCGCCGCAATACATCCACCTCCGCCAGGGAGCTGACGGGGAGGGAATTGTGTTTGATCCAGTCGAGTGCGTGCTGCCAGTCATCGGCAGGCTCTTGCTCCCAGGCATTCTTGTTGAAGGCCCACGAGTACAGAGCCCGTCGCAGGACGCGTGGCTCCGCATACGTTGCACCTGGCCGCATCAACGCGGGGGTGATGGTGGCTAACGCATCAGCGAGCGTGCGGCGCGTATTGCCCGGCGTGCGCGCCCATCGATCGTCAATGTATTCATGGGCCAGGTCGTACCATGTCGTTCTCTGCTTCAGGGTCCGCAACTCGGATGCCGGAAGCCCCGTCTCCTCGTCAAACGGCTGCCCGTCCCGGGCTGCGGTCATCAGCTTGGAACGTCGACTGTCCGCGAGACCGACAGTCATGAACGATTCAGACTTTTCGAGCCCGCTGACCGTCCAGCGGCGGACCATAAACGGCTTTCGCCGCCCGGCACGCTCGCGTATTTCCCAGAAGCGGACGTTGTAACTCAGCGCCAAGTGTCAGAATCCTTCTCACAAGCATCCCACCAGGCGTCCAGATCGGAACGACGGCACCTGAGTTCGCCGTTTGGCAGTTTGGTCATCCGGGGCGCTTGCCCTCGCGCGCGCATACGGTAGAACGCCGACGGACTCATGCGGATCTCCGCCAGAACCTCCGCAAGCTTCAAGGCAGGCGGTGACTCCGATTCCGGAGCAGGCTGCTCCATGTTCCCGTGTCTTGCGAATCAGACGCACCCTGACGTCTGGCACCGCGCCTCCTGCGTTCCCGCTTTCAGGGGGCCATCCACGGGACACGGCAGCGGTGGGAGACCTTCCCCTCCGGGCACAGGGCCGCGATCACCGCCTTGCGGAGGGCTCTACGCCTCCGAAGGGAACACACCAAGCGGACACGCAACTCGATCGGCTGCCGAGCGCCACTGGTCCGGGCGGGATGTTCCACGGCCCACTGCTGCGCCAGGAAGTCGTACGCATCGGCGGGTGACGTCTCGCTCACACCGACGATCCGGGCGCCGCGAGAGCCCACGGCGTCCTCGACAAGCGTTTTGACCCAGGCCAGCCCCTCCACATCCGCGTACAAGCCGAACGTGAGGTCGCGCGTCCTCATGCCGCCGCCCCTGTGAACCAGGAGTGAACCGGCGCGAGGGTCGATGAGGGGGGCCATCCGTTTGCCGTCGCCAGGAGCTGCCAGTAGCGCTCCACGAGCGGGTCGGTGTTCGTGCGCAGGCGGGCGAGGAGCCAGCGGCCCAGATCGCTCTCCTCGGCACGCTCGAACGTCTGGGCGTAGAGCTCTCCCAGTGGGTCGGCCGGGGATGCGTCCGCGGTGGAGGCCGGAAACAGCCCGGTAGACACAGCCTCGTTGATCCGTTCGCGCATCGCCAGGTTGAGGGACTCTTGCAGCGCGATGCCGCCCCTCCGGGAGAGCTCTTCCGCTTGGTCCTCGGCTGTCCGCCGGATCGCACCACGGAAGTCCGCTGTCTGGCAGAGTTCGGCAAGTCCCACCCAGGCATCGACCTGCTCGGGCGTGGGACTTTCGGGTAGTTCAGGCAGAACGGATTGCATCAGGCTCACGAACTCGGCATTGGTGTGAAGGCCCGTGAAGGCTTCGTCGATGAAGTCGGCCACGAGTCGATGGCGTTCGGTCCGGGAGAGTGTGGCAAGTCGGTGCACGAGGTCCATCTCCAGAGGAGTAGGGCGGCCGCGCCCGGCGGCCGCTCGAAGAAGGGCGCGGCGCAGGCTCAAGGTACGGATCTGCACGTCCAAGGCGTCGGCGTGAGCTTGCATGACCTCCGACAGGGAAGCCTCCCGGTCCAGCACCTTGCGCACCGTGGCCAGGTCGAGCCCCAGTTCGCGCAGTGTGCGGGCCAGCTCGAGGCGGGTAAGCGCGTCCGGACCGTAGAACCGGTAGCCCGCCGGGCTCCGGTCAGTCGGCGGGACAATGCCCCGGTCGGAGTAGTACCGGATCGTCTTCACCGTCAGTCCGGTCCGGCGGGACAACTCCCCGATGGAATATTGCGTGTCGCTGCGCATACCCCCAGCCTTTCGTCTCCCCCTACGGGAGACTCAACCGGGGCGGACACAACAGGGTTTATGCCGCCGTCTTGGATCACCACGGCTGCTTGCACCTTGTCGCACTTCATTCCGTCCCCATCTTCTTCGGGACCGCCGGGTGACCCAGAGGAAGCACCTTCCTGGCGGGTGCGCGAGGCCGACTGCAGCACTCTGGTGCGTTGTCGGAACGCCCCGTATATGCCCAGTACGGGAAACGCCCCTCCGCATTGCGATGCCCCGCAGCAGACGCCGTGCGCTGATCCACCACGGTTACGGGACAGCCCATTAGGTGGCAGCCGCCCTGCCCCCCATCCGTGGGGCGGACGGGGTACTCCTCGGGTTCGAGTCACAACTGTCCCCACGCACCCCGCGCGAGATTCAAGCACGGGACGTGACGGCCCGACGGGCGGGCGTGCTGGACGCCTGGCAGACGGACAGCCAGGACATGGCGCGGGACACGACGGTTCCGCGGTTGCGTACCGACCGCATTTGTGGCGATATTCAAGGCCTCTGCCGTCGTACTCGGCGCCGATGGTGGGCAGGGCTCCGTTGACGTCCCAGGACGAGGTGCGGAGCACTGTGCTGCCCTTGGCAGCCGTGACGCGATAGCCGTCGGAGTCACAGGCGAAGCCGTGACGGTTCGGGCACGTCATCCCGGCCCTCGTTGTCGGCGGGTCGCGTGCGGTGCAGGTCGTCGAGCCTCCAGCCGGTGCCCAGGCCGCCCACAGCGCCCCGCTGCCTTGCTTGGGACACGAGTCGGCGGCATCCGCTGAACTGCAGCCGTACCTCTGGTCACGCGCTATCGGCCGACCCGTGGCCCGGCGGGTGCCGGTTCGGCGAGAGCGAGGCCGGTCCGGTCGAGCGGGCGCACTCGGTGGGAGTCTGACCGTAGTGCTTCTTGAAGGCTCGGGTGAAGTGACTGCCGTCCGCGAACTGCCAGTGTGCGGCGAGTTCCGAAATGCTCAGGCGACCTGACGGCGAGACAAGGGCGAGCCGGGCCTCATGCAGTCGCCGGTGGCGGATGTAGGTGCTCACCTGCTCTCCCACCGCGGCGAATGCCCGGTGCAGCGTGCGGACGGAGACGTTGAGTTCACGCGCAAGCATCGCCGGAGAAAGTTCGGGATCAGCGAGCCGACGGTCCGCGAGGTCCTTGGCCGCCTGGGTGAGCGCGGGAGCCAACCGGGGCTCTACGTCGTCGAACCGGCCCTTCACCACCGCCTTGGTCAGCTCGATCAGGGTACCTTGGGCAGCTGCCACACCGGCCGGGCCGAGGTCGGCCACGGTCATGTGGATCATGTCTGCAAGGGCCGTCAGCAAGCGCACCTCGGCCGAGTCCGCCGGCCCGGTGACGACCCGGTTCCCGAGCAGGGGTTTGAGCTCGCCGGGGGGCAGGACGAGGAACTTCGCCGTGAGGTGCGCCGTCGTCTCGAAGGCCGTCAGGCGCCCGAGGTGCCGGACGAGGAACTGCCCGGCCGACACGGTCTGGTCGCCGTAGCCGGACGGGCCGCCCAGAGTCCATGCGCCGCTCCGCACGACGTACATGGCAACCAGATCCTGATCGCCGCCCGGGACGTCCGCGGTCCGGGTTGCCGACGCGGCGTGGAGATCGGCGATCGCCGCGCCATGCACCTTGGCAACCTTGCCCTTGACCCGGAAGTCACCGATCGTGTCCGGGCTGAAGGCCGGCAGTTGGAAGACATCGTCGCCGACCTGCGTCTGCCACCCGCGCCGGAAGACGTCGAGTCCCCGCGGTGCGGAATCCGGGGCGGTCGAGTCCACTGCGAACACCCCGCGCGCGCCGTCGACCTCCGCTCCAGTACCGTGCATCCCTCTGCGATCCTCTCGTCTTCATCGCTTCAACGCCGTCCTGTGGTGGTCGTGTTCCGCAGGACGCCGCCATGACCCATGTGGACACCGTGCCAATCTTCCTATAGACGGCTCGCATTGCAGCGGCCGGGAGGCAGAGCTGATGTTTCCGATTCGGCGAGATGAACGACGCGACCCCTGACGATCAGGTCGCAGCCTGATCGTCAGGGGTCGCACTCGCGCTCGGTCCTCCCTCATGGGCTCGTGCCGGGGACGTCTTCGCCGCCTCGGTCGGACCTTTCGCCGGAGGTAACGGTTAGTGGCCGGCACGGAGTTCGCCGTGTGGGCCGATGGCGTCGGCCACGCCCACGCAGGTGCTGCCCCGGAGGCACCGAGTAGTGCACAGCCCCGGTGTCGACGGAACGGACCGTGAGCGCGACCTGGTAGTTGCCCGGGTAGGTCACTCACCGAGCCGCAGCCGAATCCGGGCGTCTTCCGGCCTGCGGGCCATGCCGATCGGCCTGCCAAGCCGTGTCGACCAAGATCATCCTGTCGCGGTCGTGTCCCACCGGGAACCCATCCGTGCCGGTGCCGGCTCCGGTCACCTGCAGGTTGCGCGGCTCGACGGTCAGCGGGCGATCGACATCGCGAAGGGGGTGAATCCGATGGACCGGATGACGTGCGGTACGAACAGTATCGCGGCCTCCGTGGCGCGAGCGGTCTGGATCCCGCCGAGGTCGGTGATCCATTCCTTGCGCCAGCCGAGGTCGATGAGCAGTTCAAGGACGGTCCGCTTGGCCTCCGGTTCCTCGCCGGAGAGGAAGGCGGTTGGCGTCTGGGTGAGCGTGGCCGGGGCGGTCATCACCGGGAAGAGCATGGTGTTGAGCGTCTTGACGACGTGCGTTTCGGGGAGCGCTGCCTGGAGTTGCTCGGCGAGGCTTGAACCGGGGTAGATCAGGGCGGCGGGCAGTCCGTCCGGTCCGTCGACGGTGGCGTTGGAGACGTCCACGAGGATCTTGCCGTGCAGCTCTTCGCGCAGGGCGGCGAGACGTTCCAGGGAGCCGGCGCCCGGGGTGGCGTTGATGACGATCCGGGCCGCCCGGGCGGCATCGGCGGCGGCGCCCGGCGCGCGGTCCGCGACGGTCACCTCGTGCCCTGCCAGGGTGAGGGCTTTCGCCAGGTTGCCGCCGACGCGGCCGTTTCCGAGAACTGCGATCGTGGTCATGATGTTCTGGTCCTTGCGTTGGGTGCGGGTTGTGGTGTGCGGGGTCAGCGGGAGAGCGTGGCGACGGCTTCGGCGTGGACGCCGGGCGCGGCGGCCAGGAAGCTCTCGCTCTGCGGGGTCCAGGGGCGGCCCTCGGCGTCGGAGATCTGTCCGCCGGCCTCGGTGACGAGCAGCGCGCCGGGCAGCAGGTCCGCTCGGGCGCCGGCGAACTGCCAGAAGGCGTCGATGCGGCCGGCGGCCACGTTCGTGAGGTGCAGGGTCGCGGGCACGGCGGTGCGGACGACGAGCGCGTCGAAGAGCATCGCGGTGATCGAGGAGCCGACGCGCCGTACGACCTTCTCGTCCTCGTCCGGCCGGGCCTGGCTGGTGGCCACGATGCTCAGGCCGAGGTCCGCGGTCGGGGAGACGCGCAGCGGCCGGCCGTCGAGGTAGGCGCCGGCGCCGGTGAGCGCGGTGTAGGTCTCGCCGGTCAGCGGCAGGTGGACCGCGGTGAGCACCGGCTGGTTCTCACGCACGAGGGTCGCGGTCACCGCCCACTCCGGCAGCGCGTGCAGGTGGTTGACGTTGCCTTCGGCCGGGTCCACGACCCACCACTCGCCGGGCGGCAGCGCCCCGCCGTCCAGCTCGTCCTCCACCCAGCCGGCCTCCGGGCGCAGGCTCGTGAGGCAGGGGCGCAGGATGTCCAGGGCCGTGTCGTCGTTGACGGCGAGCGCACGCATCAGCTCGTCACGGGTCTCGTAACGGACCACATCGCCGAAACGCTCGCGCAGCGCCGCACCGGCGGCGCGCACGGCGGTCGCGGTGCGGTCGAGCAGGTCGGCGTCGGAGGTGACGGCGTCAGTGGTCTGAAGCGTTTCGGACATGGTGGTGCTCCTGTCTGAGGAGGGGTGATGAGGCCGGTCGGGGTCGCGTTCGACGGACGACGGACGACGGACGACGGGGGGATGAAGCGCGTTGTGGAAGCGCCGTGGGCGCGGAAGAAGGCTCAGTCGATCAGTTCGGCGGCCCGTTCGGCGATGGCGTAAACGGTCGCGTTGGTGTTGGCCGAGGGGATGGACGGCATCACCGAGGCATCGGCGACACGCAGTCCGGCTATTCCGTGCACGCGAAGGTTCGCAGGGTCGACGACGGCATCGGCGTCGGTTCCCATGCGGCAGGTGCCGGTGAAGTGGAAGTAGGGGCCGGTGGCCTTGCGAATGAACTCGTCCACAGATTCGCCGCTCGTCCCGGAGCCCGGCACCGCTTCCTGCTTGCGCCAGTGGGCGAACGCGTCTGCCTCGCCGATGCGGCGTGCCACTGCCAGGCCCTTGCGCATGACCTCCAGGTCACGGTCGTCGCTCAGGTAGCCCGGGTCGACGACGGGAACACTGGCGGGATGGGCGTCCGCCAGGCGCACGGTGCCGCTGCTGTGCGGAGCCATCGCGGAGAAGGCTATGGAGTAGCCGTTGGCCGGCGGCTGGCCCCAAGCCGACGGGAGCGGTGCGGCGACGATGTAGACCTGAAGGTCCGGCCGGGCCGCGGCGGGATCGCTGAACAGCAGGCCCATCATTTCGGCCGGCGGGTTGGCAGGAACGAACGGTACGGGCTGGTCGGCCTCGTACACCACGCCCGCCATCGGATGGTCCTGCAGATGGGATCCCACTCCCGGCAGGTCGGCGACGACGTCGATACCGTGTTCCTCAAGGTGTTGGGCCGGGCCGATCCCTGACAGCATCAGGAGGTGCGCGGAACCGATGGCTCCCGCGGTCAATATGACCTCGGCGCTGTCGATGGACAGGTGCTCCCCACCGATGGTGTACTCGACGCCGGTGCAGCGGCCCGCGGTGGTGCGCAGCCGCTGCACGGTCGCGTCCGTGACGACGTCCAGGTTCGGCCGGTCGAGGAACGGACGGATGTAGGCGTCGGCCGCGCTCTGGCGGGCGCCGCCGGGCAGATTCATGTCACTCCACCCGAACCCGGTCTCCAGCCCGCTGCCGATGTCATCGGCGCGTGCGAACCCGGCCTCCGCTGCGGCGTCGACGCCCGCCGTGGCCAGGGGATGGGGTTCCGGGACCGGGGCGACCGCGACCGGCCCGTCCGTGCCCCGCACGGAGGCATCACGGCTGCGAGTGCTCTCGCTGCGGCGGAAATACGGCAGCAGATCGTCGAAACCCCAGCCCGGAGCGCCGAGGCCGGGCCATTCGTCGTAACCGGACCGGTGCCCCCGCAGGTGGTAGAGGCCGTTGATGCTCGACGATCCGCCGAGCGCCTTACCGCGCAGCACGTCAGCGGCCCTGCCTGTACCGGCCTGCACGGTCGAGGCGCCCAGCCAGAGGGATGACGGGTCAAACCCCAGGAACCCCCAAGGAGATGCCATCGCCTCGGTTGCGTCCCCGGCTCCCGCCTCCAGCAACAACACCCGCACGCCCGGGCGTTCCGAAAGCCGGGAGGCAATCACGCACCCCGCCGTCCCCGCTCCCACCACGACATAGTCATAAGGACTCTTGCCCATCATGTCTCCGCTTCCCACGGCAGCACTGTCCGACCACCGGGTTTCAGGAAAAGGCTCCTCGACGATCAAAGAGCTGATTGCTTGCACGAACTAATGGGGCCGAGAAGTCCGAGCTCGGCGCGCAGAAGGCGTGGAACCGGCTGATCAGCAGCGAGCGGGCTCCAGTGGAGCGGGGCTGTCCGCAGGCAGGCCGCGCGCGCTGCTGGTGCTGACGGACACCGAGGTGGCCCGGCGGCAAACGATCACCTTGATCCGACGGGCCTGGGAGCGCCCGGTCCGGCCATTGCCGATCACCCCGTTGGGGATGTCCATGCCGGCGCATGTGCCTGCGATGACGGCCTTCCGGCTGGACTTCTCTTGTTTCACGCGTTTCTTGTCCTTGGTGTGTACCCGTCCTGGAACAGCCCGGGTTTCCCTTCTGCCGTCGAATCTTAGGAAAACGGACACGGCGCGTACTTGAACCTCCGCGACGTTCGTTCGGAACCTCAGCGCCATACGTGTGGCGAGACAGTCGGCGTCACACAGCACTGGGTCAGGCTGCTCGTACACGCCGACCGACTTCTTGCCCTGCCACAGGTGGCCGCCCTTTCCCACCGACGGCCGCGTGAACCTGGGTCGGCAGCAAGGACGTTAGGCGGCCGCAGTTCCGGCCACGGCGGGCCCGTGGCATCGGGGATGGGTGCGGATCCTCACGTCCGTCCACCGGGAGATCGACCTCTGGCAGCAGGTCGACGAGAACCTCGGCCCGGAAGCCACCCTCCGCCTGCTCTCCTGCACGGCTCCCACACCGAGTCGATCGGCGAGTGGTGGGGCTCCGGCTGGTACGAGACGATGTTCCGCCGCGCGGTTGTCCGCGCGGCGGACGACGGAAGCCTCCCGGCAATCATTCCCAGAACTTCCCGGCCCACCCCACGCCAGGAGCGTCACCTTCCAGGACCTCGCCGACTGGAACCTGTCGGCGACCTACGTCATCTACGCCGTGTTCGCCTTGCTGTCCACCCCGTTCGTGGTGTTCTGCATCAAGGAGACCAAGGGCAAAACCCTGGAGGAAATGGGCTAACGCCCGCTCACCCGGCTGGCCGGGCTGGATCCGACCAGCCGGGTGACCAGTTGATCGGCCAGCTGGCGGACCGGGCCAAGGCCGACGGGACCAACCTCACAGGCCAGGGCGGGCTGCGGGCCCTCGGGCCTGGGCTTGGCCCACCGGCTCGTCAATCAGCCGGTCATCCACAGACCTCGACAGCGCCTGCTCAGTCGGCTCGGCAGACTCGTCCACGGTCACGTTCTTGCTGATCATCGATGCACTTCCATGATCAGGAGTTACACCGACCTTTTACAGTCCCCCGGCAGCGGGAGGCACTCCATGGCCGGCGCGTGTTCACGTGACCTGCCGCGGACACTACGTCGGGCCTCCGGTCGGCTGGTGCCCCGCGTCCTCGCACCGGTCGACGAGGATGACCGCCACGTCGTCCGCGAGGCGGCTCTGGGCGTTGCGGAGCAACGCTTGGCGCAGGCCCTCCAGGAACGCCTGTCGGGTGTGGTCACGCATGGCCATCATGGCCTCGGGCAGGTCGAAGAAGGTGTCGTCCCAGTCGCGGGCCTCGATGACGCCGTCGGTGTACAGCTGCAGCCGGTCCCCCGGTGCGAACTGATAGCTGTCCGTCAACGCAGGAGGGCCGCTGATGAATTCCTCAAGCCCGAACGGCGGCAGGGGGACGGTGGGCATCAAGGGCCGGACCGTGCCGTTGCCCAGGAGCAGCGGCAGCGGGTGACCCCGGTTGATCGTCTCGA
Source organism: Streptomyces sp. R33 (assembly GCF_041200175.1). Lineage (NCBI taxonomy): Bacteria > Bacillati > Actinomycetota > Actinomycetes > Kitasatosporales > Streptomycetaceae > Streptomyces > Streptomyces sp. R33. The sequence goes on along the minus strand of NZ_CP165727.1, from coordinate 7,214,884 downwards.
AGTGCGGGCTGTCCGGGATCTGGGCCACGAGCGCGGTGACAAATGCCTCCAGGAGGGCGTCGTCACCGCCGACCACGCCCGCGACCGCGACGACGGCGTCCCGGCGCAGGGCCTCTCCGCAGTGGTTGATGACCTCCGACCAGGTCGTCCTCGTAGTGGACGACCTCCCGGAACGCACCCAGCACGACCGCGGCGGCCCGTACGGCGGGCAATGCCTTGCCCCGGACATCCCCGACGATCATCCGGACCCCGTACCGGGTCTGGACCACGTCGTACAGATCGCCGCCGATCTGCGAGCCCGTCTCGGCCGCCAGGTACATGCTGGACGCCCGTACGGGGCCCAGCCGGTCCGGCACGGGCCGTAGGAGGACCTCCTGGGCGGCCGTGGCGATCCGGCGAACCTGGTTGAGCTCGTTCTCCCTGCGCGTGCGCGCAGCGCTGCTCGTCATGAAGCTCGCGGCCGAGACCAAAAACAGGGCGAGGAAGTTCGTGTAGACCTGTTGGCTGCCCCAGGCCTGGTTGTAGGTGGCGGTGGCCAAGCTGACACCGACGGCCGCCCCCACCGCCGCGAGCGTGCCCTTCGGCCCCATCGTCACCGCCGCCAGAGCGGGTGTCGCCACCAGTGGCGGGACGGTGTACCCGACGTGCGCGGGCGTGAACTCGATGAGGAGCACCAGCAGGGCGATCGCGAAGGGCACGCACTCCGGAAGGGCGAAAACGACCTGGTGGTGGCCGCCGGCTCCCGGTCCCGGGGGCGAGCGCAAGGGCTGGGCCAAGGCCGTCTCAGGCTGAGGGCGGGGCGGTCCCGTCCAGGCGTGCGTCCGCCTGTGCGGGCCTCACACCGGTGGCCACTGCGCTCACGGCCGCTGTCCGGTCCGCCTGCGGGCCGTGTCACCGTTTGACCGCGTTGTGGATGTACTGCCTGACCGCACCGCCGAGACCTTCGCGGCCTGGCTCACCGAGCACCCCGGCGCGTCTCGGAAGCGCCTTGCTGATCATGCCTGATGGGGTCCTAGAAACCCCCATCATCGCAAGCCACAAGGAACTTCTTCGTTTCCGGAGGAACTATCCATCGAGCCGGTGGATCCGGGCTCAGCAGTTCGATCAGAGGCAGATGCTGGGAGGGGCCGCGTTCGGGCCAATGTTGCGAACCCAGGTGTTGGCCGTGCCACCGGTGCCGGTGCCGGTGGTGTTGTCGCGGCAGTCGAGCATGCCGCTGCCGCGGGCGACGTTGAAGCTGATGGTGTTGCCCCCGTTGCCGCCGGCATCGATGCGGATGCCGTCGCCCGCGTTGCCGGTGGCGATGTTCCGGGAGATGACGGAGTTCGCGAGGGAGTTCGCTGCCACGCTGATGCCGTGGCCGACGGTGCTTGATTCGGAGTTTCTGATGGTGTTGCCGGTGATGGTGACGTTGGTGTTGGGCGAGAGGCCAAAGGCGTTGGCCCGCACGCCCAGGAAGCCCCTCTCAATGAGATTGGAGGTGATCCTCAAGTTCGTATTGCTGTCGCCGAAGAAGATCCCGGGGGCGCCAAAGTTGTCCCGGATGGTGTTGCTCCCTACGGCGACGTTGCTGGACTTGAAGATGAACGCAAAGGCCCTGTCCTCCAAGGATGTGTTTCTGTTTACTCTGACATTATCGACTCCTCCGGGTGCCAGTGCGTCCAGAAGGACACCAGAGTTCTCGTTACCGGAAAAGGTGTTATCTTCGATGTCCGCGTTCTTCAAGCCCGCATCCGAGTAGACTCCATTGCCGCTTGCGGAACCGGGTTCATTGTTCTGGCGGATACAGTTCTGTTCAACCTCGGAAAGGATTGCGCCGCTGGAGTTGAAATAGACTCCGAACACATTACCCTGGATCAAGTTCTGCCGCACTTGGTGGCCCGAGTGTGCCGCACTCATGACAATGCCATAACTGGAGGTATTGTTCTGAACGGTGAAGCGGGAGAACCTGATGCCGTTCTCCGCCAAGCGGACAGTGCCTGAACCGTCCGCCGACTGAATGATTGCCTGACTAGTCGGATCCGGAGCTCCGACCTGGCGGCACGCTGTCCCTCTGGGGGCGGCGGCCGGTCCGACCAACCGCAAGTTCGCCTTGTTCACGGTGACAACCTCATTGTATGTGCCGGCGCAGACCCTGATCTCGTCTCCCGGCGAGGCCGCGGTAATCGCTGCCTGGATCGTGGTGAAAGCTGCCTCCGGGCATTGCGCTCCGTTGTCATCCACAACGAGTACGGCCTGAGCTGCCTGGCTGGGCACTACCGGGAAGGCTGTAGCCGCTGCCACGCACACCACGACAAGAATGGTCTTCTTCATGGTCTTCTCCTCGACTCTCGGCGCAGACCGCGATCCGGTAGTGCGGCAGTACAGTCGGCTAGTGCTGTGACCTGGCAGCCGGACTGATGAATTAGCTTCCATTTGCCGACTCCATCAGTTACGTAAACTGAACGAAGCCCGGGCAAGCACAGGCTGATTGCGAAGCTAGGCGGGGTCACACTGGGTGTGCAAGCGGTAGTACTCCGTACGCGTCGCTGGGAGCTCCCAGCACGATCACGGTTGGGCTCGCTTGAGGCGTCGCCCGTAGATGAGGGCCGCAGGCGATGGAGACGAAGGCGTCGTAGAGTTCGGTGCGGCGTTCCGATACCCTCCATGCGCTCCCGGATCACGTCCCGCCTGAAGCGCCCCGTCGAACCGGGCTGCTCGGAGCGCGGCCCGGTTCAGCCGGAACACGGCGTGCGCGTCCCGCCACCTCGGCCACCATCAGCCGTTCCTGCCGGGCGCGGGTGTCGCGCGTTCTGTGGGCGCCTGACGAGCTGGCTTACGGCGCACTCGCGGGCACGGTCCTGCTGCCGGATCGGATCCGCACCCGGAGCCCAGGCCCGTAACCGGAGCGGGGCCCACCAGACAGAGGACCTGCCCCCCCTTCTGCGACAGTGACGCGAGGTACGACGGGGCATGCCCTTGCCCGCCCAGGAACGGGGCCCCGTAGTCGTCGGAATTCCTGAAGCGTGTGGCGATGTTGATCTCGTCGACCTCACGTCCGCCAGGCCGGCCGCTCGCAGGAACTCGTCCAGCTCCCGACTGCCCTCGTCCAGGGAGACTGCGGTTCCCAGAAGTAGCGGATGAGTTCCATGCCTCCCTGGGTGTAGTCCCAGAGGTACGCGGGGAGCGTCCCGCCGGGGCGCAGGATGCGGGCCATCTCTGCAATGGCCGGCTCAGGAGCAGGGACGAAGCTGAGGACGCCGCTGTTCGCCACCGACGCCCGCCGTCCGCGAACGGCAGCCTCATCGCATCGCCGCGTACGAACTGGGCCCGGGAATCCATGACGTGCACCGCACAGCCCTCGACTCGATAGGAGCCATACCAACTGCCGTTTGCCCTGGTCAGCGTGGGTGCAGCTGCTGTACCACCAGGAGACGAAGAACCTCCTGGTCAGCTACTCCCCCAAGAAGCTGGGTTTCTTCCAGTTCTCACGTGGACCACGAGGGAGGAACGCGCGGATCAGGGACGTAGACGCAGTAGGTTCCCGTGCGGATCGTCCGGTCGAGGTGGTCGCTGAGGGCCGGCAACACGTCGTGGAGACGGCCGATGGCCTTGCGTACGGACTGGGTGACGGCGGCCCGGGCCCGTTCGGAGGCTGCGCCGGCGTGCCGGTCGCGCCCGCCGAGACCGACGGCCCGGGTGAGTTCGCTGATCAGGAATCCACGTTCGAGTTCGCTCTGTTCCTGCCTGGCGATGTCGTTGTCGGCGCGGGCCTCCTCCATGTCCTCCTCGATCTCCGCGAGCCGCCGGCGGTACATCTGCTTGGCGCGGGCGTCCAGGAGGGGGCCGGCGTCGCCGGCGCGGGCGAGCCTGGCTGCGGCGTCCGGGTCGGCGGTGTCGGCGGCGGCGAGGTCGAGGACGTGGAACTCCCGGCCCGGCGCGGCGAGGAGGCGGGCGAGGTGGTGCATGCCCTTGCTGTCCCGTGCGGTCACGCGCCGGCCGTCGAAGACGACCCTCCAGTAGTCGCCCTCCCGGACGAAGGAGTCCAGCTCGGCCCCGTCCGTCTGCGGCTCCTCGGCCGCGGGAGCGCGGGTGATCCGATCGAGCTCGGTGCGCGCCGCCTCCCGCTCCAAGGTCTCGGCCCGGAGGTTGCCCAGGGCCCGCTGGGCGTCCGCGAGCCGGAGCCGGCACTCGGCCGTCTCGTAGGGGGCGCCGACTTCGTTCCAGGCCCGGACGGCATCGGTGAAGAACGCGGACGCGCCGGCCGCATCGCCCTCGGCGAGCAGGACTTCCCCCCGGGCTCGCAGTGCGGATGCGGCGAGCGCGTTGCTTTCGAAGGCGGCGGCCACCTCCTCGAGCTCGCGGGCCGCGACCCGTGCCGTCTCCAGGTCGGCGCCGGCCACGGCGATCCTGACCTGTGCGTCCAGCAACGGTGCCCGCCGCAGTTCGGAGGTGGGGGGCAGTTCCTTCGACGGCACCGGCAGCGGCCGCGCCAGTGCCTCCCGGATCGCGGTGGCCGCCGTGTCGACGTCGCCGTCGGCGAGCCGGACGAGCGAGAGCCCTGGTTCGGGATCCCATCCGAGGCGATGGGCGGCGAGCAGCGCCTCTTCCGCGCCGGTCCGGTTGCCACGCCGCAGCCGGATCCGGCCCAGCTCCGTCAGCGGCCAGCCCAGCTCGCGCCGCACGTAGGGGCGCAGCTCCTCGCACGCGAGCAACACCTGCTGCTCGGCGCTCGCGCACTGGCCCCGCAGACGCAGGATCTCGGCCCGGTGCACGCGGCACCGGCCGTGCAGGCTGCCGATCGCGTTCGTGCGCGCCCACCGCTCCATCGCCTCGGTCCACTGTTCGGCCAGGTCGTACTGGGCCAGGCCCTGCAGTGCGCACACCAGCTCGCAGTAGACGACTCCGGTCGACAGCGCATCGAGGTCGCCGGCCATCGCCGCCGTGCCGGCGTCGTCGAGGAGTTCCAGGCCCCGTGCGACGTCACCGTCGAGGATCACCAGTCTCGCCTGGGCCACTCGTCCGATCGCCGCCGCCGCCGGATCGGTGTGCGAGCCCGTCTCGATCGCCCGCTCTGCCCAGCTCCGCGCGGCTTCCAGGTCGCCGCTGAGGAGGCGCTCGAAGGTGCGCACCGCCGCGAACCACGCGTGCGCTCCGGTGAGCGGTGGTGGGGTGGCGAGCAGGCGGTCCGCGCGGCGTAGCCACCCTCGTACGGGTGCCATGAGTGCGGTGTCGAACAGCAGGTGCATGGCGACCCGTACGGCGGCTCCGGCCGCTGCGTTGTCCTCGCCGAGCCGGGACAGTTCGCCGTGGAGCTGCTCCCAGGTCTCGATCGTGACGTCGAGGTGTCCGGCGGCATACGCGACGTCGGCGAATTCGGCGAGCCCGTTCGGGTCGAGATCGCCCGCTTCCCTGGCCGTCAGGAACCCGGCGTAGGCGTCCGACCACGCTCCGCAGGCCGCGGCGTTCCGCGCCCGCTCCAGGCCGGTTCCGTCCCCAGCGGCGTGGGTCACGGGCATTCCCTCGATCCCGGGCTCGGTCGGTTACGGCGGTAAGCGTCCTGCTTACGCCTCCATGGTGAGCCACAAAACCGCATGGGAGGACGTCATGGACACCGCCACAGTGAACGGCATCCGGCTGGAACACGAGATCCGCGGAACCGGGGAGCCGGTCCTGCTCATCAGCCCGGTCCTGGCCGATGGGTTCGCCCCGCTCCTCGCCGAACCGGCACTCACCGAGCGCTACCGGCTGGTCCGCTACCACAAGCGTGGCTGGGGCGGCAGCACCCACACCCCCGGGCCGGTGGCCGTCGCCGACCACGCCGCCGATGCCATCGCGCTGCTCGACCACCTCGGCATCGGCCGCACCCACGTGGCCGGACACTCGAGCGGCGCGGCAGTCGCCGCCCAGATGGCCCAGGACCACCCCGACCGCATCGTGACGGTCGCCCTGCTGGAGCTCTCCCTGCTGTCCGTGCCCTCGGGCGAGGCGTTCTTCGCGCAGGCGGCGCCGGCGTTCGGAGCGTACGCCGACGGGGACGGCGAACGCGCCATCGAGCTGTTCCTGTCCCTCGTCAGCGGCATGGACGGGGAACGCTGCCGGGCCCTGCTCGAGGAACGCATGCCGGGCAGCGTCGAGCAGGCGGTCAAGGATGCCGACACGTTCTTCGGGATCGAGCTCCCCGCCCTGGCCGAGTGGCGGTTCAGCCCGGAAAACGCCGCGGCGATCCGCCAACCGGTGCTGTCCCTGCTGGGAAGCGGCACCCTGCAGCTGTGGGTCGAGGTCGCCGAGTTCCTCCGCTCGACCGTGCCCGACATCGAGGAGTGCGTCATCGACGACGTCGGCCATCTGCTCCACATCGAACGGCCCCGGCCGGTCGCCGAGGCCCTGGCCCGGTTCCTGGAGCAGCACCCGATCGCATCCTGACCACGGGCACCACGACAGCGCCCGGGGCACACGATCGGGTTGCCCGGTCGACCGTGTCGGGGGCTCAGGGCGAGGGGAGGTGCAGGATGCTGCCATGGACCGCCGACAGATCAGCTCCATCGCCCACACCGGCCACCCCGTCGCCGCTCCGCTGAGCGACGAGTCCGTGCACAGGCTCCTCGAACGGGCCCTGCCGAGCAGCGACGTCCGGCTGCTCGACCTCGGGTGCGGATCGGGCACCTGGCTGATGCGTGCGCAAGCCGCTCGCCCGGACCTGCGTGCCGACGGCGTCGACGACGACGCGGAGGCCATCGCCGCCGCCGGCCGCGCCGTCGACGAAGCGGGGCTCGGCGGCCGGATCGCCTTCCACGCCCAGGACGCCGCGGAGTTCACCTCGCCGCACCGGTACGGCCTGGTCCTCAGCATCGGCGCCACGCACGCGTTCGGAGGACTCCTCCCCACCTTGAAGGCCGTCGACGGCCACCTCGCCCCGGGCGGAAGCGTCCTCATCGGCGAGTGCTTCTGGGAACGCGAACCCGACCGCAAGACCCTCGACGCCGGTTTCGCCGCCGACGACTACGCCGACCTCGCGACGACGGTCGACCGCATCACGGCCGACGGCTGGGTGCCGGTCCACGGACACGTCAGCAGCCTCCAGGAGTGGGACGACTACGAGTGGTCCTGGACCGGGTCGCTCTCCCGCTGGGCCCTCGACAACCCGGAGCACCCTGACCACGGCCAAGCGCTCGAGGCCGCGGCCAGCCACCGCAAGGCCTGGCTCCACGGCTACCGGGGCACGCTGGGCTTCGTCACCCTGCTCCTGCGCCGCCCGGCCCGGCCCTGAAGCCCGGCCGGGTCGGGACGTGGCTGCGGGGTCGCGCCCCGTTCAGCCGTCGGTGCGCTGGTACAGCGTCCCGTCGCTCCAGATCCGGGCGACCCTGCCCCACTCGGCGGCCGAAGCCACGTCGGGGAAGAAGCCGTGCCCGTTGAGGTTGGCGCTGGTGTTGCAGAGCACCGGGACGCCGCTGAGCCGTCGATAGGCCGACAGGACGGCGAAGAGCAGGTCGTCGTCGTCCGGGCCGACCGTCTGGAGCCGCGCGGTGCCGTCGAGGTGGATGACCGCGGGGATGCGGTCCACCCATTCCGCCCGGACCTCGTGGTCGAAGAGCATGTGCGGGTCCGGCGTGCCGGGAGCGAAGATCGCCGGTGCATCGGCCTCGAGGCAGATGGGGGCGACGGGCCGGTAGGGCTCGCGGTCCTTGACCCGGTTCAGCTCGTCCTTCATCGACGCGCTGACCGGGGCCGCCAGGATGCTGCGGCCGCCGAGTGCGCGGGGGCCGAGCTCGGCTCGTCCGTGCAGGACCACCACGGGCTCTCCGGACTCGTGGAGGATCGCCGCGAGTTCCTCCGGAGCACACGCCGACGCCGACCAGCCGGCGGGCAGCTCGGGCGACGGCGTCAGCGCCGGGCCCAGCCGGGGGTTCCACGTGAGCGGGGCGAGGCCGTCGCGCTGCGCCCGGCCCAGAACGGCCGCTCCGATGGCGGAGCCCGAGTCGTTGGGGAACGGCGGGACCCACACGTCGCGGAAGTCCGGCGCCTCGCGCAGCGCGCTGTTCCACTTGATGTTGAGCGCGCAGCCGCCGGCGAAGCACAGGTTCCAGGGGCCTTCGCCCTTGGCGGCGCGGACCTTGGCGGTGATCCGCTCGACGAGGAGGTCCTCGAAGAAGGCGTGCACGCTCGCCAGGACGTCCTCGTCGCTGATCCCGTTCTCCGACACCCGGGTGCGGACCGCGGAGAAGAACTCGTGCACGGGAGGCACGGACGGCTCGAAGAGACTGCCGTACCCGCCGACCGCCGCGCGGTACTCCACGGCCGCCGGCTCGTCGCTCTCGAAGACGCGGTGGAACTCCTCCCGCAGAACCGTGAGGACGCGCTCGTCGACCTGGCCCAGCGCGATGTACGCCATGAGCTTGCCGGCGACCGAGAGGTCGTCGACCGTGGGTGACTGGACGGTCTTGCGGAAAGGCCCGAAGTGGTGTCCCGCAATGGCGTACGCATGGCCGAGGAGGGGGAAGAGTTCGCCCAGGTTCTCCACGCCGTCGCGCGGGTCCACCCAGTAGAGGCGGGGGAAGAGTCCGCCGTCCCAGACCAGGACGAAGGAGCCTTCGCCGCGCTGGGCGAAGGGGCTGGATGCGTAAGCGCTCGCCACGTGTCCGGCAGCGTGCGGGAAACTGGTGTACGCGTAAGTCTGGCCGTCCATCGGGAACTTGCCCGAGACGCTGGGCGAATCGAGCGCCGGGCACGCCGCCGACTCCCGGTAGGGACCGACCACGATCTCCGTGGGCACCCCCTGGTCGAGAAGGGCCACTGTTCCGGAGACGTCTCCGTCCCAGCCGTCGACGACCCACTGGTCGACGTCCTCCGGCTTGTAGCCGAAGTCGGAGAGGATTCCGGGGATCAGGCTGAAGTCGGCAACGGTGCTGTAGCGCAGACCGTTCCCCAGCTTCTCCATCTCGACACTGAACACGAGACGGTCGTCGTCGAGCAGGGCGACGGCACCATCATGCGTGAGTTTCAACCCGCAGATTATCAACTGTGTCACTCCTTGGTCTGCTTGAGTCGGCACATGGAAGTGCTTCGGTCTCCGACGGCTCGGAGGTGAATCTCAACTGGTAGAGGCTGGATCTTCGGCCCGGACGGAAGAGGGCGCGCCATTCGTCACGGATCTCGCTCGCCGGGACTTCCGAGAAACCCAGCTTCCCGAACCATTCGCCGCTGTACTGGGTCAGGGCCAGCAGAGAGCCGTATCCGAGTTCTCTGCCGATGGTCTGGGCGATACCGACCAGGTGCCGGCCGATCCCCCTGCCCTGCCAGTCGACCGCGATGCACAGGTTGTAGACGAGCAGGCTGCTCCCGGAGGGTGCCACCCCTGCGCAGCCGACCATGCGGTCCCCCTCACAGGCGACGACGAAGCCCTGTGACCTTTCGGCCAGTTCGGCCAGCGGGCGAGCCACCAGCAGGCCCTGCTCGACGAACGGGGCCGAGAGCAGGGCGATCTGCTCCGCGTCCTCGGGGCGCGCGGGTCGTGCAACGAGCACGTCCGTCGCGGTCAGGAGCCGGGAGGCGGTCTGCGCGGACTCACGCACCCTCCGCACCACCCGGCCGGGCGGTCGGACTGCCGGCCACGCCGAGCCCGAAGTGCTGCTCGGCCGACATCAGTTCGATCATGTTGACGTTGACCCGGGCGGGCTGCGAGAGACACCAGGCGACCGCCTCGGCCACGTCGTCGGCGGTGAGCGGTTCGATGCCCTGGTAGAGCGCGTCGGCGCGCTCCTCGTCCCCGTCGTAGCGGACCTTGGCGAACTCGGTCTTCGCCATACCGGGCGCCACACAGCTCACCCTGACGCCGGTTCCCTGGAGGTCGACGCGCATGTTCAGCGACAGCTGGTGGACGAATGCCTTGGTGGCGGCATAGACGTTCCCGCCCATGTAGGGGTAACTCGCCGCGATCGAGCCGATGTTCACGACGTGCCCGGACCCGCGCGAGACGAGGCGGGGAAGCACCAGACCGCTGAGGTTGAGCAGACCGGAGATATTCGTGTCGATCATTTCGCGCCAGGCATCACCATTGCCCGATTGAAGGGTGTCGAACCCTCGCGAGAGGCCGGCGTTGTTGACGAGGACCGCGATGTCACGGAATTCCGGAGGCAGCTCGTCGAGGGCCATGGCCAGACCTTCTCGGTCACGGACATCGGCGGCCACCGGCAGAATCGCTCCTGTGGAGTCCTCTTCCGCCAGCTCCTTCAGACGGTCCGCTCTGCGGGCCAGAGCCACCACGGAGTAGCCCTGCCGGCTCAGCACCTGTGCAATTCTCCAGCCGAATCCCGAAGATGCACCCGAGACCACGGCCACGCCACGCTTTTCCTGCGTCATGCACACACCCCTTCGGCCCCGTTGCGCTGTATCGCGACGAAGCCTTCACGCGTTCAACCCGCACTCCCGTCAGGGGCGGGGTTCTGGACACCTGCTTCAGCGGCATCGGGGTCTCCTTGCACGCCGACCGGCCAGAGTTACGCCTCGTTACGCCGAAACACCCTCGCCGACAAGGCTCCAGGTCGACTGACCTCTTACCCGTAAACTCCTCGCCAGTGAATCACGGGCCGATGCGGCGGTGGCAATTCTTCCATTTCACTTCCAGCCGATCGGAAGCGGGGCTCAAGGCGGACTCGACCGGGTTCACGGTATAAATCGTCGGGTGGGTCGGCCTGAAGGACGATGACGTGGAGGGTGCGCCGGTTGCCTGTTGACATTCCAAGTCCACTCCGTGATAGGAATGTTGGCCAAGAGGCCGGGAGCTGTGCATTTCGAGTCGAGTCCCACTCGAGGGTCAGTGCATGACGACCGCTCCGGACTTCTCGTACCGCGCCCTCCGTTGAAGTCATTTCCGGTCGCCGAGTACGAACACCGTTCGCGACCGCTGAACGCCACCTTCGACTGACAGGGGAAACCGTGTGCCTCCATTCAGAAGTGCCACGTTCACGTGTCCGTCTTAGCCCGGCCACTGCCGAATCGGTTCTGCCCGAGGTGCTCCGCGCGCCCGCCGACGACATACGGGGGCGGCTGTGAAACCGGGGCCCCTCGTGGAGTGGGACCCGCCGCGCACCGCGAAGGCCCTCCTCGTGTGCCTGCCCCACGCGGGTTCCGGCGCCTTTCAGTTCCGCACCTGGCAGGAACTGCTCGGCCCCGACATAGCACTGCTGGCCGTTCAGCTCCCGGGCCGCGAGAACCGGTGGCGCGAGGAGCCCGCGACCGGCATGGCGCAGGTGCTCGACGAGCTGGCGCCGGCCGTCGCCGCCCGGCTCGACCTGCCCTACTTCGTGTACGGCCACAGCATGGGAGCACTGGTGGGCTACGAGCTCGCCCGCGTCCTGGGGCGAGAGTACGGCCGGTGGCCCAGCGGATTCGTCGCCTCGGCCTCCCGGGCCCCGGACGACCAGGGCGAGCCCTCCGACACGCCTCGGCTGACCGACCGGCAGCTCGTCGACGAACTGGTCGCGGAAGGCGTCGTGCCCGCGGCCGTGGGCGCCAACAGCCGCTTGGCCGCGGCGGTGGCCCGGCCCCTGCGCGGCGACAACGCCATCTGCGACTCGTACGCGCCACCCGGCGAGGACGCCCTCCTGCCGTGCCCGCTCGGCGCATGGCGGGGGCAGGACGATGCAGGCGTGACCGACGACCACATCCGCAAGTGGCCCGCCTGGTCCGCCGCTGCCGGCACCGTACGGACCTTCCCCGGCGACCACTTCTACCCACTCGCCGACCCCCTCCGTGTGACCGCCGAACTGAGGGCGTTCGTCCTCGGCCAGCTGTCACCGCACGGCTGACCGGCGACGCTCCCGAGCGTCGCCCGACGGCAGAACCGCTCAGTACCTCCTGTCCCCCCGACCGCCCCGGCCACCCGGGACGGGACAACCCCGAAGGATTCGCATTGCCAAGCAACAATCCGCTGCCCGAGCTGGGGGATCCGGACCTCCGGTCACCCCGGAGCTATCTTCGATGGCTGATCGGCAGGCAGTCGAGCACACTGTTCCTCGGGGTGTTGTGGGGCTGCCTGTGGATGGCCAGCATGGGCCTGACCCCCTTCGCCATCGGCCGGGCCATCGACGCCATGACGGAGAAGGACACCGACCGGCTGCTGGTCTGGACCGGCGTCATCATGGGGCTCGCCCTGGTGACCACGGCCGGCAGCGTCCTGCGCCACCGCTGTGACACGATCGGCCGGCTCAAGGCCAACTACCTGACCTTCCGCCTCGTGGCCGCGCACGCGGTACGGCTGGGCGCGACCCTGCCCAAGCGGATCTCCACCGGCGAGGTCGTGGCCATCGGCACGGCCGACATCACCCGCATCGGCGCCCTGCCCGGCGCCGTCGCCCGGGGCATCGGCAGCGCGGTCACCGTCGTGCTCGTCGCCCTGGTGCTGCTCTCCACCTCGGTCACCCTCGGCCTGCTCGTCCTCATCGGCGTCCCCGTCCTGCTCGCGGGCACGGGACCGCTGCTCAGGCCGCTGCACAAGCGGATCGGCAGCTACCGCGACCTGCAGGGCGACTTGACGAACCGGGCCGGCGACATCGTGTCCGGTCTGCGCGTGCTGCGCGGCATCGGCGGCGAGGCCGCGTTCGGCGAGCGTTACCGCAAGGACTCGCAGCGGCTGCGGCAGGCGGGCGTCCACGTGGCGAAGGTCGAATCGGTGCTGCCCGCCGCCGAGGTGCTGCTCCCCGGGATCTTCGTGGTGGCGGTCGTCTGGATCGGTGCCCGCCTCGCCGTCGGTGGCGGTCTCACCGCCGGTGAACTCGTCGCAGCCTACGGGTACGCCGCATTCCTCATGCTGCCGATGCGCACGGCGACTTCGGCGGTGCAGTCGTTCGTCGGCGCCGATGTGGCGGCGCAGCGCGTCGTGCGCGTACTGGCCCTCGAGCCCGACGCCACCTCCGACATCGCACGGGCCGACCTCTCCGAGGCGCCCGACCTGTACGACGCGGAATCGGGGCTGCGGGTCCGGCCGGGACTGATGACCGCGATCGCCGCCTCCACTCCGGAGGAGGGCGCCGCGATCGCCGAACGGCTCGGGCGCTACGCCCCGGGTGAGGTGACCGTCGGCGGTGTGCCGCTGGACTCGCTGCCGCTGGAGCAGGTGCGTGAACTCATCCTCGTGGCCCGCAACGAGGACACCCTCTTCTCCGGTGTCCTGGCCGAGGATCTGGGCGGACGCTCGGACCAGGTGCGCGCGCAGGCCCTGCACGACGCCAATGCGGACGACATCGTCGAGGCCCTGCCGGACGGTCTGGCCACCGTCGTCACCGCAGGGGGCTCCGCCTTCTCGGGCGGCCAGCAGCAGCGGCTGCGGCTGGCGCGCGCGCTGGCGGCGCAGCCCGGGGTCCTCGTCCTGGTGGATCCGACCAGTGCCGTGGACGCGCACACCGAATCGGTGATCGCCGAACGGCTCCACAGGTCCAGGGCGGAGCTCACGACCGTGGTCGTGAGCAACAGCCCGCTGTTGCTCGACCAGGCCGACGAGGTCGCCTACGTGGAGGACGGCAAGGTCGTCGCGACCGGCACACACCGTGAACTCGCCACCGGTGCGTCCCAGTACGCCGCCGTTGTCATGCGGGAGGAGACGTGATCGTCACCGTCCCCAGTCCTTCCGACAGCCGCCCTCAGAGGAGTGCCCAGTGAGTCTTCCGGTAGCCGACGCGAAGACGGTCCGCCGTCACGTACGGGGCCTGGTGCGCAGCCATACCGGTCTGCTGACCCGCACCGTGCTCTGGTTCGTCCTCGCCACGGTCTGCGGTCTGGTGGTGCCCGCCCTGCTGGGCCGGCTGGTCGGGCAGGTGGAGAAGGGCATCACCACCGACCAGGTGGACTTCACCGTGCTGACGATCGCCGGACTCCTGCTGCTCCAAGGCGTGTTCACCCGTACCGCCCGCCTCCAGGGGGCCCGGCTCGGTGAGCTGGTCCTGGCCGACATCCGCGAGGGATTCGTGCGGCGGGTGCTGACCCTGCCCCTGCACACGGTGGAGAAGGCCGGGGCCGGCGATCTGCTGACCCGCAGCACCCGCGACGTGGATGCGCTGTCCAACGCCGTGCGCATGGGGGCGCCGTCGATCCTGGTGGCCAGCCTCTCGGTGGTGCTGACGCTGGTGGCGCTGGTCGTGACCAGCCCGATCATGGTCCTGCCTTGCCTCATCGCCGTCCCGCTCATCGTCTGGTCGACGCGCTGGTACCTGGCGCGCGCCCGGGATGCCTACCTGGCCGAGGCGGCCGGCTACTCCGACCTCGCCCAGGGCCTCTCCGAGACGGTCACCGGCGCCCGCACCGTGGAGGCGCTGCACCGGTCCGGCCCGCGCATCCGCCGCACGGACGAGGACGTCGAGCGGGCGAACGGCGCGGAGCGGCGCACGCTGTTCCTGCGCAGCGTCTGGTTCCCGCTGATGGACTTCGGCTACGTGCTGCCGGTCGCCGCCACGCTGCTGTTCGGCGGGCTCTTCTACATCGAGGGCTGGGTGAGCCTCGGCGAGGTGACCGCCGCGACCCTCTACACCCGGGCCGTGATCGACCCGCTGGACGAACTCCTCGGCTGGCTCGAGGAGCTGCAGGTCGGCGACGCCTCGCTGGCCCGCCTGATCGGCATCGAGGCGGGGGCCGGACCGGAGAGCGACTCCGGTCGGCGGCCCGAAGGCGACCGGCTGGCCGCGGACGGCATCGCCTATGCCTACCGGGCCGGTCACGACGTGATCGAGGACGTCAGTCTCAGCGTCGGATCCGGTGAGCGCATCGCCATCGTCGGCCCTTCGGGGGCCGGCAAGTCGACCCTCGGCCGCATCCTCGCCGGCATCCACGAGCCGCGTACCGGATCGGTCACGCTGGGCGGAGTACCGGTCCACGAACTGCCGTTGGAAGAGCTGCGCCGCAACGTCGCGCTGGTCACGCAGGAACACCACGTGTTCCTCGGGACCGTGCGCGAGAACGTCGCACTGGCCGCGCCGGACGCCACGGACGAGCAGGTGACGGCGGCCCTGGCTGCGGTGGCCGCCGAGGAGTGGGTCCAGGCCCTTCCGAACGGCCTCGACACCGAGCTGGGCACCGACGAGAACCCCGTGTCGCCCGGCCAGGCACAGCAGCTGGCCCTGGCCCGGCTCGTCCTGGCCGATCCGCACACCCTGGTGCTCGACGAGGCCACCTCGCTGCTCGACCCGCGGGCCGCCCGCGACCTCGAGCGTTCGCTCGCCGGCGTACTGCGCGGGCGGACCGTCATCGCCATCGCCCACCGGCTGCACACCGCCCACGACGCGGACCGCGTGGTCGTGATGGAGGCCGGCCGCATCACCGAGCAGGGGGCTCATGACGAGCTCGTCTCGGCGGGGGGCGCGTACGCCGGACTGTGGGAGTCCTGGCACGGGCGCGGCCCCTCGGCCTCTTCGAAATCCCCTGTTCCTTCACCTTCTTTGGACCAGTCCGAACACTGAGCGCCAGGAGAGACCGTTGCAAGCTGACCGCACACGCATACTCGACGCCGAAGCCATCGCCACCATCGTCACGAAGGTGGGGCTGGGGCAACTCTACGATCTGACGATCGCCCGTCTGGAAACCGTTCTCGCCACCGGCCGCGACGCACCGGTGGAGATGAAGCAGCGGGACGGATTCCTCATCGAGACACCCCATCTGGGACTGCTGGAGTGGATGCCCGCGCTCCGGCACGGCGCCACGGTGTCCATGAAGATGGTCGGCTACAACCCGCACAATCCGGTCAAGAACCAGCTGCCCACCATTTTGTCCACCCTGTGCGCCTTCGATGCCGACAGCGGCCACCTGCGGACGGTCATCGACGGGACCTTCGCCACCGCCATCCGTACGGGCGCGGCGTCCGCGCTGGCCAGCCGGGTGCTGGCGCGTCCGGACTCCGCGGTCCTCGGTCTCGTGGGCTGCGGCGCGCAGGCCGTGACCCAACTGCACGCCCTGTCCCGGGTCTTCTCCTTCTCCGAGATCCTGGTGTGCGACGAGGACGTGCGGGCGGAGAACTCCTTCGCGGCCCGGTCCCGGCTGCCTGCCGGGGCCGTACGGATCGCGCCGTTGGCAGAGGTGGAGGAGCGGGCCGATGTGCTGTGCACCGCCACCTCGGTCGCACCGTACGCGGGCCCGGTCATCCGGGGAACCAACCTCAAGCCCTGGGTGCACATCAACGCCATCGGCTCCGACATGCCGGGGAAGACCGAGCTGCCGCTGGAGCTGCTGCGCAGGGCGGTCGTCTGCCCCGATCACGTGGCGCAGGCGCGGGCCGAGGGCGACTGCCAGCAGCTCGCTCCCGAGGAGATCGGGCCCCCGCTCGCCGAGATCCTCCTGGACCCGGAGGCCCACCGGAAGCTGTCCCCGGTCACCACCGTGTACGACTCGACGGGTCTGGCGCTGCAGGACCTCGTCATGGTCGAGGTGTTCGAGGAGCTCGCACGGGACCTCGGCGTCGGTCACCACCTCGCCATCGAGGCGACCGCCGACGACCCGCAGGACCCTTACTCGTTCCTGCCGGGGCCGGTCACCCGGTCCTGGGAGGGGCAGCCGGGGGCACGGCGATGACCGCGGCGTCCCCTGCCCCGGGGCACGCCGGACCGGTGGTGGACATCGGTGTGTCCTCGGTCCTGGAGCTCATCGACCGCGAGGTGGCCGCGCACCCGGGGGCGCCCGCGGTGCGCGAGCCGGGCCGGGAGGTGTCGTACGCGGAGCTCGACCGTCTCGCGGACACCGTCGCGGACCGGCTCGGGCGGGACTTCGGCATCGCGCGCGGTGACACGGTGCTCATCGCCGCCCGGGCGGGTGCCGACTTCACCGCTGCGGTCCTGGGCACGCTGCGGGCCGGGGCCGCCTATCTGCCGGTGGACACGACGTACCCGCCGGAGCGCATCGAGCAGATCCTGCGCGCGAGCAGCGCGGCACTGCTGGTCCTGGCCGATCCGGGGGCGCTGGACACCGGTGCCTCGGGGACGCGGGCGACCGCTCTGGCGGGTCTGGTGGCACCGGACCCGGCGGGCGGTGCGGCGCCGGCGGCGGTCCGCCGGCGGCCGGCGCCGGAGGATCCCGCTTACGTCATCTTCTCCTCGGGTTCCACCGGCAACCCCAAGGGCATCGTCCAGACCCATGGCTGCCTGGCGAACTTCATCTCCTGGCAGGTGGACGGCTCCGGGCTCGGGCGCGGACGGCGGGTCCTGCAGGTGGCGCCGCTGACCTTCGACGTCTCGGTCCAGGAGATCTTCTACACGCTCGCCTCGGGCGGGTGCCTCCATGTGCCGGAGCCCCATGTGCGGCGCGATCCCCGGGATCTGATCGACTACGTCATCGACGAACGCATCGAGGTCGTGGACTTCCCGCAGTCGCTCATCGACGTGGTCATGGCGCTGCCGACGAACTTCGAGCACGCCGCGGACCTGCGCCACATCATCAGCGCGGGCGAGACGGTGCGGTGCACGGAGGCTCTGGAGGGGCTGCTGACGCGCCGGCCGGAGATCACCCTGCACAACCACTACGGGCCGGCCGAGAACCACATGGTGGCCAGCCACTCGATGAACGCGGCGGCCGGCAATCTCGAACCGAGGCCGCCCGTCGGGTCACTGGTGTGGAACACCTACGTCTACGTGCTGGACGAGCACGGTGTTCCGGTGCCCGACGGGGAGGTCGGGGAGGTGTACATCGGCGGTGCGGGGGTGGCCCTGGGGTACACCGATCCCGAGCTGAGCGGCACCGCGTTCGTGCCCGATCCGTTCCGTCCGGGCAAGCGGCTGTACCGCACCCGGGACCGGGGGGTGTGGCGGGCCGACCAGACGCTCCAGTTGCTGGGCCGGATGGACGACCTGATCAAGATCCGGGGCAATGCCGTGGAACCGCGGGAGGTGGAGGCGCGCCTCACGGACTTCTCCGGGGTCAAGGACGCCGCGGCGTTCGCGGTGGTGCGGGCCGGCGGGGCGGTGGAGCTGCACGCTGCTCTCACCGGTGCTCCGCCGCCGGCCTCGGAACTGCGCCGGGCGCTGCTCGCGGTCCTGCCCGACTACATGGTGCCGGTCCGCTGGTGGCTGGTGGACGGCCTGCCCGTGTCACCCAACGGCAAGCTGGACCGCAAGGCCCTGCCCGGCGACGGGGCGCAGCCCCTGTCCCTGGTGCCTCACCAGGCGAACGCCTCGCGGTAGCCGCGCTTCTCGATGCAGTACGTCCGGAACGCCTCGGCCTTCTCGACCAGCGCGTCGTCCCCGGTGCGCACGGCGGCTTCGACGAACCAGTCGAACGCCGCCGTCGCATCGGCCTGGCGGGTGAAGTGGACCGCGGCGAACTTCCGGAAGGAGGCGCGCAGGTCGGTGGCGTTCATATCGGCCGCGGAGGACATCAGCTCGGCCACGTCGGCGTCCGAGACCGGCGGACGCGAAATGATGCGGACGGGCAGCTCGGACTGGATGGTGTTCTTGATTTCAATGGGGGCTTCGGCGTCCGAGAAATCAAGGCAGAGGGACAGCCTGGGAAGTCGCGAGACGCTCCGGGCCGAGTGCGGAACCGTGGTGTGGATTTTCCATACCTCGCCACGGCGGAGGTGATAGACGATGTCGTTCTCGGAATGCAGGGAATCCTCGTCCGTGCGCAGGGGTATCTGAAGCCTCGTACCCGGCTCGGAGAATTCTAGAAAATCGACATGGGGCGCGAGAATTCCGTCACTGAGGCCGAATATACGGACCCACTGCAGCCTCTCGAGGGGGAAGTTGTCGGTGACGAGCGACATGATGTTGGGAAGCTTCCTGCCCAGCTCAGTCAGGGCAAGCTGCCCCTCGTAGGGCCGGAAGGCCGTGTCCTTGGCGCTGCCCCCGGAGTTCGCGAGGACATGCGCGGACCAGTGGCCGAAGGAAAATGCGTCGTACTCGCCACCGGCATCATTGGAATCGATGACCGAAAGCTCCTCGGCCAAGTCGTAGGAATCGATCGGAAGCGTGGCGAGCCTTTGTGATTTGAGCATGCGAGATCCCGTCGGTTGATGAGCGCACTGTGGCGCCGGACTCCGATGATCGGCAATCATAACGATTGCCGGAAGAGAGGGCAATGGCCGACCGTGGGCATCGGATTCATGATTGACAAGGGTTATTCACCTTGCGCAGGATCTTAAGGGGACATCATGTTCGTCGGAACCATCGAAGGTATTGGGTGAGCGTACAAAATGCTGAGTGACAATGCCCTGAGTGAATCCTGGCTCGCCCGGCTGGTGGCCGGCCGCGGAGTTCCCTTCCTGGATGTCGTGTCCCCGGACGGAGACACGCCGGAATGCGTCCTGGAACCCGCAGTCACCGAGCGGCTGGACGCCCTGACGGGCGGCGACGCGACCGGCCTCCTGCTGCTGACCGTCGCGGCCACCCGGCTCGCGCTGGCCGCGCTCGACGAGGAATCCGGGCACGTGGTCCTCGTGCCCGTGCCCACCTCGCCGCCCGGGGCGGGCTCAGGGACCGGCACGGACGCGGTGCCGCGCGAGCTCGCGCTGTGCGCGCCCCTCGACCGCGAGGCACCGGCCTCGGCCTTCCTGATGGCACTGCACGCCGAACTCGAATCCGCCCTGCCCCTCGCCTGGCCCGACCGGGAGGCGATCGCCTCCCGTCTTGAGCTCGCCGGGGTGCCCGTGGGCCGTGCGCTCGGCCGGCTCGGAGTCGTGTGCGAGGAGGCGGGCGGCAAGCTGCTGCAGCCGGTCGGCCTGTGCCTGACCCTGCGCCGGGCCGACGGCCGGCTGACCCTGACCGCCGAGGCGGACGGCGAGCTGCCGGTGGCCGCCGCAGCCCTGCTGCGTTGCACGGCGGCCGCTCTCGCGGAAGTCGGCCGCTCGCCTCGGCGGCCGGTCACGGAGCTGGACGTCCTCGGTCCGGCGCAGCGCGCCGAACTGGAGCGGTGGTCGGGCCTGCCCGTCGTGGCGGACTTCGCCGACGCGACCCTCACCGGCATCGTCGACGACGCCGCGAACCGCTTCCCGGACCGCGAGGCGGTGTCCGACGACGACGTGGCGTGGAGCCACCGGGAGCTGGCGCTGCGCTCGTCGCGGGCCGCGCGGTCGCTCACCGTCGACCACGGGGTGAAGCCGGGCGACCGGGTCGCACTGCTGCTGCCGAAGAGCCCCGAACTCGTGCTGGCGGTGCTGGCGGTACTGCGGGCCGGCGCCTCGATGGTGCCCCTCGACCCCTCGCACCCGCCGGAGCGGGTCGCCCGTCAGCTGCGCCTGAGCGGAGCGGTCTGCGTCATCTCCGCCGAGGACGAACTGCCCGGCCAGGTGGCCATCCCGGTGGTGTCCCCGCAGGCCCTCGCCACCGCCGACGGCCCCGGGGCGGCGGCCGCACCGGGTCCCGACGACGAAGCCATCCTCTTCTTCACCTCCGGATCGACGGGCCTCCCCCGCCCGGTGGCGCTCACCCACCGTCAGCTCGCCCACAAGACCCTCACCTCGGGGCGGCTCCTCGGTTTCGACGAGGAGATCCGGTGCGCCCTGCTGTCGGCGGTGACCTCCGACGCCCTGACGTACCAGATCTTCACGACGCTCGCCGCGGGCGGCTGCGTGGTGGTCATGGGCTCACCCCAGACGCTCTCGCCCGCGGAGTTCTGGGCGGCGACGCGACGCCTGGGCGTCAACGTCGTCAACTGCGTCCCCTCCCTGCTCGCCGTGATGGCCGAAGGTCTGCCGGCAGGAGCCCCGGAAGACGTGCGCATCGTTCTGCTGGGCGGCGACGAGATCCCGGCGGGCCTCCTGCCCCGGCTGGCGGACCGACTGCGCGTGGGCACCTTCGGCAACCTGTACGGGCCCACCGAGGCCACCATCGAGGCCACCACCTTCACCTGCCCCGGCTCGGCCTTCCCCGAGCTGACCACCGTCCCGGTCGGCAGGCCCTCCGAGGGCTTCGGCGTGCTGGTGCTCACCCCCCACGGGGACCACGCACCGCCCGGCGTCCCCGGCGAGATCCACGTACTCGGCCCCGGCGTGGCCCGTGGCTACGCCGATGACGAACCGACCGGCCCGGGGCGGTTCTGCGAGCTCCCCGCGCACCCCGGCGTCCGGGTGTTCCGGACCGGCGACTTCGGCCGCTGGAACCAGCGGGGCGAGCTGGTCTTCCTGGGCCGCCGGGACAACCAGATCCAGATCCACGGCAACCGGGTCGAGCTCGGCGAGGTGGAGGCGGCCCTCAGCTCCGTCGCGGGCGTCGTCTCCGGCACGGTCCTTCCCTTCACCGCTCCCTCGGGACCGCCCACCGTCGTGGCCGTCTACACCTCGGACCAGAGTCTCGAACCGGCCGACGTGCGCAGCCGGCTGGAGCTGCGCCTGCCCGGCTACATGGTCCCGGGCCGCATCCTGCGGCTCGACGAGCTGCCCGTCACCCTGCACGGAAAGATCGACCGCGTGGCCATCCTGGCCCATGTGGCCGGCCTGGACGGACAGGTCTGGCAGCCCGACGACGAAGCCGGCCGCACCGCCGCCCGGATCTGGGCCGACGTGCTCGGCACCGCTCCGCGCACCGCAGACGAGGACCTCTTCGCGGCGGGCGGCCACAGTCTCACCGCCGCCGTCCTGGCGGGCCGGCTCGGCGCGGCTGCCGGCGGCGGCGCCATCACCGTCCGCGACGTGTTCACCGCCCGCACCCCCGAAGGGCTCGGCGCGCTGCTGCGCCGCGCCGCGGCCGACGGGCCCGCAGCCCCCGCCGCCCGGACACCGTGGCCCGAGACCCCGGAACCCGTCCCCGCGAGCAACGCCCAGCGCCGGATGTGGTTCCTCGAGCAGTACGAGGGCGGGGAACTGCGCCCGTACAACATGGTGGAGGCCTTCCGGCTGCCCGGCTCCCCCGAAGCGGCCGACGTGGCGGACGCCCTGGAGCGGACGGTGCGCCGGCACCAGGCCCTGCGCACCGTGTTCCGCACCGACCCCGACGGCCTGCGCCAGATCGTGCTGGCTCCCGAGCGGGCCCGGCCCGCACTGCAGGTCCACCGGTCGGACGCCGGGGGCACCGCCGGTCTGCTGCGGCGCATCGCCGATGCGGAGCAGCGCCACGTTTTCGACCCGGCGCAGGGCCCCCTGCTGCGTGCCCACTGGCTCGTCGAGGACGGGCGCCCCGGCGGCACCCTCCTGCTGTCCGTCCATCACAGCGTCTGCGACGGCTGGTCGTTCGCGGTGATCCTGCGCGACCTCCAGCGGTTCCTGAACGGCACGGAACAGGTACCGGATCCCACCCAGTACGGCGCCTACGCGCTCGACCAGCACGCCCGCGGGGACGATGCGCGGAGCAGCGCGTTCTGGCGGCGCGCCCTGGACGGCGCGCCGCGTGTCGACCTGCCGCTCGACCGCAACCGGCCGGCGGAGCGCAGTTCGGCGGCGGGCACGGTCCGCCTGACGCTCGGCGAAGGCACGACCCGGTCCGTGCAGGACCTGTGCCGGCAGCTCGGCACCACCTCGTTCACGGCGATGGTGGCCGCCGTCCGAGTCCTTCTGATGCGCTGGAGCGGGGCGGACGACATCGTGCTCGGCACGGTCGTCTCGGGCCGTGACCGTCCCGAACTCGCCGACTCGGTGGGGCTGTTCGTCAACACCGTGGCGCTGCGCACCCCGATCGGGCCGGAACTCGCTTTCACCGATGTGGTCGCGGCGGTCGCGGCGCACGCGCGGGAGGTCCGCGCCCATGAGGAGTACCCCTTCGAGGACCTCGTGGAGGCCATGGGGCGCGAACGCATCGCGGGACGCAATCCGCTCTTCGACGTGCTGGTCGAGGCCGCCGTCTCCGGTACGGACCCGCTGGGCACCGAGGAGGGCCCGGCAGCCGAACACATCCGCCTGGACAACGGCGCGGAGGGGTTCGACCTCACCTTCAGCTTCGGCGAACCCGGCCCGGAGCGTCCGATCGAGGTGGCGATCACCTACCGCGAGGACGTACTCGACGCGGGGACGGCGCACCGGCTCGCCGAGCAGTTGGACCACCTCCTGACCGCTCTGGCCGAGGCCCCCGGGACCCCCGTCGGCACGGCCCCCCTGCTGCCCGGTGCACAGCGCGCCGCGCTCATCGCGGCCGGCACCGGGGAGAGCCCCTCCGCCGCGCAGTCCACCGGCACCCTCCTGGACCTCGTACTCGCGCAGGTGCAGCGCGCGCCCGAGGACCCGGCCGTCGTCTGCGGCGACCGTGTCCTGACCTACCGCGCCCTGGACCGCCGGGCCGATGTGCTGGCCGCCCGAATCGCCGCGCTGGCGCCGACCGGCCCCGACCGCTTGGTCGCGGTGCTGTGCGAGCGCTCCGAGTGGATGCCGGTCGCGTTGCTCGCCGTCCTCAAGACCGGTTCGGCGTTCCTTCCCCTCGATCCGCAGCAGTCGCCGGCCCGGATCGCGCGAGTGCTGCGCGACAGCGGCGCGGTCGCCGCCGTCACGTCGGCGGACTTCACGCAGACCACGGTCGCCGAAGGCCTGCCCACGGTGACCGTCGGCGACGCGACCGAGGCCGCTGCGGTCCGGGACGAGCCCCGGCCGCTCCGGCCCGCCGGCCCCGCCGACCTCGCGTACGTCGTGTACACCTCCGGCTCCACCGGAACACCCAAGGGCGTCATGGTGGAGCACCGCGGCATCGTCAACTCCGTCCGGTTCCAGATCGACCACTACGGGCTCGGCTCGGGCGGGGCGATCCTCCAGGTCGATCCGATCCATGCCGACGCCGGCATCGCCGACGTGTTCGGCGCGCTCGGTTCGGGCGCGCCCATGGTGATCGTCACCCGGGAGCAGCTGCTCACGCCGGACGATGTGGCCGCGATCATGCGGAAGCACCCGGTCCGGCACGTGATGCTCGTGCCGAGTCTCTACCGGATGCTGCTCGACGAGGTCGGCCCGGCGTTCCGCGAGGTGCGCAAGGTCGTGCTCGGCGGGGAGCGGGTCACCCGCGCGCTCGCCGCCCGGCATGCCGAAGTCCTCCCCGGCGCCGAGCTGTTCAACGAGTACGGCCCGGCCGAGGACAGTGTGGTCACCACTTTGGATCCGGTGGTCACGGCAGGGGCCCCCGGCGCGCCCGGCACCTGGTCCGGGACGGCTTCCGGCGACGCCTCGATCGGCCACCCGCTGCCCGGCAA
Organism: Streptomyces sp. R33; assembly: GCF_041200175.1. Lineage (NCBI taxonomy): Bacteria > Bacillati > Actinomycetota > Actinomycetes > Kitasatosporales > Streptomycetaceae > Streptomyces > Streptomyces sp. R33. The sequence continues at coordinate 7,190,836 of NZ_CP165727.1, read as the reverse complement.
GTGGGTGGATCTGCTCGACGAGCGGGGCATGCTGGTGCCGCTGGGGGCTCCCGGCGAGATCTGCATCGGCGGAGCGGGCCTGGCCCGCGGCTACCTCGGCGACGCGGAGCTGACCGCGGCCCGGTTCGTGACCAGCCGGGTACGCCCGGGAGAACGCATGTACCGCACCGGCGACCTGGCCCGCCGGCTGCCCGACGGACGCCTGGAGTACCTGGGCCGGGTCGACGACCAGCTCAAGATCCGGGGCAACCGGGTCGAGCCGAACGAGGTGGCCGCGGTCCTCGCGGAAGCCCCCGGCCTGCGCAACGCCGCCGTGCTCCCGACGACCGGCGCCGAACCACGGCTGGTCGCCTACGTGGTCGGGGATGCGGACCAGGCGGCGCTCCGCCGGCACCTCGCGGAGCGGCTGCCCGCCTACATGATGCCCGCCGCCTTCGTGTACCTGCCCGCCCTTCCGGTGGCCGCGGGCGGCAAGCTCGACCGCCGGGCGCTGCCCGCTCCCGACGAGGCCCTGGCCACGTCCGAATCCCCTGCCGCCGCCCGGCCGTTCACCCCGGCCGAGCAGCACGTCGCCGACGTGTGGACGCAGGTTCTGGAGCGTCCCGTCACGGACCCGGACGCCAACCTGTTCGAGATGGGCGGCCACAGTCTGGCCGCCGCGCGCATCGCGCACGCCCTGCACGTCAAGGTGCGCACCGTCTTCGACTTCCCGACCGTGGCCGCGCTCACCACGGCACTGGAAGGGCAGTCGGCGAAGGCCGCAGCAGAGCGGGGCCCGGTCGCGGGGGCGTCCTCGGAGAGCGGGTTCCTCCCGCTGTCCCGGGCACAGCGCCGCGTCTGGCTGACCTCACGCTGGGCGGGCTCGGACACGTTCATCATCTCCGACCTCGTACGGCTGGGCCGCCGGCTCGATGCCGGCGCGCTCCGCAGCGCCCTCGAGGCCGTCGTCGAGCGCCAGGACATGCTGCGTGCGCAGGTCCTGCCCCGGGGAACGGACGCGGAGCTGACCGTGCTGGACCGGTTGCCGGAGGGCGCACCGCTGGTCGTCGTGGACCTGCCCGGTGCGGACCCCTCAGGTCCGGAGGTCGCGGCCGCGCTGCACGACGCCCGACGGGTCGGCTTCGCCCTCGAGAAGGCGCCGCTGTTCGAAGTGCGGCTGCTCGCAGGGCCCGTCGGCGGCGATCTGCTCACCGTCACCGCACACCACCTGATCTACGACGGCGCGAGCGTCGACGTGCTGCTGCGCGACCTGTTCACCGCGTACGAGCAGGTCGTCGCGGGCCGGCCGGCCCGGCTGCCCCGGCTCCCCTACACCTACCAGGAGTGGGTCCGCGAGGAGCAGGAGTGGCTGGCCGGGCCCGAGGCGGAGCTCGAAGTGGAGTTCTGGCGGGAGCGGTTGCGCGACGTCGCGGAAGGGCCCGATCCCGTGGACCCGGCCCGCCGCCGCAGCCGCCGGGGCCGGACCGGACTGGTCCGCCGGTCCCTTCCCGCGGCCGTGCTCCGCGATGCCCCCGGGACCCCGTTCGCGCAGGTGGTCACCGCGTTCGCCCTCACCGTGCACCAGCGCACCCGGGCCACCGACCTCGTCGTCGGCTTCGCCGCGGGGCTCCGCCACCGGCCCGAGGCCGACGCGCTGATCGGCTACCTGGTCAACGCGGTTCCCCTCCGGGTCACTCTGGACGACGCGGTGTCCGGGGGCGAGCTGCTGCCCCGGGTCCAGAGCGGGCTCGTCGAGGCGTACGAACACTCCCGGCTGCCGTTCGACGTGCTGGCGCAGCGGCTGGCGCTGCGCGCGGCACCGGGCCGCAGCCTGCTGCTCGACCTGGGCGTGAGCTGGGAGAACGCAGGCCTGCGCCCCGAGAGCCACGTGGTCGAGGACCTGCTGGTGGACGATCTGCCCGCCACCAGCGACCTCTGGCTCTACGCACGGGTCAAGGGCGACGTCCTGCACCTCGACCTCACCTACGACGACAACCTGCTCGACGAGTCGGAGGCCGGCGGCTATGCCGACCACGTCGCCGCGGTGCTGCGCGGCCTGGCCACCGGCCAGGACGCCCCGCCCGCCGGCGCCCCGTCGCCGGCCGTGCCCCCGACCCCGGACCCGTCCGCAGCACCCGGCTCTGATTGGAGCGACACGCACTATGACTTCTGACACCGCCCTCAGGCTCGGGGACGGGGCGACCCCGACCGAGTCCGACCCGACGCAGCGGCTGTGCGAGCTGTTCGCCACGGCACTCGAACTGGACGCCGTCACTCCGGACACCGACTTCTTCCTCGCCGGCGGACACAGCCTGTCCGCGCTGACCCTCGCCGTGGCCGTGGAAGAGGCCTTCGGCGTGCGGGTCCGCGTACGGGACGTCTTCGACGCCGCCACGCCCGAGCTGCTCGCGTCCCGGCTGGCCGGGCTCGTCCCCGGCGCCGTGGAACCCGCTGGGCCGGCCCCCGCGCGCCAACGGCCCGACACCGGGCTGCCCGGGGCCGAAGTCGCCGAAGCCACCCGCTGGCTGTGGCTGGAACGGCAGCGCGGGGACGGCGACTCCGGGGCCTACACCGTGCCCTGTCTGCTGGACGGCGAGGGTGCCGTGGACGCCGACAGGCTGGCGGCCGCGCTCGCCGGCCTGGCACGGCGCCACCCGGCGCTGCGGACCGTCTTCGTCGAGGCCCAGGGCGAACCGCGGGCGGTGGTCACCGACGACGTCCTGCCGTTGGAGGTCGTCGACCTGCGCGGGCACGACGCGGGCGACACCCGGTTCGACGCCTTGGTCGACGAGCGCCTCGCCATGCCGTTCGACCCGTCGGCCGGCCCGCTCACCCGGACCACCCTGTTCCTGCGCGACGACGCCCGGTGGTCGCTCCTGCTGCTCGCGGACCACCTCGTGTGCGACGGACGCAGCCTGGAGATCCTCGCCACGCAACTCGTGGCGGCCTACGCGGATCCGGCTGCCGCCGTGGCGCCCCAGGACCGGCCCGCTCACCGCTCGAGCGGTCAGGAGGCCGCGCTCGACCACTGGCGCCGCGTCCTCCTGCCCCCTCCGGCGCCGCTGCCCCTCCCGGTGCGCGGTCTGCGGACGGAGCAGGCCGGCTCCGCCACCGGCATCGCTGTGCAGGAGATCGGTCCGGACCTGCTGCGACGGCTGACGCAGCTGGGCCGACGGCACCACGCGGGCCCGTTCGTGCCGCTGGCCGCCGCCGTCGCCCGTACCCTCGCCGCGATCACGGGCAGCTCGGACATCTGTCTGGGCACCCCCGTGGACCGGCGGGCCCGGCTCGGTGCGGACGACGCGGTCGGCTTCCACGTCGCGACCGTCCCGCTGCGGTTGGAGGTCCGGGACGGGACTTCGGCGGACGACCTCGTCCAGCAGGTCGCGCAGCGCACGATGGACGCGGTGGACCACAGCGAGGTCGCCTTCGACACGCTCGTCGCGGCACTCGCTCCCCCGCGCTCCCCGGGACGGATGCCCTTCTTCGACGTGTGGGTCGCCCTGTATCCCCGCATCGACACCGGGCCGTGCGCGCCGGGCGGGATCGCCCTGCGGGGCGGCCCGATTCCCCTGCGCGTCGGCATGTTCGAGCTGTCCTTCCAGTTCGTCCAGCACGTGGACGGCATGCGCCTGGTGCTCCAGTACGACACCGCGCGCTACGCCGCGGACACCGCCGAGCGGATGGTCCGGCGGCTCGGTGACGAAGTGGCGCGCCTCCTCGGGGACCCGGCGGAGCCCGGCCCCGAAGCGGCCCCGGCTCACCGGGCCTTCGGCGGGTTCCGGTTCGACGACTGACCCGACCTGTTGCCCTTCCCATGAGGAGATGAACCATGACGACGTCCATCAGGCCCCGGACCGGGACGGAGCTGCGGCTCACCGCGGCCGAGGCCCGCCAGGTGTCCGAACTGACACTGCGTCTGGCCGAGCAGTACCGCGCGGCCGACGACGAACGGCTGCTCCAGGAGCTCCCGTTGCTCACCGGCGGGCTGCCCGTGCGGATCCGCCGCTTCCTGCGTGCCTTCTCCCTCGACCAGGCACGCGGTTTCTGCTCGGTCAACGGGCATCTCGTGGACGACGAGCGCATCGGGCCCACGCCCGCGCACTGGAAGGACGAGACCCGGATCCACCGCGAGCTGCCCGAGGAGATCCTCGTCCTCCTCTACGGTTCGCTGCTCGGCGAACCGTTCGGCTGGGCCACCCAGCAGGACGGGCACCTGGTCAACGACGTGTTCCCGATCCGCCAGTACGAGCGCGAGCTGCTCGGAACGGGCAGCAAGACACCGCTGACCCTGCACACCGAGGACGCCTTCCACCCCTACCGCGCCGACTACATCATCCTTTCGGCGCTGCGCAATCCGGACGCCGTGCCGGTGACCGTGGCGGAGGCGGACTTCTCGGTACTGCCCCAGGACGTCCTCGACGTCCTGTTCCAGAACCGGTTCCACATCGTTCCCGACAAGTCGCACCTGCCGGAGAACAACACGGTGCGCACCGACGAGGACCGGCTGGTGTTCGAGAACATCGCGCGCCTCATCGACGGTCTCGGCCTGGTGCCCATGCTGACCGGCTCCCGGTCCCACCCTCTGCTGTGCTTCGACGCGACGCACATGTCGGCTCCCGAAGAGGACCTCGAGGCCGTACGGGCCTTCGAGGCGGCGGCGAAGCTGCTCGACGCCGGGCTGACCGACTGCCCCCTCGAGGCGGGCAGTTGTGTCTTCATGAACAACCACCGGGTGGTGCACAGCCGCAGCGCCTTCCAGGCGCGCTACGACGGCACGGACCGCTGGCTCAAGCGCGTCAACGTCACCCACGACCTGCGCAAGTCCCGTGCCATGCGCCGGTCCGTCGGCTCCCGCCTGATCGGCTAGCCGGCGACCCGCACAGCGGGAACACCACGCACTGTGCCCGGGGCTTCCCAGCCCCGGGCACAGTGCGTGGTGGCGGCGCGGCTACGCCTCCTGGTCCTGCATGGCCCTCCGCACCAGTGCGGAGACCTCGCGGACCGTGGGGGTGAGGAAGAAGTCACCCATGTCGACGCTCACGCCCAGCTGCTTCTCGATGGCGTCGATGACGGCGATCGCGAGCAGGCTGTGCCCGCCCTCGTCGAAGAAGTCCGCGTCGAGATCGACCGGGCCGGAGGCGAGGACCTCCTCGAAGACGGCTCCGACCTTCGCCTCGATCCCGTCGCCTCCCGCGCCCGTCTGCGTCGGTGCGGACGCCGGTGCCGGCGCGGCGCCGGCCTCGGCGAGACGCACCAGGGCGCCCCGGTCGATCTTGCCGCTCACCATCCGCGGCAGCTCGTCGATCAGCGTGAGGGAGGTCGGCACCATCGCGGGCGGCAGTGCGGCATTGGCCCGCGCCCTGATCTCCTCCACCGTGGTGTCCACGGCTTCCAGCCAGGCCGCCAGCGCCGGGGCGCCGTCGGGGCCGCTCACCACGGCGACCGCCGCCTGCCGGACTCCCGGCAGCAGGCCCAGTACGCTCTCGACCTCTCCGGGCTCCACCCGGTGGCCGCGTATCTTCACCTGGTCGTCGGCCCGCCCGGTGAACTCCAGCATTCCGTCCGGACGCCACCAGACGAGGTCCCCCGTACGGTAGCTCCGCCCCCCGGGCGCCTCGGTGTCGGCCACGAAGGCACCCGCCGTCAGCTCCGGCCGGTTGCGGTACCCGTCCGCGAGGCCGTGTCCCGCCAGCCTGAGCTCTCCGACGAATCCGATCGGCAGGGCCCGGCCGTCGGCGCCGGTGACGGTGGCGACGGTGTTGGCGACGGGCCACCCGATCGGGAGGCCGGGGCCGGCGTCCGTGCCGTGGTCGAACGCGGTCGCGCCCACCGAGCTCTCCGTCGGGCCGTACTCGTTGATCAGCCTGACCCCGGGCAGCAGTTCGTGGTGGCGGCGCACCAGATCGGGCGTCGTGGCCTCGCCGGCGACCGTCACGGCGCGCAGCGAGGCCGCGGCACGCGGGAGTTCGCCCAGCAGGACCCGGTAGAGGCTCGGGACGTTCGTGAGATGGGTGATGCGGTGCTGCTGCGCCAGCTCGGCCAGCTGACGCGGCAGGAGCTGGTGCGTGTCCGCGAGGACGAGGCGCCCGCCGGAGGCCAGCACCGGGAACAGGTCGGCGATCGAGCTGTCGAAGGCCAGCGAGGGCAGCTGCAGCAGCCTGGTGTCGAGGTCCAGCCCGTGGTTGCGCCGCTTCCAGTGCACGTAGCTCGCGATGGCACGGTGCCGGATCTCCACGCCCTTGGGCCTGCCGGTCGACCCCGAGGTGTACACCACGTACGCGAGGTCGTCCGGGAGCGGCCCGGGCAGGGTCCCGGGCTCGGCGGCGGGGCCGGCGACCGCGGCCTGGATGTCGATCACCGGGGCGGTGAGCCCGACCGGCAGCCCGGTGAGCAGCTCGGGCGCGGCGAGGACGGCTGCGCACGCGGCGTCGTCGAGGATCTCGGCCAGCCTCGCGGCCGGTGACCTGGGGTCGAGGGGCACGTAGGCCGCGCCCGCGAGCAGGGTGCCGGTGATCGCCGGCACGGCGTGGATCGTCTTGCCGGTGAGCACACCGACCCGGTGTCCCCGTCCGATGCCCGCTGCGTGCAGACGAGCCGCCACGGCCTGCGCGGCCTGCCAGAACTCGCCGTACGTGAGGGTCTCGGCACCGGCGACGACGGCCGTACGGTCCGGGTGCGCGCGGACGGTCTCCTCGATCGGCGCCGTCAGCGTGGTGAGGACGCCCTGCGGTTCGAAGCCGCGTCGGCCGAGCGCAAGGGCAGCCGCCGTATCCTCGGCCGCGGCCGACGGCAGCGCCGCGGCGGGGCCGTGCGGATCGATGAATCCCGCCAGGACACGGGACACCGACCGCAGCAGGACGTCCAGGAACCACGCCTCGGCGCGATCCGGTCCGGCCTCGGCCACGAGTGCGCGTACGCCGTCCGCACCGGGCTCGGTCAGTCCCAGCTCGATGACGTCCTGCCGGGACGCAGGGGCAGCGGGGCCGGCACCGACCCGGGCCGAGCCGACCAGGAGCGCGCCGGCGAGCGCCGCCTCCTCGTCGGCGACCACGGGCGCCGACCGCAGTGCCGCGTCGGCGGCCCGGACCAGATCGCCGACGGTGGCCCCGGCGGCGAGCCCGATGCCGGCCAGCACCGGCCCGGCGGGGCCGGACACGGCCACCACCGGCTCGTCGGTGTGCTCCGCCGCGCCGACCACCAAGGCCGACGCCGCGGTGAGGGCGACCAGTTCCTCCAGGGGGCGGCCGCCGGAGATCTTGGCCAGGCCCTCGACGGCGGCCGCGGTCAGCGCGAGCCTGGCGTGGGCGCGCGCCGACGGCGCGGCGCCCGTGCGTCGGGGGCGGATCGTGGTGGCGGGCACCACAGGGTCGGACGTCATGGGCACATTCCCTTGCTCGGGGGACGAATGAAGACAACTGCCCGTCGGCCAAGCGGCGTTCTCCACAGGCGATGGGGACGCCATGGGGTTCGAACACCGCATCGGGCACGTGCGGGCACACTCGTCACCGAGGTGGGACGCGAACGGACCGCGCACCGCAGGGCCGTGGCCGAGCCGGTACGCGGGTCACCGCTGACACCACAGGGTGCCCATGCACTTGTCGGCTCGGAACACCGGGCGGCCGCAGCTCGGCCGCCCGGTGTTCCGGCCAGGCCGTCGCCTCGCGTCAGCCGCGCTTCGCGATCATGTTGGCCATGCCTTCCTTGCCCTGCGTCTTCAGCGCCTTGAGGCGGTCCTGGCGCAGGCGGGCATCGCTCCGCGAGGCGATCCACTGGTTCTCGCGGAGCAGCTTGTGGTAGCTGTCGAGGCGGCGCTGCTGCAGCATGCCGTCCTCGATGGCCTCGCGTACCGCACAACCGGGTTCCGCGACGTGGTCGCAGTCCCGGAACCGGCATTCCTCGGCGAGCTGCTCGATCTCGGAGAACGTCTGCTGCAGGCCGTCGGAGGCGTCGTACAGGCCCACGCCGCGAATACCGGGCGTGTCGATCAGCACCCCGCCGCCCGGCAGGGGCATCAGCTCCCGGGTGGTCGTGGTGTGGCGGCCCTTGCCGTCGCTCCTGGTCTGCTGGGTCTCCATCACCGAGCGTCCCATCAGCACGTTGGCGATGGTGGACTTGCCCGCGCCCGACTGTCCGACCAGGACGCTGGTCCCCGTCAGAACGGCCGCGAGGACGTCCATGCCGTCGTCGGTGGTGGCGCTGACGACCAGGACGTCCACTCCGGGCGAGGCCTGCTCGACCGTCTCACGGACGCTGTCCGCGTCCTGCGCGAGGTCGGACTTGGTGAGGACCATCACCGGCTGCGCTCCGCTCTCCCACGCGAGGGCGAGGAACCGCTCGATCCGGCCGAGGTCCGGCTCCGTGTCCAGGGCGACGACGACGCCGATGGTGTCGACGTTGGCGGCGAGCACCTGGCCCTCGGAGCGCTGGGAGGCGCTGGAGCGGACCATCGCCGTACGACGCGGCAGGACCGCCTGGACGTACGTGCCGGCCGCGCCGGCCTGGACCGCGACCCAGTCGCCCGTACAGGGCATCTTCATCGGGTCGGGGTCCGCGACCGGACCGGTGTCGGCATGGACGACGGTCACCTCGGACTCGCCGTCGGCGATCACGACGTCGCAACGGCCCCGGTCTACCCGGATGACCCGGCCGGGCACCCAGGAGGCGTCGGCAATTGAGGAGAAGTGGTCGTCGAGCTCAGGGGACCATCCGTAGGCCTCCAGGGGCCGCGGGTAGATCGAATCGGCCGATGTCGATGAGTGACGCAACGCGATGAGCCCTTCGGGAGGTTTCCGGCCGGCGCACGCAAGTCGGGTTGCACCGGCTGCTGGACAAGGGGCGGAGGGGGGTGGGCGGCTCTTCGGGCCCGCTACGGCGGTGGTGACATGAAGGTCGCCCACCTCGGCTGACTCCGACGTACCAGGCATTCAATGCACTCGACGCTACGACAGCGGGCAAAGGCCCGCAACACCCCTCAAGCGCCGCTGAGTTGAGACTCCAGCGGGCCTCTGGCAGAGCTCGACCACTCACCCGGGAGCGCGCCCGGGTGAGTGGCCGGCCGTCTACCGTTCGGCGGGCGCCGAGGTGCGGTACAGGGCCCGCATCTCCTCTTCCAGCACCTTGACCTCGTCCAGCCTCGGCCGGCTCTTGGGGGCGAACAGCCCGTCCTGCTCCCAGCGCTCCGGGTCCAGGCTCAGCGCCGAGACGTTGAGCCAGCCCCGGGAGCGGATCTCTTCGAGGCGCTCGGGAAGAGCGTCTTCGAGGGCGAGGTAGAAGATGACGTGGGCCAGCTCCTCGATGCGGTCCAGACCGTCGCGCACGCTCGTGAGCACCTTGCCGAAGGCGGGTATCTCGTCACCCGGCAGGTTCTGCTCGAAGAGCCGGGCGAGCGTGGGAACGTCGTCGTAGTAGTCGATGTAGTCGAACGCGAAGACGCCGCGGTAGCTGCGCGCCCAGGCCTGGAACAGGTTCATGATGGTGCCCTGGGTCGCCACCGCGTGCGCGCCGAGTGCGCTGAGCGTCGTGCTCGCCGACTCGTCCAGGAAGGTCTTCCCGTAGAACTGCGGGTCGGAGAAGGACCATCCGACGTAGTAGTCCCAGATCGTCTTCAACGACATGATCACGGCGTTGTCGTGGAAGGCGTAGGAGCCCTGGATGTTCAGGGTGAGCCCCTCGGCGAGCGAGAGGAACCAGCGGTTGGCGTACCGCACGAAGCCCTCGTCGAAGGACTCCTTCACGTCGCGGCCGACCATCTCGGTCACGAAGCTGTTGGCGTAGCCGATCAGGTTCGACCCCACGGAGTAGTAGGGGTCGGCGAAGACCGCGGCGTCGCCGACGCACGCCCAGCGGTCCTGCGAGAAGACCTGCTGCGAGGAGTGGCTGTAGTTCTTCAGTACGCGGAAGTCGAGGACCGGCAGTTCGCGGACGGCGGGGTCGAGGCCCGGAACGCGCTCGGCGACGAAGTCGATGGCCTTCTCGATCCGGTTGAACTTGGTGACCGGGTGGAGGTCGTCGGACACGACGATGCCGACGCTGGTGTGGTTGGGGGCCAGCGGGATGGCCCACACCCAGCCGCCCTCGAACATGAAGTGGTTGGTGGACTGCCAGCGCGGTTCGGTGATGCGGTCGTGCCAGACGGAGTGCTCGGCGCCGACCGCCTCGTCGGTGTCGAGCCGGCCCTCGAGCCGGAACCAGACCGAGTTGTGGGGCTTGGGGTACCGCTTGGTGAGGTCGAGCTTGCGCTGCAGCAGCCGGTGGCGGCCCGTGGCGTCGACGACCCATCGGCAGGTGACGCTGGCCGGCTGGGCACCGTCCTCGTCGACGGCCTGGTACGTCACCCGGTGCGGGGCGTCCTGCTCGCCGAGCTCGATGTCGAGCACCTTGACGCCCTGCGTCAGCTCGGCCCCGGCAGCCGTCGCCACCACGCGCAGGTGCTCCTCGAAGGAGCCGCGGTTGAGCTGGTAGGACTTCGCCGGGAGGAAGCGGTTGACGCCGAACTCGGCTTCCTCCTGGAGGCCCGAGCCGCCGCCGTAGAAGTACCGGAGCCCCAGCTTCTCGAGGTGGTGCTCCTCCAGGTAGTCGTACAGACCGAGGACGTGGTGGAAGTAGTACGCGCCCACCTCGACCGAGGACTCGCCGACCTTGTGCGCGGACAGCGGGATCGGTGAGCGCTCGCGCTCGCAGACGAGGACGGAGAGCTCGGGCTGCGCGTCCTTGAGCTGCTTGGCCAGGCAGAGCCCGGCCAGGCCGCCGCCGGCGATGACCACGTCGTAGTCGACACCGCCGAACACGGAGTCAGTACCGATTTGCCTGCTCACTTTGTACCCACCTTGTCGTTCTGTCGGTTCTCGATGTTGAGGGCCAGGCTCCGGACCGTCCGGTCCGTGTAGGGGTCCGAGACGTCGAGCTGGACCCCGATCTGCGTCTCCACGCGGGAGAGCAGGTCCATCACGCTGAGGGAGTCGCCGCCGAGGTCCACGAAGTCGTCGTCCAGGCCGATGTGCAGGGGCGCGAACAGCTCCTGCCAGATCTCGAGGAGCGCGGCCTCGACCTCCGTCGCCGGCTCCGGGCCGTCCACGCCGTGGCCGACGGCGCCCGCGTACAGGGCCACCAGGGCCTTGTCGTCGACCTTGCCGTGGCGGGTGAGCGGCACGGTGTCGACCGGGATGATCGCCGACGGGACCATGTACTCCGGCAGGTTCTCCTGCGCCATCGCGCGCAGCCGGTCGATCTCGTCGGCGCCGGGCCCCTGGACGAAGGCGATCAGGAGGGGCGTATCGGAGTCGGTGGCGTGGCGCAGCAGGTGGACGTGGCCGACCGCGGCGTCCTGCGAGAGGACCTGGGCCACGTGGCCCAGCTCGACCCTGCGGCCACGGATCTTCACCTGGCCGTCCCGGCGCTCGATGAATTCGAGGTCACCGTTGCCGTGCAGCCGGACGATGTCCCCGGTGCGGTAGACGCGCTTCCCGGCGGCGGCGGACGAGGTCGGCGTGAAGAACCGCTCCGCGGTCAGCCCGGGATCGCCCAGGTAGCCCCGGGCCAGGCCCGCCCCGGCCAGGTGGAGCTCCCCGATGCCGCCCGGCGGCACGGGCGCGCCGTCCTCGTCGAGGACGAACGCCTCGGTGTGCTCGATCGGCCGGCCCATGAGCACGCGCTGGTCGGAGGCCGCGAGGCGGTGGACCGTGGAGCAGACGGCGTTTTCGGATGGTCCGTACTCGTTGTACAGCTCCACCTGCGGAACACGCTCGAAATGTTCCTGGGTCAGACTCGTCGTGAAGCGTTCACCGGCGATCGTGACGCACCGCAGGGATTTCACCCGCTGGGCTTCCATGCCTTCCAGGAGGCGCTTGTAGAGCATGGGGGTGATCAGGAAATGGGTGACGTCCCGGTGCTCCATCAGGCCGGTCAGGTAATGCCGGTCGGTGATGCGGTCCCGGCGCGGCAGGAGGAGACGCGCACCGGAGGTGAGGGCCGAGAAGGTGTCCACCACCGCACTGTCGAAAGAGGGCCGCGGAATGGCCAGCGTCACGTCTTCCGGACCGAACCCGTAATAGGCATTGCGCCACGCCAGGGTGTTGACGATCGCGCGGTGCTCGACGGCCACGCCCTTGGGGTTCCCGGTCGTTCCCGATGTGTACACCACGTACGCGAGATCGGACGGCGTGGCCACCGGCTCGGGGTCGCAGTCCGGTGTGTCGAGGGCGCTGCCCATGACGTCCAGGACGAAGAGCTCACCGTTGAAGAACATCGCGCCGGCGGCCGCAGACGACTCGATCACCATGGCCCGGGGTGCCACGGCCTCGACGATCCGCTGGGTGACAGCGGGCGGGTTGTCGGGGTCCAGGGGGACATAGGCACCGCCGGCCTTGAGGGCGGCCAGCATGGCGATGATCACGTCCGGGGGATGCCGGACCAGGATCGCCACCCGGTCGTCGGGGCCGACGCCGCCGGTGTCCCGCAGGTGGTGTGCCAGCCTGTTTGCCCGGCGGTTCAGCTCGCCGTAGCTCAAAAATTCACCTTCGAATTCCAGAGCCGTATGATCCGGCAACCTTCTGGCGCATTCCTCAAAAAGGAGAGTCAGGGTCTTCGGATCGCCATGGTTCATCAACAAACGCCCCCTGCCGAATTACTGTAAATTCTCGATTTGAAAAGCGTAGCCGCCGCCGATCGAAGCGCCCTCTATTCACACTCGAGTGCAAAGACGGTGCGCCGGTCGCCACGGCGGCCGCCCGGGCCTACGGCTTCGCCGGGTCGACGGCCGGCCAGATGCGCTCGGCCCGGTCGCGCAGGAGCTCGGCCGTGATGCCGCGTTCGGCGCTCAGCCGGGTGAGGACGCCGGCCTGCTGGACCTGTTCGGCCTCGGGGTCGAATTCGGAACCGGTGAGGTGCTTGAGCCAGGGCTCGAGGCCCATCGCGTAGGCGTAGACGTGACGGGCGCCCAGCTGCTGGGCCAGCTCGTCGGCCTGGGCGGCGTTGCTGCCCTTGAGCCGGCGCCCGTTGTTGTGCTCACGGGAGAGCTTCCCCTCCAGCATCGGCCCGTACAGCCACTTCAGAGGGGCTCCGACGCACTCGAGGCCGATGAACAGCGCGTCGAGGGGAGTCGACGTGAGGCCGGGGATGTTGTCGAACAGCGCGGGCTCGAGCGGCGTGATGTCGGTCGCGAAGAGGAACCTGCGGCCGCCGGCCCGGACGAGGGGCACCATCTTGGTGCGGATGTCGAGGTCGGCGTGCTCGCCCACGAAGGGCAGGGCGGTGACGTCGACCTGGTCGGCCACGCGGTGGGTCTCGAGTTCGGCCAGCTCCTGGACGTTGGTGAAGCCGAGGGCCTGGAGCATCGACTTGAGGCTGGGATCGGGCAGCGATCCGCCGGAGGCGCGCGGAACGACGATCGTGCCGATGCGGGTGCGGAGTTGGAGCAGGGTCTCCAGCGAAAAGTGGTCGGAGTGGAAGTGGCTGATGACGACCGCGTCGATGTGCCGCGGAAGGTCTTCGAGGGTGTAGTGCTCGTGGCCGTCGCCGGTGTAGCCGATGAGCGGGTCGAGCAGGACGGACGTGGTGCCGGTCTCGATCAGCACGGTCGCGTGGTTGAAGTACCGCACCCGGACGTCTCCGGGCGCGGGCGGGGTGTGCTGCGGCGGCGGCGTGTCGTGGAACAGCTCGGTGAACGCCGGGAGGTCGGCATCGCAGACCCCGAGGCGTTGCGCGAGCTGCGGGACGTCGACGGGGTCGAGGCGCGCGGCGAACAGCTCGTCCCACACCGGGGAGTCGAAGGGCAGATCGATGTCCAGGCGGTCGGCGCGCGGCAGGACGGGGCTGCTGTACACGAAGGGCTGGGCGCTCGGCGCGGCGGCGGTCAGGGAGACGCACTGACCGTGGCGCTCGTACGCGGGCGAGCCGTACATCAGCGCTTCGAAGAAGCGGAAGGTGGGCCGGTGGGCCGTGTCGTAGACGAGCTCGACCCGCCCGCGCAGGGAGGCGGGGACCAGGGGATAGAGAGGCTCCATCGGCCCGCCGAGAGCCTTCTCCCGCAGCAGGGCACGGAGCTCGGCTATGTCGTCGGCGAGCTGGAGCTTGGCCTGGCCTTCCTTGACCATGGTCTCGCGCGCCGCCCGGACTTCGTCGAGGGTGGCGCCGTCGGGGTCGAGGAAGGGCGCGCCGTAGCGGTGCGGGTCCGCGATGACCGCGTCGTGGAGGTGAGGTGCCTTCAAGTAGCTGTCCACGATGGGCAGCAGACGGTCCCGCAGATTGAGGGCTCCGGTGTGGGGCGCCAGGAGATAGGGCCACGCGTACCAGCGGTGCAGCAGGGGTTGAGGAACCACGGACGGGCGAAGGTAGCGCTTCTGGTGTGCCGGCACGGCAATTCCCTTACGGTCGATGAGGTCACGGGAGCATGAGGCCGAGTCAGTTCCTTTGCCTCGCCTATTCGTTCACACTTATCACGAACAACAGTTCATGAATCCGGCAATTTAGCAGGACACTTGCCGGACGCTCACGCTCCTGACGTATTTCTGGATTTGATTCCGAGAGCGGCTCGAGGCGAATTCAAGGCGATATGCATTAAGGGGAGCCGGGGTGCGCCGCTCGTCGCCGGGGCCCCGATGCGTGCCACCTGCGGACGAGGAAGATCGCCGCCGAGGCCGCGAAGAGGGCCGCGGTGATCAGCAGCCAGCGCTCCAGGAACACGTCGGCCGGGAGCCCCGTGGCCGCCGTGTAGTGGCCGACCCGGCGCAGGATCAGCGGCCACCAGACCAGCAGCAGGAGCCCCGAGACGAAGGCAGGCACCCGTACGTGGTTGACGCCCGGCCGCAGCGACCCCTCCCCCGCGCCCGCCCTGCCCCTGAACAGCAACTGCACGGCCCGGTCGGTCACCGAGTACAAGGGGAGCAGCACGAGGTCGTGGAGGAGCGCCGCCCCGACGAACCACAGGGCCACGCCCAGGGCGTCTCCCTCCAGCAGGCGCACGCCGGCGTACGCGGCGAGGGCGAAGGAGGCCAGTACGAGGAGCAGGTGGAGCGGGGAGGCTCCGTAGCGGCGGCGGAAGGCGGTCGCGGCGGTCATGCCGGCTCTCCGAAGGTGAGGCGGGTGACCCACTTGGTGTTGTGGACTCCGGGGGCGCCGGGGACGATCACACGGGCCGGGTAGCCGTGGTCCTCGGACAGGACCGCCCCGTTGACGCGAACGGCCAGGAGCGAGCGGGGGTCGCGCACCTGGTTGTCCCTCAGGACGACCGAGCTGAACGGCCCTCCCCGCTGGACCGATTCCACCCGTGCCTGCGGTGTGTCCGTACCCTGCCCGACGAGGGCTGCCAGATCGGTGAGCCGCACGCCGCTCCACAGCTGGTCGGGGGTCGACCAGCCCTCCACGCAGGCGATGGGCAGGGCCGCCTCGTGCTGCTCCATGGCCAGCAGTTCCCCGCGGGTGAGGATGACCTGGCGGCCCGGCCCGCGTACGGTCAGCCGCCAGGCGGGTCCGATGTCGCTCGGCCGGATGCCGACGGATGCCGCGGTCTTGTTGATCTGGAAGCCGTTGGGCCCGGATCCGGGGTCCTGGCCATGCGGGGCGAGCAGCGCTGTCCGGCGCCACCGGCCGCCCACGCTCTGCCCGGCCGTCACCGCGAGCAGTGCCAAGGACCCCAGTGCGACCATGCCCAGGGCGCCCCGGCGGGAGATGGTCGGCGGCGCCGGGCGGGGCGACACCAGCCCGGCCGCCTCCTCGGTACCGGCCTCCGGCCGAGCCCTCGCGTACCTCACCGCGCGGACCGCTCGGGGCAGACGCGAGGCCACGTGCACCACGAAGGCGCCGATGAACACCCACGCCCCGTAGAAGTGCAGGACGTAGAAGGAACCCGGGAAGATGTAGTGCAGCTGCACGTTGAGGATGCCGGTGGCGAACTCGAAACCGGCACCGCCCACCAGCAAGAGCAGGGACAGGCGTTCGATGCCGTGGCCGACCGACCGCACGGGCGGCCACTCGAACAGCTTGGGGATGACCGACCACAGCTTGGCCAGGAGCACCGGCACGAGGACGACGCCCAGGACCACGTGGACGCCCTGGTTCACCCGGTAGAGCCAGTACGGCGAGGTCGGCCAGGAGAACAGGTAGAAGCCGAGCCACCCCTTGTCCGGCGTCTGGTCGTTGACCGCCGACAGGTCCGGGTTGTACGCCGCGTACGACAGCAGGCCCGTCACGAACAGCAGCGTGACCCCGGCCAGCAGGACGAGCCCGAACACGGCCGTCAGCCACGGCCCCCGCAGCGGGCTGCGCCAGAACTCCGGACGCGTCGGCCCCGGCGGCAGCCGGGGTCTGCGCTCGGGCCGTTCCCGCTTGCCTTCACTCACCGCCACCGGGGCACCTCCGCACGCTCGCCGACCGTCGGGGAGAACATCCCGCACCGAGCCTCCGACGGGGCGCCGTGACACGCCCGCCGACGGGCGACGGCCGGTGTCCGGTGCCACCCTGAGGTCGTACAGGACCTGAAAGGCATGGGCATGATCACCACTGACTTTGCGCCCGGTTCCCCCTGTTGGCTCGACCTCGGCGCCCCCGACGTCCGGACGGCCGCGGCCTTCTACGGCGCCGTCCTCGGGTGGGACTACGAGTCCATGGGCGAGGCGGAGGACATGGAAGGCGGGATGTTCCGGAAGGACGGCAAGGTCGTCGCCGGGCTCGGCAAGCTCACCGAGGAGGGCGCACGCCCGGCCTGGATGATCTACTACCGCGTCACCGATGCGGATGCCACCACCCAGGCGGTGGAGCGCGCGGGCGGCACGGTCCGGGTGGCTCCGAGGGGTCTCGACGCATGGGGCCGGATGGCGCAGTACAGCGACCCGCTGGGGGGACAGTTCGCGGTCTGGGAGCCCGGAACGAACAAGGGCGCCGAGCTCGTGGACGAGCCGGGCTCACTGTGCTGGACCGAGCTGTACACGAGCGACGCCGCGGCCGCCAAGGAGTTCTACGGCGGCGTCTTCGGCTGGCAGTTCAGCGACATGAACATGCCCGGCGGTGGGGGGACGTACACCCTCATCACTCCCGCCGGACTTCCCGAGGAGCGCATGCACGGCGGCCTCATGCAGCTGCCCGCGGAGAACCTGGCCCTCACGAGCGGACGGCCGTACTGGCACCCGGTCTTCGCCGTCGCCGACTGCGACGCAGCGGTCGCCAAGGTCACCGAGAACGGCGGCAGCGTGCAGATGGGACCGGACGACGCGGAGGGCGTCGGCCGGCTCGCCGTCTGCCTCGACCCCGCGAACGCGGACTTCGTGGTCCTCACCCCCGTCCGCAGCTGAGCCCGGGAGCGAGGTCGGGTGCCCGGAGGGGGATCGCGGAGATCCCCCTCCGGGCGCACCTGCGTCAGGACGGGAGCCAGGCCCGCCAGGTGGCTTCGTTCGCCTTCACCCAGCGGCGCGCCGCCTCCTGCGGCGACAGCTTCTGGTCCGCGATCATCAGGGCGACGTCGTTCTGCATCTGCGTCGTCCACCGGAACTTCTTCAGGAAGGCGGCGGCGTCGCCTCCGCCGTCGGCGAAGCGGGCGTTGAGGAACTTCTGCAGCGGCGTGTGCGGGTAGGCGCAGGCCACCTTCTGCGGGTCGGCGTCGCAGCCCTCCTTGTATTCGGGCAGCTTCACCTCCGTCATCGGAACCTTCTCGAAGAGCCACTGGGGCTTGTACCAGTAGCTCAGGAAGGGCTTCTTCTCCTTGGCGAACTGCCTGATCTGCGTGATCTGCGCCGCCTCCGAGCCCGCGAACACGACCTGGTAGTCCAGGCCCAGGTTGTTCACGAGGGCCTTGTCGTTCGTCACGTAGGACGGGGAGCCGTCCAGCAGCTGGCCCTTGCCGCCGCTCTCCGCCGTACGGAACTGGTCGGCGTACTTGTCGAGGTTCTTCCAGTCGGTGACGTCCGGGTGTTCCTCGGCGAAGTAGGTCGGCACGAACCAGCCGATGTGGCCGGTGACCCCGAGGTCGCCGCCGGGTTCGATCGTCCCCTTGTCGTCGACGTACCGCTTCTCCTGCTCCGGGTGGCCCCAGTCCTCCAGGATGGCGTCCACCCGGCCCTGGCTGAGCGCGTCCCAGGCGGGTACCTCGTCGATCTGGACTGTGTCCACCCGGTAGCCGAGCTCGTGCTCCAGCAGGTACTGGGCGACGGCGACGTTGGCCTGCGCGCCCACCCACGACTGCACGGAGAGCGTCACCGTGCGGGAGCCCTTCGCGTCGGCGTACGGGGAGGCCTGGCGGGTCATGTCGGCGGCGCCGCAGCCGGTGAGGGCCGTCAGGGCAAGTGCGGCGGCGAGTGCGCAGCCGCCGAGTGCGAAGCGTGTGCGAGCCATGTCAGGCCCCCTTTCCGGCGGGGTCGCGGCGCTGTGTCGGCTGGGTGACGCGGTCGAGCATCAGGCCGAGGCAGACGATCGCCGCACCGGCGACCAGACCGGTCGCCAGGTCGCCCTGTGCGAGACCGAAGACCGCGTCGTACCCGAGCGCCCCGCCGCCGACGAGGCCGCCGATGACGACGACCGCGAGGACCAGCACCACGCCCTGGTTGACGGCCAGCAGCAGCGCGGGCCGGGCCAGCGGCAGCTGGACCTGGAACAGCTGCTGGCGCCCGGTCGCGCCCAGCGAGCGCGAGGACTCCAGAGCCGCCGGGTCCACCGCGCGCACGCCCTGGGTCGTGATCCGCACCACCGCGGGCAGCGCGTAGACCACGGCGGCCGCGACCGCCGGGGCCCGGCCCACACCGAACAGGGCGACCACGGGGATCAGGTACACGAACTGCGGCATCGTCTGGAAGACGTCGAGCACCGGACGCAGCGCGCGCCCCAGACGGGTGCTGCGGGCCGCGGCGACCCCGAGGGCGAAGCCGAGCAGCAGCGTCACGGCGACGGCGGCCAGCACCTGGGACAGCGTGTCGAGCGCCGGGTCCCAGACGCCCAGCACGCCGATCGCGGCCATCGCCAGGACGGCGGTCGCGGCGGTGCGCCAGGTGCCGATCAGCAGGGCGAGGGCGCCGACGGCCAGCAGGACCGCCCACCAGGGCAGCCACTGCAGTCCGTCGCGCAGGGGGTTCAGGACCCACGTGGTGAAGTGCCCCGCCCAGTCGGCGGTGCCGCCGACGACGGGCACGCCGGAGTAGAGGTGGGCGGTCATCCAGTCGACCACCCCGTTGACGGGCTCGGCGATGTCCGCCGTCCACGCGTCGGGCCAGGTGAGCCGGTCGGACAGACGACCCGCGACGGCGACGGCGGCGGTCGCCACGAGGGCGACGGCCCAGCCGAGCCCGGCCCGGCGGGCCGGAGCCGCGCCGATCCGCTCCCCCGCCGCGGCGGTGACCCGGTCCAGGACGATGGCGAGCAGCACGATCGGCACGCCGGCGGCGAGCGCGGCGCCGACGTCGACGGAGGCCAGCGCCTGGTAGACGCGGTCGCCGAGACCGCCCGCGCCGATGACGGACGCGATCACGGCCATGCCCAGCGCCATCATGATCGACTGGTTGACGCCGAGCAGCAGCTCCTTGCGCGCCAGCGGCAGCCGGGCCGTCAGCAGCCGCTGCCTGCCGGTGGCGCCGAGGGAGGTGGCGGCCTCCACGACCCCGGCGTCCGCGCCGCGCAGTCCGAGCGCGGTGAGGCGGGCCATGGGCGGGGCCGCGTAGACGACGGTCGCGAGGACGGCGGCGGGCACGCCGATACCGAAGACCAGGACGACCGGCAGGAGGTACGCGAAGGCCGGCAGCACCTGCATGGTGTCCAGCACCGGCCGCAGGATCCGGTGCATGCGGTCCGACAGGCCGCCGGCCAGTCCGAGGAGGCCACCGAGCAGCACGGACGCGGCGACGGCGACCACCATCAGCGCGAGCGTCTGCATGGTGGGCACCCACATGCCGAGCAGTCCGCACACGGCGAAGGCGGCGACGGAGGTCAGCGCGAGCCGGACGCCCGCGACGCGCCAGGCCAGCAGCCCGGCGGCGGCGGCGACGCCGGCCCAGCCGAGGGCGAGCAGCAGCAGGTACACCGCGCGGACGGAGACGACCACGACGTTGCTGACGTGCCCGAGGAAGTAGAGGAAGAGGGGGTGTCCGTCGCGGTTGTCGATGATCCAGTCGCTGGTGCGCTCGAGCGGTCCCGACAGGTCGACGGAGAGCGACGCCGGCCAGTTCCCGGTGCCCAGGAGCAGGGAACCGAGGACGAGCGCGAGGGCCGCGCCGGCGCCGATCAGCCGGCCGCGGTGGCGCGCGAGCGCGCGCAGCACACCGGGCCCGGCGTCGGTGGCGGTCTTCATGGAACTCGCAGAAGCGGGAGTGACGGTGGCGGTCATCGGCCCCACCGCCCGGCGACGGCCGGCACGGCGCCGGCGCCGGTCGTGCCGCACGGCGGCGGCCAGGTCGTATGGGAATACATCAGGCCACCGCCTTCCCGGTCGCGGCCGGTACCCCGGCGACGACACCCAGGAGTCCCGCGTGGTCGACCACACCGAGGCACCTGCCGTCCTCGACGACCCGCGCGTTCACGCCCGTGCGGACGACGGCCTCGATGGCCTCGTGGACGGTGGCACCCGGGGCGAGCGCGGGGCCGGCCTCGGCCTCGGCGGCGAGGGCGGGGCGCATCGCGGAGCGGACGGTCAGCACCTGCTCGCGCGGCACGTCCCGGACGAAGTCCCTGACGTAGTCGTCGGCGGGGGTGCCCACGATCTCCTCCGGCGTGCCGAGCTGCACGATCCGGCCGTCGCGCATCAGCGCGATGCGGTCGCCGAGCTTCAGCGCCTCGCTCAGGTCGTGCGTGATGAAGACCATCGTGCGGCCCTCCTCCCGGTGCAGGCGGACGACCTCCTCCTGCATGTCGCGGCGGATGAGCGGGTCCAGCGCGCTGAACGGCTCGTCGAACAGCAGGACTTCGGGGTCCACGGCGAGCGCCCGGGCAAGGCCCACGCGCTGCTGCTGGCCACCGGAGAGCTGGCTCGGCCTGCGGTGCTCCATGCCCTCCAGGCCGACCTTGGTGACGAACTCGGCCGCCCGCTCACGCCGTTCGGCGCGTCCCACGCCCTGGATCTCCAGCCCGTAGGCGATGTTGTCGAGCACCGTCCGGTGGGGCAGCAGCCCGAAGTGCTGGAAGACCATCGCCGCCCGGTGCCGGCGCAGCTCGCGGAGCCGGCCGGTGTCCATGGACAGCACGTCCTCGCCGTCGATGGAGATGCTGCCCGAGGTCGGCTCGATCAGCCGGGTGAGGCAGCGTACGAGCGTCGACTTGCCCGAGCCGGACAGGCCCATGACGACGAAGACCTCGCCCTTGCGGACGTCGAAGGAGACGTCGCGGACGGCGGCGGTACAGCCGGTGCGCTCGCGCAGCTCGGCGGCGCCGAGGGCCCCGAGCTCCTTGTCGGCGGGCACGCGGTCGGCCTTCGGACCGAAGACCTTCCACAGGTCGCGTACGGAGAACACGGGCTGCGGCGGGGCAGTGTGCGCAGTGTGCTGCGTTGTCATCGGGTGGTTCCTCCCAGCAGGTCGGCGCATTTCTCGCCGACCATGAGCACGCCGATCATCGGATTGACGGCGGTCATGGTGGGGAATACGGACGCGTCGGCGATCCGGATGCCGTCGAGGCCCCGGATCCTCAGGTCGGGCCCGACGACGGCGAGTTCGTCGTCCACGGAGCCCATCCGGCAGGTGCCCGCCGGGTGGTAGACGGTGTGCGCGACGTGGCGTGCGTACGCGCTGAGTTCCTCGTCGGAGGTCACCTCGGGCCCCGGGCACACCTCGCGCTTGAGCCATCCGGCCAGCGGTTCGCTCGCAGCGATCTGCCGGGCGATGCGGATCCCGTCGACGAGGGTCCGGCCGTCGTAGTCGTCCTCGTCGGTGAAGTACCGGAAGTCGAGCGCGGGCTTGTCCTCGGGGTCGGCGCTCGTCAGGTAGAGCCGGCCGCGGCTGCGCGGCTTGGGGATGTTCGGGGTCATCGACACGCCGTGCGCGGGCCGTTCGTAGCCCAGGCGCTCCGGATTGTCGGTGAAGGGGATCTGGTAGAAGTGGAACATCAGGTCCGGGCCCTCGGACTGCGGGTCCCGGCGGACGAACAGGCCGGCGTCGGAGTCCATCGCGGAGTTCTCCGGGATCGGGCCGTGCGTCTCCCAGACGATGACCGACTCGGGGTGGTCGAGCAGGTTCTCCCCTACGCCCGGCAGGTCGTGCACGACGGGGATGCCGAGCTTCTCCAGGTCGGCGCGCGGCCCGATGCCGGAGTGCAGCAGCAGGCGCGGGGTGTCCACGGCCCCGGCGCACACCAGGACCTCGCGCCGGGCGCGTACGACGTGCTCCGCGCCCTCCTTGGTCCGGATGTGCACGCCGGTGGCGCGGCTGCCCTCGAGCTCCAGCCGGAACGCCCAGGTCTCCAGGGCGATGTGCAGGTTCGGCCGGTCCAGGAACGGGTGCAGGTAGGCGACCGAGGCGGACGAGCGCTTGTTGTTCTCCGGGTGGTAGGCGAGGTCGAAGAAGCCGGCGCCCTCGTGGAAGGGGCGCTTGTTGAAGCCCTCGACGCGCGGCACGCCGAGCGCGGTCTGCGCCGCGTCGACGAAGTCCCGGGCGATCGCGTTCCTGTCCGCCTCCCCGACGGGGACGATGTTGTTGCGCAGCCGGGCGAAGTAGGGATCCATGGCTGCCGCGTCCCAGCCCTCGGCGCCCGCCTCCGACCACTCGTCCCAGTCGGAGGGAAGCGGTTTGAACGCGATGAGGGTGTTGTGCGAGGAACAGCCGCCCAGCACCCGCGCACGGCTGTGGCGGATGTGCGAGTTGCCCCGGGGCTGCTCGGTGGTGGGGTAGTCGTAGTCCAGCTCGCCGCCGAGCAGGCCCATCCAGCGGCGCAGGGTGAGGACGTCGTCGCGGCCGACGTCGCTGGGGCCGCCCTCGATGACGGCGACGCTGACGTCCGGGTCCTCGGTCAGCCGGGAGGCGATCACGGAACCCGCGGTGCCGCCGCCGACGACGACGTAGTCGTACACGTGGTGGTCGTTCATCCTCAGCCCTTCGCCGTCGCGCCCGCGAACCAGCGCACGGGGCGCGGAGCGAGGTTCTGGTAGATGTGCTTGGCCTCGCGGTACTCGGCGAAACCGCCGGGGCCCAGTTCGCGGCCGATGCCGGACTTGCCGAAGCCGCCCCATTCCGCCTGGGGCAGGTAGGGGTGGAAGTCGTTGATCCAGACGGTGCCGTGGCGCAGCCGGGCGGCGACCCGCCGGGCGCGCTGTTCGTCGGAGCTCCACACCGCTCCGGCGAGGCCGTACTCGGTGTCGTTGGCGAGGGCGACGGCCTCTTCCTCGGTGCGGAAGGTCTCGACGGTGAGGACGGGGCCGAAGACCTCTTCGCGCACGACCCGCATGCCGCGGTGGCACCGGTCCAGGACCGTGGGCCGGAAGAAGTAGCCGGGACCGGCCGGCTGCTCGCCGCCCGCACGCAGGACCGCGCCCTCGGCGAGAGCGGAGGCCACGTACTCCTCGGTCCTCGCCAACTGGGCCGCGGAAACGAGCGGACCGCACTCGACGCCCGCATCGGTGCCGCGTCCCAGCCGGATCAGCTCGGCCCGGCGGGCGAGCTCGGCGACGAAACGCTCGCGCAGCGACTCCTCGACGATGAGGCGGGAGCCGGCCGAGCAGACCTGGCCGCTGTGGATGAAGGCGGCGTTGAGCGCCTGGTCGACGGCGGTGTCGAACCCCTCGGGCGTCGAACATGCGTCGGCGAACACGACGTTGGGGTTCTTGCCGCCCAGTTCGAGGGCGACCTTCTTCACGCTGTCGGCGGCCGCCCTGGCGACCTTCGTACCGCTGACGAGACCGCCCGTGAACGAGACGAGGTCGACGTCGGGGTGCTCGGCGAGCCGAGCGCCGACGGTGCCGCCGGGGCCGGTGACGATGTTGGCCGCGCCGAGCGGAAGTCCGGCCTCCAGGAGCAGTTCGACCAGCACGACCGTGGTCAGGGGGGTGATCTCACTCGGCTTGATCACGAACGTGTTGCCGGCGGCGAGCGCGGGCGCGATCTTCCAGCTGGCCTGGAGCAGCGGGTAGTTCCACGGCGTGATCAGGGCGCAGACTCCGACCGGCTCGTGGACGACGACACTGCGGATCTCGTCCGAACCGGCGTCGACGACCCGTCCGCCGTCCTCGTTCGCCACGAGGTCGGCGAAGTAGAGGAAGGCGTCGCGGACGCAGTCGACGTCGACGCGGCCCTCCTCCAGCGTCTTGCCGGCGTCCTGGCTCTCCAGTGCGCCGATCCGCTCGCGGTCGCGCTCCAGCAGGGTGGCGACCCGCCGCAGCAGAGCGGCCCGCTCGGCGACCGGCGTACGCGGCCAGGCACCGTCGTCGAACGCGGCTCGTGCCGCGGCCACGGCGTCGTCGGTGTCCTGGACACCGCCCTCCGACACGACCGCGAACGGGGTCGCGTCGACGGGGTCGATGATCTCGCGGGTGGCGCCGGACAGGGCTGCGCGCCACTCTCCGCCCACATGAATGCTCTGTTGTGCTCCGGTCACGTTGCGTATGGCCTTTCGCTTCTTTCGAATCCCCCTGCCGGTTGCACCGGCAGTCCGGCCGCTTGCCCGGGCACCCGGGATCCATGCGCAAAACGTTGCGGAGAGTGTTCTGCTTCACTGACGAAGACGTGATAAATAAGGACATTTGCGTCAGATCGCTTGAGTGGAAAATCAGGAGTGCGCACGCCGTGCAGCCGACAGGCCCGTATCCGGCGCCGGGGCACGGTTCCAGCACATGCGGGACCAGGGAAGGGCCAGCCGGCTCCGGTCGGAGACCTCCTGCGGCACGAGGTCCGAGATCCGGGCGGCCTCCCGGTGGCGGGCGTAGACGGACTCGACGTAGCGGTGGCCGGTGTCGGCCGCGATGAAGAGGACCGTCCGCTCGGGTGAGCGCCCGCGTTCGTGGCGGGCGGCGAGGTAGCCGGCTCCGGTCGACAGGCCCGCGAAGACCGCGTGCCGGCGCAGCAGGTCGACGCTGCCGGCCAGCGCCGCGTCGAAGGAGATCCAGTGCAGGGTGTCGTACATCTCGTGCGAGACGTTCCCGAAGGGGATGGAACTGCCGATCCCGGCGATGATGATCTCGGGGTCGGAGACGTGTTCGGCGCCGAAGGTGAGGCTGCCGTACGGCTGGACGCCGACGAGTTCGACGTCGGCGCGGCCTGCGGCGGCCCCGCGCAGGTAGCGGGCGAGAGCCCCCGTGGACGCCCCCGAGCCCACGCCCCCGACCACGGTGAGCCCGGTCACGTCGCCGGTCTCCTGCCGGATCCGGTCGGCGATCGCGCGGTAGCCGAGGTAGTGGATGTCGTCGTGGTACTGCCGCATCCAGTGGTACTCGGGGTGCGCGGCGAGGATCTCGTGGATCCGCGCCACGCGCCGCTTCTGGTCGAGCTTGAGGTCGCTGCACGGTGGCATCTGCTCCAGCGTCGCCCCGAGTACGGCGAGCTGGGTGCGCAGCGTGTGGTCCACCGTCGTCGAGCCGACGATGTGGCAGCGCATGCCGTACCGGTGGCAGGCCAGGGCGAGGGCGTAGGCGTAGATGCCGCTGGAGCTGTCCAGCAGGGTGTCCCCGCGGCGCACCGCGCCGGTGTCCAGCAGGTGGCGTACCGCCGCGAGGGCGGAGACCACCTTCATCGTTTCAAAGCGCAGGCAGACGAGCCGGTCGTCGAGGCGTATCAGGTCCGGACGGCCGATCGCCTCCGCGATGTGCTGGTCCATGCAGGATCTCCTGGGTGGTGGAAGTCGTGAAGGTCCGGGTGGCGCGGATGCCGTGGGTGTCGAGTGCGCGCAGGCAGCTGCGGACGCGGTGCCGCAGACCCGGTGCGGCCGGGTCGAACAGCACTCCCGCCACCGCGCCGCTGTGCGCGATCTGCACGCCGACCGCGCCGGCCCGCCGGGCGATTGCCGTCAGGGCCTCGAACTCCGGGTGGCCGAGGGCCTGCTGGCCGCGCCGGGCGCTGGCGGTGGCGACCTCGCCGAGGAGCCGGGCGTCCGCGGTGGCCACCGCCCGGCGCAGCAGCGAGCGCAGCCGCTCGAAGGCCCGTA
This sequence comes from Streptomyces sp. R33, assembly GCF_041200175.1. NCBI lineage: Bacteria > Bacillati > Actinomycetota > Actinomycetes > Kitasatosporales > Streptomycetaceae > Streptomyces > Streptomyces sp. R33. The sequence continues at coordinate 7,164,826 of NZ_CP165727.1, read as the reverse complement.
CGTCGTCCTCGGAGGCGTCCCGGACGGGCAGGGACAGGGTGTCCACGGGTGCACCTCCGCCGAGGGCGCAGCCCACGACGACCAGCGGTGGCATGGCCGGGCCGAGGACCTCCAGCACCCGGCCCTCCCGCTGTGCGAACAGCACCGGCCGGCCGTCCAGCATCAGCGGATCGCAGGCCAGTTCCGCGCGGACGGCCAGCCGGGCCACCGTGTCGGGCGCCAGCCGCAGTCCGTACGAGTCCGCGACCGCGCGCACCGTGGCGATGACGTCGCTGGTGGAGCTGCCCATGCCCAGGCCCACCGGTATGTCCCCGGTGAGCCGCAACTCCCCGCCACAGGGCGGCTGTCCGGTCCGCTCCGCGCATTCCGCCACCGCGAGGGCCGCGGCCCGCACGGCCTTCGTGCGGTCGGCGGGTACGGCGGTGAGCGCCTCGGGCGCCGTACCGGGCCGGGGGACGAACGCGGCGTGACTTCCCGGGCCTGCCATGGGGAGGGTGACCAGGCCCGCGCACCTGCGGCCGCCGTCGTCGAGGAAGACGCCCTGGAGGATCTCGCCGTGATGGCAGGGGGCGTCCCCGGTGCCGGTGGGGATCACGCGCGGCTCACCGTCCGGTAGCGGTACAGGACCGTCTCCTCGGCGCTGAACTGGGAGAAGGGGAACGGTTCCGCGGACAGCGCCGTCACGCCCGAGCCGAGGAAGGCGCGGGCGACGGCGCTGCCGGACTGCGCGTAGACGATCAGCGGGATACCGCGGGACCGGCAGCGCTCCAGGATGGTGTCGAACGATCCGTTGCCCAGGGTCATACCGGTGGCGACGACGGCCTCTGCGCGCTCCAGCACCTCGTGCATGTCGTCGGTGACGGCGTCGCCCCACTGGGTGGCCTTGAGGTTGAAGTCGCAGGGCAGCGGTTCGCCGCCGCGCGCGCGGATCGCCGCGACCAGCGGATTCACCACGCCGATGAGGCCGACCCGGGCGCCCGCCGGGATGTCGAGCAGTCCGGCGACGGCCGCGTCGCGGGCCTTCGCGCGTACCTCCGGGGTACCGGTGGGGAGGGTCACGGGCTCGGCGTCTGCGGCCTCGCGGTGCGGGCGGGTCTCGGACAGGTAGGCGTCGAGGGCGGCGATCCGCAGCGGGCGCGGGGCCTCGCGCAGCAGCACGTCGAGCGGGGTGCCGGAGGAGTCGCGGCAGATGGACGGGGCGATCTCGCCGGCCTCGAAGGCGCAGCCGCCGAAGGAGCCGCCGAGGCGGACCAGGACGTACTGGTTGAGGTAGGTGGTGTCGCCGCCGGCCAGGCGGGTTCCGTGATGGATCCAGAACACGCTGGTGGCGATGAGTTCGGAGGGGAGCGGGCCGTGTTCGCCGGCCAGGACGGCCTCGATGAGCCCGTCGACGGAGGTCACGGGGGCGGGGGCAGGGGAAGGAGTCGTGCGATGCATGGGATTTCCGTTTCACGGGGCGGGTCGGGGTATCGGCGCCTGGGCTCCGAGCGGGCCGCGGTAGGTGACCACGGGGTGGCCCAGGGCGTCGGTGGTGAGTGCGGCGTCGACCTCGAAGACCTCGGCGAGCCGCTCGGCGGTGAGCACGGCGGCGGGGGTGCCGGAGGCGACCAGGCGGCCGTGGTGCAGGAGCAGCAGCCGGTCGCAGTACCGGGCGGCGAGTGACAGGTCGTGCAGCGCGACCAGGACCGTCTGCCCGGTGCCGGCCAGCAGCTCCATCAGTTCCAGCCGGTGTCTGACGTCGAGGTGGTTGGTGGGCTCGTCGAGCAGCAGCCCGTGCGGCTGCTGGGCCAGCGCGCGGGCGATGTGGGCGCGCTGCCGCTCGCCTCCCGACAGCGCCTTCCAGGAACGGCCGGCGAGCGAAGTGAGTCCGACGCGTTCCAGCGCGGCGGCGACCACTGCCCGGTCGGTGGCGTCCGGCCCGCGCCAGCGGTCCCGGAACGGGGTCCGGCCCAGGCCCACGACATCGGCGACCGGCAGATCGCTTTCCGCACCCGAGTCCTGTGCGACGAAGGCGACATGACGGGCGGTCCGCAGCGCGCTCCAGTGACGTATGGATTCGCCGTCGTAGCAGACCGTGCCCCCGTCGGGCGCGCGCAGGCCGGCCAGGCAGCGCAGCAGCGAGGACTTGCCCGAACCGTTGGGCCCGAGCAGCCCGACCGTCTCACCGGGGGCGACGTCCGCGCTGACCTCGCGTACGACCGCCGTGCCCGCCACCGACCAGCTCAGCTTCTCGGCGGTGATCCTCACAGCTCACCCCGCTTGCGCAGCACGAGGAGGAAGAGCGGTACGCCGAGCAGCGCAGTGATCACGCCGACGGGAACCTCGCGGGGCGCGAAGGCGATCCGCGCCAGCGCGTCCGTCCACACCAGGAACACCGCGCCCACCAGCGCCGCGTACGGCAGCAGCAGCCGGTGCAGCGGCCCGACGAGGAACCGCACCCCGTGGGGGACGATCAGCCCGACGAAGCCGATCGCCCCCACGGTGGCCACCGCGACCGCTGTCAGCGCGGCCGTGACCACGAGCAGCAGCATCCGCGTGCGCCGTACAGCGATACCGAGGGACGCGGCGGTGTCGGCGCCGAACGCGAGCCCGTCGAGGGCGTTCCAGCAGAGCCAGGCCACCAGCAGCCCCAGCGGGGTGACGATCGCGCAGACCGCGACGGTGTTCCAGCGGGCCGGCGCCATCGAGCCGAGCAGCCAGTGGGTGACGGCCCGCGTGGTGTCGGCGTCCGCCGAGGCCATCAGGACCAGCGAGGTCACCGCGGTGAACAGCTGGCCGATCACCACGCCGGTGAGGACGATACGGCCGGAATCCAGCCCGGTGCGTCGCAGCAACAGCAGGAGCAGGCCGAAGGAGACCAGCGCGCCGGCGAGTGCGCCGCCGGTGACCCCGAGCGTGCCCGCGCCGACCCCGAGGACGACGACGCAGACGGCTCCCGCCGATGCACCGGAGGAGACTCCGAGCAGGTAGGGGTCGGCGAGTGCATTGCGGGTGACCGCCTGGAGCACCGTTCCGGACACGGCGAGCGAGGCGCCCACGAGGGCGGCCATCAGCACGCGCGGCAGCCGCAGGTCCCAGATGAGCGAGTCCACCAGTGGGGGCAACGGCTGCACGTCCAGGCCGAGACGGGAGCCGAGGACGCGGGCGAAGCCGGTCCAGCTCACGTCGGCGGTGCCGGTGCGCACGGCAGCCGCCACCGAGCCCGCCAGGGCGCCTGCGGCCAACAGCAGGAGGACCGCGTGGGCCGCCGCGGACCGCCCGGGCGGGGTGTCCGGCCTAGCGGACATACCCGAGGTCCTTCATGCCGTCGGCCAGCAACCCGAGGGCATGGACGGAGCGCACGGAGGGGTCCAGCTCGATGCCGGGCACCTCGAGGATCTTGTTCTCGCGGACGGCGGCCAGCTTCGAGACCACCGGATGCCGGGTCATCGCGGCGCGCTTCTCGGCGGCGCTGTCCCCGGGACGGCCGCGCTCGGACAGGTCGCCGATCACGATGAAGTCCGGGTCGCGCCGGGCGATTTCCTCCCAGGAGACCTCCGGCCAGTCCTCGTCGACGTCGTCGAAGGCGTTCTTCGCGCCGACGATGCGGCTCATCTCGCTGGGCAGGCCGGTCCTGCCCGCCACGTACGGCATGCCGTTGAAGACGGAGTAGAGGTAGACGACGGTCGGCCGGTCCGCTCCCCGGGCGGCCTCGGCGGCGTTCTCCCCGGCCCGGGCGACCGCCGCGCGCTGATCGGCCGCGAGTTCACCGGCCCGCTCCTCGGCGCCGAAGACCTTGCCCAGGTTCTCGTAGTCGGAGAAGAGCAGCTCGAAGGGGGACCGGCCGGCGGGGTTCTGCTGCGGGCAGTCCACGGCGCTGACGAAGGTGGGGACCTTGAGGGCGTCCAGTTCCTCGCGGGTGCCGGCCCGGTCCGCGGTGTAGAGGTCGGTGGAACCGGCGACGACGAAGTCGGGGGTGGCGGCCCTCAGTTGCTCGCCGGTGGCGATCTTCGGGGCGATGACCGGGACCTTGGCGTACGCGGCCTCGTATTGCGGCGGGATCTTCGTCTTGAGGTTGGCGGTCCCCGCCATCCGGTCCTGGAGGCCGAGTTCGAGGAGGGTCTCCGTCGAGGTCTGGTCCAGGGCGACGGTCCGCTGCGGCGGCCCGGCGAAGGACACCGGGCGGCCGCAGCTGGTGACGGAAACCCCCTTCGTGCCGCCCTGGGCCGCGGGCCCGGCGTCCGCTCGGGAGCCGTCACCGGCTGCCGTGGAGCAGCCCGCTGTGGCGAGGGCGAGGGCCAGGGCTATGCCGAGGCGGGCGGGATTGCGCATGGGTTCTCCGGTCTGGGAGGGAGGCGTGGGTGTTGTCGTGCACCGGGCAGGAGTGCCACGTTCGAAGAGTACTGTAATGGTATTCATTTTCATTAACGACCCCCGGGGTGCGGTTCACCGAGCCGCTCCCCCACCTCCGAGGAGCACCCACACCGTGGCGACCACACCCGCACGCACAGCGGCCAAGACCGCTGCCCCGCCCCCGCGTTCGGTCCTCCTGGACCCCGCTTTCCTGCGCCTGTGGGCGGGCACCACCGCCTCGGGCCTCGCGACCTGGGCCCTGCCCTTCGTCCTCGGGCTCGCCGTCCTGCACCGCGACCTCGGCGCCGCCGGCCTGGGCCTGGTCCTCGCCGCCCGCACCGCCGGCTTCCTCGCCGCCGTCGCCGTGGGCGGCGTACTGGCCGACCGGCACTCCCGCCGCGAGGTCGTCCTCTGGTCCGCGCTCGCGGCGGCGGTCGCCGCGCCCCTCCTCGCCGCCGGACTCGGGCGCTCGCTCGTGCTGATGACGGCCGCCGCCGCCCTCGCCGGCGCCGGACAGGGCGCCTGCCGCCCCGCGTTCCAGGCACTCACCGCCGAGACCGTCGAGCCCGGGCGCCGCCAGCAGGCCAATGCCGCCATGACCATGGCCGTACGCAGCTCCACGCTCGCCGGTCCCGCCCTGACCGCCCTGCTCGCCGCCTTCTTCGGCGTCGGGACGCTGTTGCTCGGCATCGGGCTGCTCTGGCTGGTCGCCGCGCTCGTCCCCGGCAAGGGCGCCGGCACGACCGGGCCTGCCGCGGAACCCGCTCCGCGCGCCGGTTTCCGCGCCGAATTCCTGGAGGGCATACGGGAGGCGCGCCGTCATCCCTGGTTCCTCGCCGGACTCGCCGCCCTCGTCGCCGTCATCGCCCTCGGCTACTCCGCCACCAGCGTCGCGCTGCCCCTGATCAGCCGGGACCGCTACGGTACCGAGTGGGTGCTGGCCGCGGCCATGACGGCGTACACCCTGGGCGCGCTCGGCGGCGCCCTGGTCATCGCCCGTTGGCGGCCGCGCTCCCAGGGCCGGGCAGCCTTCGCCGGGCTGGCCGTCTACGGCTTCGCCCCGCTGAGCCTGATGCTGCCCGTGCACCCGGCCGCGGTCGTCGCCGCGTACGCCGTCGCCGGGATCGGCATCGAGCTGTTCAACGTGCCCTGGTTCACGGCCACCCAGCGCGAGGTCGCCCCGGACAAGCTGGCCCGCGTCTCCTCGCTGGACTTCCTCCTCTCGTACGGCCTGGCGCCCGTCGGGCTCGCGCTGATCGCGCCCGCCATCGACGCCTTCGGGGTCACTGCCGTACTCGCCGTGTGCGCCGCCGCCTGCTTCCTCGTGCCGGCCGCGGCGGCGCTGGTACCCACCGCCCGCCACTTCGGGCGTACGGCCCCGGCCACGACGGACTGACCGCCGGCGCCCACGGCCCTGCCGCCCCACCCCGGCCGGTCCGCCCTCACCCGGCCGGGGGCACCCGTCGACGGCCGTGTCTGGCAAGCTGCGCTCCATGGCCGCGCAGCAACCACTCGACTTCGCCCAGATCACCCGCCCCCGGGAGCTGACCGCCGAACTCCGGGACCAGCTCGTCGACTGCTGGGTACGGGTGATCAACGCCGGGGGCGCCGTCATCCCCCGGGGGCTCCCCATGCCTCCGGTGAGCACCGGCCAGGCCGACCCGGCGCTGGGCCTGCTCGTCGGCGAGCTCGATCCGCGCCGTGCCCGGATGCTGGTCGCCACGGCCGGCGGAAGGCTCGCCGGGTGGCTGGTTCTGCGCCGTGACCCGCATCCCCTCGTCGCGCACTGCGGCGCCGTCAACCACGTCATGACCCACCCCGACTTCCGCGGCCGCGGCATCGGTACGGCGCTGATGCACCGGATCCGCGATCTCGCGCGTCAGGAGATGGGGCTGGAGCAGTTGCACATCGCCGTCCGGGCCGGCCTGGGGCTCGAGGTGTTCTACGCCCGTCTGGGCTGGCGCGAGATCGGGCGCTGGCCCGGCGGGCTGCGGGTCGCGCCCGGCGACGACCGCGACGAGATCCTCATGCACCTCGCCCTCTGAGCCCGCTGAGCCCCCTGGGCCACCTGGGCAACCTGGGCCACCTGGGCCACCTGGGCCACCGCAGCGCCCGGGCGGGCCCGTCGCGTTTCGGTCATCTCCCTCCATCACGCGTCCGAACCCGCTCAGAAGGGCAGGAACAGGGCCGCAAGGCAAATCGTCGTACGATCGGAGCGCGGGAGGAGCAGCTGCGATGGACACCGGCCCCCTGTACCTGGAACCGCGGTTGGCACCACGGCTCGGCGCACTGCTCGGCTCGGCCCCGTTCCTGCACATGCTCGTGGACGCCCTCGGTTCGCCCCTGGGCGTCCTCCTGCCCGACCAGATCGCGGAGAACGCCGAGGGTTTCCGCTCCGTCTACCGCCGCCACCGCCTCGGCGGGCAGGTCTTCTTCGCCCACAAGGCCAACCGTTCCCGGTCCCTCGTCCGGCGGCTCACCACCGCGGACGCCGCCGTGGACGTGGCCTCCCTCGGCGAGCTCCGCCATGCCCTCGGCGACGGCTTCACCGCGGACCGCATCATGGCGACCGGCCCCAAGGATCCGGCGTTCCTCTGGCTGGCCGCGCGGTCCGGGGTCACCGTGAACGCCGACGGGCCCGGTGAGCTGGAGGCCTTGGCGGGCCTCGTCCGGCGCCACGACCTGCCCCGCCCGAAGGTCCTGCTCCGGCTCTGCGGGTTCGAGACCTCGGGACCCAGGATGCTGTCGCGCAGGAGCCGGTTCGGTACGTCCGTGAAGGCCCTGGGCCCGCTGCTGGACCTCCTCGAACGCCACCGGGACTCCCTCGATCCGGTCGGCGTCGCGTACCACCTCGACACCACGAGCCCGGACGAGAAGGCCATCGCCCTCGAAGGCTGCCTGCGCGCCATGGACGACCTGCGATTAAGGGGGTTCCAGCCGCGCGCCGTCGACATCGGCGGCGGCTTCGGTGTCGGCTACCTCGCCCACGCCGCCCAGTGGGACCGCTACACGAGCGAGCTCGCAGCCGCCGTGATGGGCCGGCGCCCGCCGCTCACCTGGGGCGGCCACGGGTACGGTCTGCACGCCGAGGGCGGTACGCTCCGCGGCGCGCTGAGCCTGTACCCCGCCCACCGCCCGGTCGCCGGGGCCGGCTACCTCGACGCGCTGCTGTCCCAGCCCGCCCCCACGCTGGGCCGCCCGCTGGGCACCCTGCTGCTGGAGAGCCTCTACGACCTGTACACGGAGCCGGGCCGGGCCCTCGCCGACCAGTGCGGGCTGTCGCTGGCCCGGGTCCTGGAGGTACGGCACCGGGACGCGGGCCCTGCGTTCGTACGCCTCGCCATGAACGCGAACGACGTCAGCCTGGAGGACCACGGCATCCTCATGGACCCGGTCCTCGTGCCCCGCGACGGCGAACCCGCCGGCCCGCAGGAGCCGGTCGGGGTCCACCTCATGGGCAACCTGTGCCTGGAAGCCGATCTGGTCACCCGCAGAACGGTGTTCCTGCCGCGGCTGCCGAGGCCGGGCGACCTGCTCGGCTTCGCCAACACCGCCGGGTACTGCATGGACTTCAGCGCCACCCGTGCCCAACAGCAGCCGGTGGCCCGCAAGGTGGCCGTCCGGGAGGGACCGGGAGGATCCGCTTGGCGCTGGTGTCTGGACGAGGAGTACTGGCCGATCGAGGAGTACCGGCCGATCACCGATTCGGGGGGACGGGCATGAGGTACGACAGCATCACCGAGGCCATCGGCAACACCCCGCTGGTCCGCATCGATCCGGCCGTGCACGGCCTGCGCCGCATCGACCTCTATGCGAAGCTCGAGATGCTCAATCCCTTCGGCTCCGTCAAGGACCGCGCCGCCTGGAACATGGCCCGAGCCGGTCTGCCCGGAGCCCGGGAGCGCGGCGAGACGGTCGTCGAGCTGTCCAGCGGCAACACGGCCAAGGCGCTGGCCGTCATCGCCGGCATGCACGGGCTGTCGTTCAAGAGCGTCACCAACCGGATGCGCATCCCCGAGGTCAAGGACCTGCTCCTGCTGCTGGGCGCCGAGATCGAGGAGCTGCCGGGCCGCAGCGAATGCCTGGACCCGACGGACACCGAGGACCCGCTGACCCTCTTCCACCAGAGGCTGAACCAGTCCGGCAATGCCCACCTGCACACCGACCAGTACTTCAACGCGCTGAACACGGAGGCGCACGAGACGGGTACGGGTCCGGAGATCGTGGCGGACCTGGACGGCCGGGCCCCGGACTGGTTCCTCGCCTGCGTCGGCACGGCGGGTTCCTCCACGGGCGTGGCCCGGGCCCTGCGCGCCCACGATCCGGCCGTACGGGTGATCGGGCTGGTGGGTGAGAAGTCGGACTTCATCCCCGGCATCCGCAACATCGACGAGGTCCACGAGGTCGGCCTCTTCGACCCGGCCACGTACGACACGATCGAGTCGGTCAGCGCCGACGACGCCATCGACGGCATGCTCACCCTGGTCCGGCGCTGCGGGATCCTCGCCGGGCCCACCGGCGGCGCCGCGTACCGGGGAACGGTCCGCCATCTGAAGCCGATCGACGCGGAGTTGACGGGGCCGGACCGCCGGAGCGCGGTCTTCATCGTCTGCGACCGGGTGGAGAGCTACCTCGGCTACGTCAAGCAGCGCCGCCCCGAGCTGCTGGGCCGCCCGCCCGCGCGGAACTCCGTGACCGCCCTGACGGACACCGAGGTACGGGCGGCGCAGGTCATCGAGGTGGCCGAGGCGCAGAAGTGGCTCGCGGCCGAGCGCCCGCTGGTGATCGACCTGCGCAGCTCCTTCGCCTACGCCGCGCTGCACATCGACGGATCGGTCAACATCGTCGACGAGCTCTTCGACGAACTCGTACGGGGCGGACTGCCGTTCGGCAAGCGGCAGCCCGTCCTCCTGGCGTGCCCGGTCGGCGAGCAGTCGGCTCGCTATGCGGCCCTCCTGACCCGGATGGGCCATCCCGACGTACGCAGCCTCGCGGGAGGGATCATCGCGTGGCGTGACGCGGGCGCACCGCTGGTGCGTGACTGACATGGCCGATGCCGACACCGGCGCCCTCGAGGAACTGCGTTCCTGGCAGCGTCCGTTGCGCGCCCAGTTCCCGATCATCGCGGCGAACCCGGGGCTGGCCTACCTGGACAGCGCGGCGACCGCGCAGAAGCCGCAGGCCGTACTGGACGCCGTGCAGCAGTACCTCACCACCTCGAACGCCAACGCGGGCCGCGGCTCGTACCCCTGGGCCAATGCGACGACGGCCGCGGTGGAGCGGGCCCGCGGCCGGGTCAAGGAGTTCCTGGGAGACCCCGAGCCGGACGGGTCGTCGGTGCACTTCACCAGCGGGGCCTCCGAGGGGCTGCGGACCGTCGCCCGGGACTGGCTGGCGGGCCGGCTCACCGACGGGGACGAGATCGTCGTCCCGTTCGCCGACCACGAGGCGAACCTGGCTCCGTGGTTGGAGGTACGGGAGCTGCTGGCCCGGCAGGGCGTACGCATCCGGGTCCGGGAACTGCCCTACCAGGACGGCTCCGGCGACTACGACCCGGTGGCACTCGCCGCCTCGGCCGGCCCCCGCACCCGTTTCGTCGCGGCCACCCATGTGCACCACGTCTACGGCGCCGACATGAACGTGCACCGGATCCGCCGGGTGGTCGGGCCGGACGTCCCGATCTGTCTCGACGCCGCGCAGAGCATCGGCCACCTGCCGTTCTCCGTCGCCGGACTCGACGTGGACTTCGTGGTGTTCTCCGGCCACAAGGCCCTGGCGCTGCCGGGTACCGGTGCGGTCTGGGCCCGTGGCCGACGGGGGCCGGAGTTCCGGCCGGGCGGCTGGGCCGGCACGCCGAACACCGTGGGCATCGCAAGCCTGACGGCCGCGCTCGACTGGCTCGACGCGGCCGGCACGGACCGGATCGAGGCGTGGACGGTGGCGCTGGCGGCGCGGCTGACGGACGGCCTGAGCCGGCTGGACGCGTACGAGGTGCTCGGCTGCCGCTCCAGCCTGGCGGCCGGCTCCGAGGTCCAGCGGCGCCGGAGCATCGTGGCGTTCCGGCACCGCGAGATCGAATCCCGCGATCTCGGGTTCATCCTCTACAGCCACGGGTTCATGGTCCGGTCCGACGGACACTGCCAGGCGGGCGCCCAGGTGAAGGACGGATCCGTGCGGGTGAGCCTGCACGTGTACAACACGGCCGAGGAGGTCGGGGCGTTGCTCGCCACCCTCGCCAATCTGCAATGATTTTCATGTGGAGTTCAGGGCCGTGAGAACGGCAGAGGCACGAGCGGACAGAAACATGAACCTGCACACGGTGGCGGCCGGCCGGTGGGTGGAACGCTGGGAACGGCAGCAGCAGCGGTACGCGGTCGACCGCGAGGAGCGGTTCACCGTCATCTCCGACGTGGTCGAGCGCGTGACGGCGGGCTGCGCGGCCCCCCTCCTCGTCGACCTGGGATGCGGGCCGGGGTCGCTCGCAGCCCGTCTGGCGCAGCGCATGCCCGCGGCCGAGGTCGTGGGCGTCGACGCCGATCCGCTGCTGCTGGAACTCGGGCGGGCGCACCACGGAGCGGCCCTGCGCTTCGCCGAGGCCTCGATCGGGGAGCCGGGCTGGCTCGACGGGCTCGCGCTGGAGCGCCCGGTGGACGCCGCCGTCTCGACGACGGCCCTGCACTACCTCGGCGAGGACACCCTGCGGCGGACGTACGAGGAGCTGGCCGGGTGCATCCGGCCCGGCGGAGTCCTCGTCAACGGCGACCACCTGGAACCGGACTCCCCCAAGGTCCACGAGCTCGCCGTCGACATCGGCCGGCGGCGCGCCGAGCGCCAGCACGCCCTGGCGCACGAGGACTGGGAGTCGTGGTGGTCGGCAGTGCGGGCCGACCCCGAGCTGACGCCCCTCCTCGCTGCCCGCGACCGCCGCGCCCACCCGCGGTGCGAGGGCAACGACCTGACCCTCACCGACCACCTCGCACTGCTGCGCGGGGCGGGCTTCGAGCACGTCGGCACGGTCTGGCAGTTCGGCAACAGCCACGTGGTGGTCGCGGTCCGCTGACCCCACTCCACGGCGCCCCGCCGCCCGAGTGCCACGGAAGCGGCCGTGGGCCCTTCGGGGCAACCGGTACGGAGGTGCAGCGCGGCGCCGGAGCGTGCCCTGCGGGGTCGGGATATCAGTGGTCGCGGACGGCGGTCGGCGGTGATCGCCACTGTTCGGAAGGGCGGGAGCCCGGTGGCCGTCAAACCCATTCCCGAGGGGCATCCGCGGGTCACGCCGTACCTCTGTACCGACGGGGCCGCTGCCGCGATCGACTTCTACGTGTCCGTGCTCGGCGCGACCGAGCGGATGAGGATGCCGGCTCCCGACGGCAGGATCGGCCACGCCGAGCTGGAGCTGGGCAACTCGGTCATCATGCTCGCCGACGAGTACCCGGAGATCGGATTCCGCTCGCCGAAGTCGGTGGGCGGCACGCCCATCACCCTGCACGTGTACGTCGAGGACGTCGACGCCGTCTTCGCCGAGGCCCTCTCCCGCGGCGCCACGGAGGTGTCCCCGGTCAAGGACGAGTTCTACGGCGACCGCACCGGGCAGCTCGAGGATCCCTTCGGCCACCGCTGGAACATCGCCACGCACGTGGCGGACATCCCCCCGGAGGAGATGGAGAAGCGGGCGAAAGAGGCACTGGAGACCATGCAGGACGGCGGCTGAGCCACCGGACGTGCGGACGCCGGAGAGGCTGTGGACCTCTCCGGCGTCCGCGTGGGGGGCGGTGGGGTGTGGGCCCTCAGCGGGCGAGCTTCGCCTTCAGGTTCTGCAGGACCTCCTGCTTGATGTCCTGTGTGGTGACGGTGCCGCCGGTGCCGGTGCCGTTGCCGCCCACTGCGGTGGCGTCGCCGGTGTTGACGGCGTCCGCACTGGCGTTGCCACCGCGGGCGACACCGGTGGTGACCGTGCACCCGCCCTCGCAGTTGGCGACGCCGGTGCTGGCGTTGCCGCCGCGCGCGGTACCGCCGACGGTCGTGTTCCCGGCATTGGCGTTGCCGCCGACGCCGATGCCGTCGGCACTGTCCTGGGGGAGCGTGACGGCCTGCTGCGGGGCGGCGGTCGGCGCGGCCATCGCGGTCGCCGGCAGCGCGACACCGCCGCCGATCAGTGCCACGGAAGCTCCGGCCAGGACGATACGACGGGTCCAGAAACGCTCAGACATGAGAATTCTCCATTCGGTATAAAAAGGTCGCATTCTGCCCCGCGGAAAAGTCCGGAGATATGCTCCGGCTTCATGTCCTCCGAGGCGTTCCCCGGTGAGGGCGCACTTCAAATAAACCCTGTCGGAGAACCTGCGTCACGCCACTCGAACACGTGACTTGACGCCCAGAATCGATCTTGATACCGGGAAGCGACGGGAACACGCCGCGCTTCGCCAGATCCTGCTCGGAGCATGATCCACACGCTAACGTCAACCTCGCATAAGCCCAGGGATCCCCGGCGTCTGCACAGCACCGGGCGCATCCGACCGGCAGCCTCAGCGCCCGCCCGCTTGGCCACAGGCGAAGACCTCGCACAAGAATCCCGGAGAATTCCGATGAATGAGCGTTCCTGGACCCGTCGTATCGTGCTGGCCGCGGCTTCCGTGGCACTGACCGGCGTCGTGGCCCTGCCGGCGACCGCGATGGCCGCACCGGCATCCCCCCAGTACGGCTACGCCGGCATCACCACTGCCGCAACGGACGGCGCACCGTCCGTGTGCAGGGGGATCTGCCACGACAGCGCCAACACCGCCGCGGGCAACGGCACCTCCGGCGTGTGCGAGGGCATCTGTCACGACAGCGCCAACACGGCCGTGGGCGACGGTTCCTCCGGCGCGTGCCGGGGGCTGTGCGACGGCAGCACCAACACGACCGTGGGGGTCGGCGCGTTCAGCGAGTGCGTGGGCCTCTGCGGCACCAGCACGAACACCGCCGTGGGTGACGGCGCCTTCAACGCGTGCAGCGGTCTGTGCCAGGACAGCGTCAACACCGCCGTGAGCGGTGAGGTCGTGCGCGGCACGTCCGAGGCCGCGAACTCGGTCGGGCAGAGCACGCGGACCTTGGGTGACGGCGACACGGGTACGGGGGGTGACGCCATCGCCGTCAGCGGCGATGCCAGTGCCGCGAACACCACGGTGGGCGGTACCGCCACCGGCGGCAACGCCAACTCCGGTGTCGGCACCTGCATCGGCAGGTGCACCATCACCACGGGTGCCGCAACGGGCGGCGCCGCCAGCGCCGACGCCCTCAACACCGGCAACGCAACGGCCGTGACGGGTGACGCGACGGCCACGGGCGGCAACGGCTGACGAGCCGGACAGGCACGGAACGGACGCCGGAGAGGCTGTGTGCCTCTCCGGCGTCCGTCATGTGGGGGCGGTGCCCCGCCCTCAATTGCCGAGCTTCTGCTTCAGGTTTTCCTTCAGCTGCAGCTTGATGTCCTGCTTGTTCACCTGGCCGCCCGTGCCGGTGCCGTCGCCGCCGACGGCGGTGGCGTCGCCGGTGTTGATGGCGTCGGCGCTGGCGTCACCGCCGGTGGCGTTGCCGGTGGTGACCTCGCACCCGCCCTCGCAGTTGCCGACGCCGGTGCTGGCGTTGCCACCCTTTGCCTCGCCGCCGACCGTGGTGTTCTCGGCGTTGGCGTCGCCGCCGGTACCGATGCCGTCGGCGCTGTCCTGGGGGAGGAGGCTGACGGCCTGCTGCGGGGCGGCGACGGGTGCGGCCATGGCGGTCGCCGGCAGGGCGATGCCACCACCGAGCAGCGCAACGGAAGCTCCGGCCAGGACGATACGACGGGTCCAAAAACGCTCAGACATGAGAATTCTCCATTCGGGATAAGAAAAGGCTGGTAAACCGTCTCCGGGAGTTCCCCGGTGAGGGCGTACTCCAAATAAACCCGAAGACGGAACCCGCGTCACGCCACTCGAACACGTGACTTGACGCCCAGAACCGATCTTGATAGAAGCCGGCCGCCGTGCCGGGGTGAACTCTTCTGCCCCGCACGAAGCGGCCTGTCAAGTAACGAATAGCCGGGGCTATGACCCCCTCCCTCCTCCCGGCACGGTGGAAATCGACCGTCCTGCTCAGAGCAGGAGCGAAACACCATCCGACCGGAGGCATTCATGTCCCGTCGTGCAGGGGTCTTCGTGACCCGCCGCCCACGGCTCGTCCTCTTCGCCGCGCTCGTGTTTCTCCTGCTGTCCGCCGTGTTCGGCGCAGAGGCGACCGGCCGGCTGAAGACGCAGGGGTACGACGATCCGCGATCGGAGTCGAGCCGCGCCGCCAGCGTGGCGGCCGAGCACCTGGGGGCGTCCCCCAACCTGGTCGTCGTCGCGCAGGCCGGCGCCGGTTCCGTCGACGGTCCGGCAGCCCGGAGCGCCGGCGAGGCCCTGACCGGACGCCTGCGCGCCGCACCGCACGTGAGCGCCGTGACCTCGTACTGGACCGGCAACGCGGCGGAGCTGCGCAGCCGGGACGGCCACGCGGCCATGCTCGTCGCGCACGTGGACGGCGAGGGCGAACAGCTCGGAACGCGGGTCAGGCAGCTGAGCAAGGAGCTGACCACCCCGACGGCTGCCACGACGCCCCTCAAGGTGCACGTGGGTGGACCGGCGCTCATCGACGCCGAGCTCCAGGACCTCTCGGAGTCCGACCTGAAGCGGGCCGAGTCTGTCGTGCTGCCGGGAACCCTGATCCTGCTGGTCCTGGTGTTCGGCAGTGTGGTGGCCGCGGCGCTGCCCCTGCTGATCGGGGTGCTGGCCATCGCCGGGACGCTGCTGGTCCTGAGCGTGCTCGGCGCCGTCACCGACGTGTCCGTGTTCGCGCTGAACCTCACCACCGCGCTCGGCCTGGGGCTGGGCATCGACTACGGACTGCTGATCGTCTCCCGGTTCCGCGAGGAGCTCGCCGACGGACACGGCTCGCGCAGCGCCGCCTTGCGGACCGTGCGCACCGCGGGCCACACGGTCCTCTTCAGTGCCGCCACGGTTTCCGCCGCGCTCGCGACGCTGCTGGTGTTCCCGCCGTACTTCCTGCGCTCCTTCGCGTATGCGGGCATCGCCGTGGTGGCGATCGCTGCGGTGAGCGCCGTCACGGTGCTGCCGGCCCTGCTCGCGCTGCTCGGGAAGCGGGTGAACGCCTGGGCCGTGCCGTGGCGACGCCGGGCCCACGCCGGCTCGGAGTCACGTTTCTGGCGCAGGCTGGCGCAGATCGTCGTACGCAGGCCGCTGATCGCGGCGCTGCCGGTGATCGGGCTGCTCGTGGTGCTCGCCGGGCCGTTCGCGCACGCCGGTTTCGCCACCCCTGACGAGCGGGCGCTGCCCGTGAGCTCGTCCAGCCGTCAGACCGGGGACCTGGTGCGCGGTGCGTTCGACATGAACGGCCCGAGCGCGCTCACGGTCGTCATGACGGGCAAGGCGTCCTCGCCGGCCCGGGAGGACTACGCCCGCCGGCTGTCCGCGCTCCCGCAGGTCGCCCGGGTCATGGGGCCCGAGGGCAGCTTCCGTCACGGCGAGAAGGCAGCGACCCCCGGCTCCGCCGGAACCGCGGCCAAGCCCGTCGGCGACGGCCCGGCCCGGATCTCCGTGGTGCCGCAGGCGGAACCGCAGTCGCGCGCCGCCCAGCAGCTCGTGCACGCCGTCCGCGCGACTCCCGCCCCGGCGGGCACCGACGTCCTCGTCGGCGGACCGAGCGCGGTCCTGGTCGACGCCAAGGCCACCGTGGGAGACCGGCTTCCGCTGGCCCTCTCCCTGATCACCCTCACCACGTTCGTTCTGCTGCTCGGCTTCACGCGCAGTCTGCTGCTGCCGCTGAAAGCCATCGCGCTGAACGCCCTGAGCCTCGCGGCCGTCCTCGGCGCGATGGTGTGGGTCTTCCAGACGGGCCATCTCCAGCACCTGCTCCACTTCACGCCCGGCCCCCTCAGCACGACCATGCCGGTGCTGCTGTTCTGCATCGTCTTCGGGCTCTCGGTGGACTACGAGGTGTTCGTCCTCGCCCGCATCAAGGAGGCGCACGAGGCCGGGCAGGACAACGCCGACTCGATCGTCACGGGCATAGCCCACACGGGCGGCATCGTCACGACCGCCGGCGCCCTCCTCGCGTTCACGCTCCTGAGCTTCGGCACCTCCCAGGTCTCGCTCCTGCAGTTCTTCGGAATCGGCGCAGGCCTCGGCGTCCTCCTCGACGCCACCCTCGTGCGGGGCGTCCTCGTACCGGCGCTCATGCGCCTGGCGGGAGGCCTGAACTGGTGGGCGCCGTGGCCGATCGGACGCAAGGTGCCGCATCCGGCGTCCGTTCCCCGCCCGCCCGGCAGGGGTGCCCCGCCGCCCTCGCGGCCTCACCTGCCCCCACCCCCTCGCACCGCCGACTCCCTCGGTGCAGAGCCCGTCCCCACCGCCTTGGTCGCCGTCCGCCCGGGGCACCACGCAAAGGAAGAAGACCCGTCATGACCGACATCGCCATCACCGGACTCGGCTGCCGCTACCCCGGCGCCCCCGACATCCACGCCTACTGGAAGCTCCTGCTGAGCGGGGAACGCCAGTTCTCCGCCGTCCCGGCGGAACGCTGGAACCACGGCACCTTCCACGACCCCGGCAACCCGTCGGCCCCCCACGCCGCGTACACCGACCAGGTCGCCTTCCTGGATGCCGTGGACCGTTTCGCCGCCCCGCACTACGGGGTGCCCCCCGCCCGCGCCCGGGCCATGGACCCGCAGCACCGGCTGATGCTCGACGTCACCCGTGAGGCCCTCGACGACGCGGGGCTGGGCCGTGGCGACTTCGACCGCGAGAACACCGGGGTCTTCCTCGGCATATCGGTGTCCGACTACAAGGACCTCATGGCGGCTCCCCTCCGGGTCATCGCCCTGGCCGACGAGTCGCCCGCGGCGGACCACCCCGGCGGCCTCGACGCCGCCAGGGAGGAGGCAGCACGGCTCGGCACCGTCCAGAGCTTCACGCTGCCCGGGAGCCTGCTCAACATGGCGGCGGGCACGGTCAGCCGGCAGTTCGACCTCGGCGGCCCCAGTTTCGCCGTCGACGCCGCCTGCTCGGGCTCACTGGTCGCCCTCGACCAGGCGATCGCCCACCTGGAGCGGGGCACCTGCCGCATCGCCGTCGTCGGCGGCGTGTACCTCAACCTCACCCCCGACAGCCTGGTCGGCTTCTCCAAGCTCCGCGCACTGTCCGCGACCGGGGTGTGCCGCCCGTTCGACGAGGCGGCCGACGGCTTCGTCCTCGGCGAAGGCGCCGGCGCCGTCGTCATACGGCCGCTCGCGGACGCCCTCGCCGACGGCGACCGCGTCTACGCGGTGATCAGGGGCATCGGCTCGGCCAACGACGGCGCGTCCCCCGGACCGCTGACCCCCACCCCCGAAGGCCAGCTGCGCGCCATGCACCGGGCCTACGACGACGCCGGGGTCGCCCCCTCGTCGGTGGGCTTCATCGAGGCCCACGGCACCGGCACCACCATCGGAGACCGTGCCGAGGTGGAGGCGCTGCGCCGGCTGCGGACCGAGTTCCCCGACGACGACCCCGCACTGAGCTACCTCGGGGCGGGCAAGGCCCTCATCGGGCACTCGCTGTCCGCGGCAGGCATCGCGGGGCTGATCAAGACGGCCCTGGTCGTCCACCACCGCACGATCGTGCCGCAGCCGGAGACCACTCCCCATCCGGACCTGGGCATCGCCTCGGCGGGCCTGCGCTTCGCCGACTCCGTACGGCCCTTTCGGGCCACGGGCACCCCGCGGCGTGCCGCAGTCAGCTCGTTCGGTTTCGGCGGCACGAACGTCCACGTGGTCCTGGAGGAGGCGCCCGCCCCTGCCGTCGACCGCCCCGCCGAACGGACCGAAGCCGACGGACCCCAGCTCGTCCTGCTCTCGGCCGGCAGCCCCGAGCTGCTGGACGAGCACATCGGCGACGTTCTCGACGCACTCGACACGGCGGACAGCCCGCCGGTGGCCGCCGTGGCCCACACCCTGGGTGCGCGCGAGCCGCTGACCGCCCGGCTCGCGATCGTCGCCGCCGACACGGACGAACTCGTCCGGCGGCTGCGCGAGGCCCGCCGACAGCTCGCCGACGGCGCCCGGGGCGACCTCGGTGACGGCGCCTTCGCCGCCGACGCCCCCCTGCCGCCCGCGCAGCGCCGCATCGCCTTCCTCTTCCCCGGGCAGGGCAGTCAGCGGCCGGGCATGATGCAGGACCTCTACGAGAGGTTCACCGGCTTCCGGGCAACCGTCGACGCCCTCGGCGCCGTGGCCCGGCGGAACATCGGCTTCGACCTCACCGATCTGCTGTACGGCGAGGCCTCGGCCGCGGGCGACGACCAGGAGCTCAGGCAGCGGCTCGCGGCCACCGACGTGTGCCAGCCGCTGCTCGGCACCGTCCAGATCGCCGCCACTCGCCTCCTCGCCGACTGCGGCCTCACGCCCGACCTCACCCTGGGCCACAGTGTCGGAGAGTTCGCCGCGGCCGCAGCGGCCGGAGCCCTCACCGACGAGGCAACCGTCCGGCTGCTGGGCCACCGGGGGGCAGCCCTCCGGCGGGCCGAGACCGGCTCCCGGGGCGGAATGCTCGCCGTGCAGGGCGACGAGGAGACCTGCCGCCGACTGATGGCCGGCATCGACGACGTCTGGCTCGCCTGCTTCAACCAGCCGCGGCAGCTCGTGGTCAGCGGCTCCCTGCGGGGGCTCGCCGTCCTGCGGCGCGCGTGTGCCGAGGCCGGGGTCGTCACGCTGCCCCTCGAGGTGTCGGGCGCCTTCCACTCGCCGCAGTTCGCCGCCGCCGACGAGGCCTTGGGCGCCTACCTCGCCGACCGGCCCCTCGGCAGCCCCGCCCTGCCGTTCGTGTCGTCCGTGGACGCTGCGGTCTGCGCCGACGCCGACCGGCTGCGCGAGCTGTGGTCCCGGCACGCGTCCGCGCCGGTCCGCTTCGGCGATGCCGTCCGGACCGCCTACGAGCAGGGGGCCCGCGTCTTCCTCCAGGTGACCGGCGGAAACTCGCTGCTCGCCTCGGTCCGCCGCAACCTCACCGGCCACGACGACGTCCACGCCGTCTGCGCCGCAGAGGCGGCGCCCGACGGCGGACGCGGGTTCGTCCGGGCCCTCGCCCGGCTCGCGGCCCTGGGCGCCCCGGTCGACCCGCGCGCGCTGGTTCCCGAGGAAGCCCGCCGTCTGCTGGACCTTCCGGTCGCGAGGCTCGACACCCAGTCCTACTGGGTGCGGAGCATGCGCACCGCACCGCAGGACACCCCCGCCACGACCCTCCCGCCCCACCCCGCACCGCCCCAGGAGAGCTCGATGAACGCCCCGACGAACGCCACGATGAACGACCCCGTGAACGACCCGGTGAACGAACTGCTCCAGCTGGTCCGGCAGCAGGTGACGCTGCTCGGCCGCCTCACCGAGCCGCTGCCCGTGCAGCACCCCGCCGCGCAGGTCACCGGTCCGGCCACGGCAGTTCCCGTACCCGCACCCGCACCCGTGCCCGCTGCCCCGGCCGTTCCCGGCCCGGCCGTTGCGGCCCCCGCCGACCCGCCCGCCGTTCGCGCGCCGGCCGACGAGGAGCCGTCGCCGATCCGCGGCATCGACGAGGTGACCGACGCCGTGCTCACGCACGTGGCCCGGATCAGTGCGTTCCCCGTGAGCAGTCTGCGGGGCGACCAGCTGCTGATCGACGATCTCGGCTTCGACTCGCTCATGCTGACCGATCTGTTCGCCTCCCTCCAGCGGCAGTGGCCGCAGTGGACGTCCGACGAGAGGGCTGCCGACCGGCCGACCGCCGGCAGGATCGCCGCGCTGATCGCGGACGGCTCCGCCGACGCCGCACCGGCTGCCGTCCCCGTACAGCGCACCGACCAGGACCACGAAGCCCCGCCCCCGCCGGCCGCCGACCTGCCCGCGGCCGCACCGGCCAACGCCCCGCTGCCCGAGGAACAGACGCGGATCGAGTGCTTCCCGGAGGTCGCCGCGCACGGTGAGCGTTTCGCTGCCCTCGTCCGGACGGGTCTGCCGAATCCGTACTTCGTCGTGCACGAGGGCGGCATCACGGACACGACCGTCGTCGACGGCCGGGAACTCGTCTCGTTCTCCAGCTACAACTACCTGGGCATGGCCACGCACCCCCAGGTGGCCGGGGCGGCCCAGGAGGCGATCGCACGCTGCGGCACGTCGGTGTCCGCCAGCCGGCTGCTGTCCGGGAGCCGTCCGCTCCATCTGGAGCTCGAGACGGAACTCGCCGACCTGCTCGGATGCGAAGCCGCCCTCACCCTGGCCAATGGGCACGCCACCAACGTGACCGTGATCGGACACCTCGTCGGCCCCGGGGACCTCGTCGTCCACGACTCCCTCGCCCACGACAGCATCCTGCAGGGCTGCAAGCTCTCCGGCGCGACCCGGCGGCCGTTCCCCCACAACGACGCAGCCGCGCTCGACGCGATCCTCGGCCAGGTCCGCCACGAGTTCCGGCGGGTCCTCGTCGTCGTCGAGGGCGTGTACAGCATGGACGGCGACATCGCCGACCTGCCCGCCCTCGTCGAGGTCAAGCGCCGGCACGGTGCGCTGCTGATGATCGACGAGGCGCACAGCATCGGGACGGTCGGCGCGACCGGGCGGGGCATCGGCGAGTACTGCGGCACCGACCGCACGGCCGTCGACCTGTGGTCGGGCACCCTGTCCAAGGCGCTGGCGAGCTGCGGCGGTTACGTCGCCGGGAGCCGCTCGGTCGTCGAGTACCTGCGCTACACCGTTCCGGGCTTCGTCTACAGCGCCGGCATGACCCCGGCCGACACCGCCGCGTCGCTGGCCGCGCTGCGACTGCTGCGCGCCGAGCCGCAGCGCGTGGCTCGCCTTGCGGAGAACGCAGCACTGTTCGTCCGCCTCGCGCGCGATGCGGGCATCGATGTCGGGGACAGTCGGGACACCCCGGTCGTCCCCTGCATCGTCGGGGACTCCCTGAAGACCCTGCGCCTCGCCGAGGCCCTGTTCCAGCAGGGCGTCAGCGTCAATCCCATCCTCTACCCGGCCGTACCCGAGGAGATGGCCCGGCTGCGCTTCTTCATCACCTGTGACCACACCTGCGACCAGATCCGTCACGCCGTGACCGCGCTGGAGCACGAGCTGCGGCACCTCGACCGGGCCATGGCCGCCTGATCCCGCCGCCATGGACACCACCTTCCCGGCGATCACGCCGGGCCACGTCCACCGATGGTGCGGAGCCGGCCTCGTCGTGGCCCACCGTTCCGGCCTGTGGCAGACGGCGCCCGTCTCACGGGTCCTCCCGCCGCACCTCTCGCCGGCCGAGCGGCGCGTGGTCCAAGCGCTGCCGGCGTGGCGGCAGACCGAATGGGTGGCCGGCCGTGTGCTCGCCAAGCACCTGGTCGGCGAAGCCGTCGGCGCGCCCGCGGACGACGTGGAGATCCTTCCGCGTGCCGACGGCAGTCCGTACGTCGTCGTGGGCGGCGATCCGCTGCCGGCCGTGAACGTCTCCATCAGCCACACCGCCCGGCACGTCGCCGCGGCCCTCGCGCCGGAACCGGTCGGAGTGGACCTGTGCGAGACGCAATCGGCGGCCGCGGTCCGCCGGGTCGGGGACCACGCCTTCTCCCCCGCGGAACTCTCCCTCATCGGCACGGACCGGCCTGATGTCCTGGCCGGCGCCTGGGCGCTCAAGGAAGCCGCAGTCAAGGCCGACCGCAGCGGCATCTTCGGTGACGCTCCGCGCCGCGTCCGGATCACCGGCCTGGCACCTCCCGTACTCAGCGGAGGGCGCCGCGCGATGCTGTGGCGGGCGGGAGACGCGGTCCTCGCCCTCGTCCTCGCGCACCCCGCCCCGTCACCGGGCGTCGCTGCGGCCCTCCCCTCGGGGCCGGCCGGCTGAGCGCCCCCCTTGGCAGCACTGCGTTGGTGCTCCTTGCCCTGCCGGATGATGCTTGTCAGTGGAGCGCCTGGCCGTGCAGGGGTTGCCGTGGGACAGCGGCAGAGGAACTAGCGAGGGCGAGATGAGCGGCGATGGAGCAACTTCCCAGCTTTCCTGGTGAGCGGCCGGAGGAAACGAACGCCTCCCTCGAGTCGGCCTACACGGCCACGGCCACCATCAGCGAGCAGGGCATCGTGACGGAGTGGAGTGACGATGCCCGTCGGCTGCTGGGCTACACGCCGTCCGAGATCGTGGGGGTGCCCGCCGCCGAACTCCTCGCCGACGGCCTCGCAGACGCTTCGGCGCGGCTCCCGGCCGGCCAGGAGCGGTGGAGCGGCACCGTGGCGCTGCGGCACCGGGACGGCCGGCGCTTGGAAGTGGGACTGCTCGCGCACCGCCTGGCGTCCACCGACGGGACCGCCCGGTGGCTCGTGGCGTCCGCCGTCACGAGGGAGCCCGGCCCGCCCTGGGGCGAACCGCTGCAGGAGTGGGCGTTCACCCAGTCCCCCTGCTTCCTGGCGATCTTCGATGCGGACCTGCGGCTGGTCCGGGCGAATGCCGGCATGGAGCGCACGCTCTCCCTCACGGAAGACGAGATGCGCGGGCTGCGGCTGCCGGAGATCGCGCCCGATCCCGTGAGCGACGAGACGGAGGGGAGGATGCGCCTGGTCCTGGAGACCGGTGAGGCGCAGTACGTGGATTCCTTCGTGCGTTCCCCGGGCGCGGGTACCCAGCACGGCTGGGCGACCTCGCTGGCCCCGTTGTGCGACCCGGACGGCCGGGTGCGCGCCGTGTCCTTGGCCGCGCACGAGAGGACGGCGGGCGAGGGTGACCGGCAGCGGATCCTCGTGCCGGACGTCGCGGACGCCCGCATCGGCACCGCGCAGGACACCGCCCACACCGCGCAGGAGGTGGCCGACGTCGCCGTCCCCCGGCTGGCCGATTTCGCGTTGGTCGACCTGCTGGACCCTCCGCCGCGCGGTGACGAGCCGTCCGCCGGCCCCGCCTCGGGGCCGGTCCCCGTGCGCCGTGCCGCTGTGCGGTCGGTCCTCGAGGGAAACCCGGAGTCCCAGGTCGCGGTCGGCGGGACGACCAGCTATCCGGCGCTGTCGCCGCCCGCCCAGTGTCTGGCCACGGGGCGCGGCGCCGTGTACGGGCCGACCGACCCGGCGCTCGCCCAATGGGTGGCCGAGGACGAGAGGGCCGCCGCGTGGATCAGCGAGTACGGGACCCACTCCGTGATGGTGGTGCCGCTGCAGGCGGGCGGGCTCACCCTCGGCGTGGCCGTCTTCGGCCGCCACCGGCGCAGTGAGCCGTTCCTGCCGGAGGACCTGCAGCTGGCCGAGGAGCTGGCGACCAGGGCGGCCGTCAGCATCCACGACGCGCACGGATCCTCGCGGGAGCACACCTCCACGATGACGCTGCAGCGCAGCCTGCTGCCGCACACGCTGCCCACCCAGGCCGCACTGGAGATCGCCTCCCGCTATCTGCCCGCGGGTACCGCGGCCGGCCTGGGCGGCGACTGGTTCGACGTGATCCAGCTGTCGGGTGCACGGGTGGCCCTGGTCGTGGGCGATGTCGTCGGCCACGGCATCCGCGCCGCCGCCACCATGGGCCGGCTGCGCACCGCGGTCCGCACCCTGGCCGACGTCGACCTGCCGCCCGACGAGCTGCTCACCCACCTCGACGACCTCATCATCCACCTGTCCGCCGACGAGGCCGACGGGGGCGGCGCCGGTGAAACCGCGGGGGGCATCGGCACCACCTGCCTGTACGTGGTCTACGACCCGGTCACCTGCCGGTGCACCGTCGCCCGGGCCGGCCACCCGCCGCCCGCCGTGGTCTCCCCGGAGGGCTCCGTGTACCTCCTCGACGTCCCGGCCGGCCCGCCTCTGGGCCTGGGAGGCCTGCCCTTCGAGACCGTCGAGGTCGAGCTCCCCGAGGGCAGCGTCCTCGCCCTGTACACCGACGGCCTGCTGCAAGCCCGCGAGCACGACATCGACGAGGCCCTGGACAGCATGTTCGCGGCGCTCACCCGTCCCGCCACCACGCTGGAGACGGTGTGCGACCGCGTACTGACGGCCATGCTGACCCACCGTCCCGATGACGACGTCGCCCTGCTCGTCGCCAGGACCCGGGCCCTGCATTCGGACAAGGTCGTCGTCTGGGACCTGAACCCCGACCCGGCCGTCGTCGCCCAGGCCCGTCGGAGCACCACCGACCAGCTGACGGCCTGGGGGCTCGAGGAGGCCTCCTTCGTCACCGAGCTCCTGGTCAGCGAGCTGGTCACCAATGCCATCCGCTACGGCGAACCGCCCATCCAGCTGCGGCTGATCCACGAGAACAGCACCCTGATCTGCGAGGTCTCCGACACGAGCAGTACGGCCCCGCACATGCGGCGGGCGCGGACTTTCGACGAGGGAGGGCGCGGCCTGCTGCTGGTCGCCCAGCTTGCCCAGCGCTGGGGCACCCGGCACGCCCCGATCGGCAAGACCATCTGGGCCGAGCAGTCCCTCCTGGGGTTCTGAGACCGCCGAGCACTGCTCCTGGCGGTGCGGCGCGTGCGCGAAGGTACGGGAAGAGGGCCCCTGTGACGCGCCTGTGACAGTCGACGGACACCGTCGTGAAGGTACCGGCGCAGGATTTTAAGCAGGACAAACCGGACATTCAGCTACATGTCCACCTGCTTCCGAGGGCGCGAGCAGAGATGACCGATCCGATCCGTCGGAAGGAAATCCCATGAGCCTCACCCTCACCGCCCCGCAGACCGAGACCGCCGCCCTGGCCCTCGCCCCGCGCGAGCAGGAGGCACTGGGCCACATCGCCGCCGGCCGCACCTACCTCCAGACGGCCCGCCACATGGGACTGTCCAAGCACACCGTCGACGCCTACCTCCGCCGCATCCGCGCCAAGCTGGGCATCAACAGCACCGCCGAGCTCACCCGACTGGCCATCTCCATGGGGCTCTGACCCCCGAGCACCACCCGCTCGTACGGAGCGAGCGCAGTGACCTAGAGAGCGCCTGACGGGCGCGCGAAGACCGGCCGGGCCCAGGCCGGAGGATCCGGTGTCCGCGCCGGGTCCTCCGGTCCGTGCCCGGCCGGTAGCGCTTCGGCCCGGGACGACGGACCGACCGGCCGGGGGGCGCCGGTCGCGGTGGCGACGCGCAGGGCCGCGACGAATTCCAGGCAGGAGTCGTAGCGGTCCTCGGGGATTTTCGCCAGGGCCTTGGCCAGGACTTCGTCGACGGCGGGCGGGACTTCCGGCCGCCGCTCGGTCACGGGAGGCGGGGGGTCGTACTGGTGCGCCCACAGCAGCGCCGCATCCTCGTCGCGCTCGAAGGGCGGCCCGCCCGCGAGGGCCTCGTACACGACGCAGGCGAGGCTGTAGAGATCGCACCTGCCGTCCAGTGGCCGGCCGGAGATCTGCTCCGGGGCCATGTAGCCGAGCGTGCCGAGGAACTCGCCCGTGGTGGTGATCCCAGTGGCCGACCGTGCGTTCTTCGTCAGTCCGAAGTCCGTGAGGTAGACGTGTTCGGGGTGCTCGCTGTCGGTGCCCGCGGCGATCAGGATGTTGCCGGGCTTGATGTCCCGGTGCACCAGATCGTGCTCGTGCGCCGCATCGAGGGCCGAGGCCACCTGGGCGGCGATGCGGACGGCGGTCGGCACGGGGAGGGGACCGTCCCGGTCCAGCATGGCCCGCAGGTCCAGGCCGGAGACGTAGCGCATGGCGAGGTACAGGACGCCGTCGGTCTCACCGGCCTCGAAGATCGGCACGATGTGCGGGTGGTCGATCGACGCCGCGACACGCGATTCCCGGGTGAACCGGCGCCGGAAGGTTTCGTCGCGGGCGCGTTCCGGGGCGATCAGCTTGAGCGCCACCATGCGGTCCAGATTCAGGTCCCTCGCGCAGTAGACGACGGCCATGCCGCCGCGGCCGATCATGCGCTCGACCCGGTACCCCGCGATCTGCTTCCCGATCAGGCCGGAGGGGCGGCCCGCGTAGAGGCTCAAGTCCGATGCCGTGCCCATCAGGCACCACCCTCACCCGGCCGACCTGGCGACGGCTCGCCGACGCGACGGGCCGCTCTTCCCTACCGGGAATTCTATCCAGCGATCCACAAGAGCGCCCGGCCTACCAAGATCGATTCCCGGCGTCAAGCCACGTTTTCGAGTGGCGTGACGCGTGTTCTCCCGTCGGGTTTATTTGAAGTACGCCCTCACCGGGGAACTCCCGGAGACGGTTTACCAGCCCTTTCTTATTCCGAATGGAGAATTCCATGTTCGAGCTTTTCACGACCCGTCGCATCGTTCTGGCCGGAGCTTCCCTGGCGCTGGTCGGTGGTGGCATCGCCCTCCCCGCGACCGCCATGGCCGCGCCCACCGCCGCCCCGCAGCAGGCCGTCACCCTCCTCCCCCAGGACAGCGCCGACGGAATCGGCACCGGCGGCGACGCCAACGCCGAGAACACCACCGTCGGCGGCGAGGCCACGGGCGGTAACGCGAGCACCGGCGTCGGCAACTGCAAGGGCAAGTGCGAGATCAAGACCGGCAACGCCACCGGTGGCGACGCCAGCGCCGACGCCATCAACACCGGCGACGCCACCGCCGTAGGCGGCGACGGCACCGGCACGGGCGGCCAGGTGAACAAGCAGGACATCAAGCTGCAGGTCAAGGAGAACCTGAAGCAGAAGCTCGGCAAGTGAGGGCAGGAAATCACCCCCGCACGACGGACGCCGGAGAGGCCAACAGCCTCTCCGGCGTCCGCATGTCACGTGGGGCTCGGGTAGACCCGGGACTGTTTCACGCTGCCGAATGCAAAGCTCGACTCGATCGACGCGATGCCGGGGATGGCGTGGATCCGGTGGCGGACCAGGGCCTCGTACGCCTCCAGGCTCTCGATGACCACGCGGAGCAGGTAGTCGCTGCTTCCGGCCATCAGGTAGCAGTCCTGGATGTGCTCGATGACCGCGACGTGCTCCTCGAAGACCCGGACGGCCTCCTTCGTGTGCCGGTCCAGGCGTATCCGGACGAAGACGGTGATCGGCAGGCCGAAGGCGACCTGGTCGACCATGGCCGTGTAACCGCGGATCAGGCCGGCCTCCTCCAGGCGCCGCACCCGGCGCAGGCAGGGCGACGGGGACAGCCGGACCCGGTCGGCGAGGTCCTGGTTGGACAGCCGTCCGTCGGCCTGCAACTCACGGATGATCTGCAGATCGACTGCGTCCATCACCCCTCCTTGGCAGATTCTGCCCCAAACGTATGTCCGGGAGGCAGAACTGGCAATCGGCTGCCCCGGCAAAAGATCTACCGTTGCTCCATGGCCGGATCCGGCCCCTGAGGCTGGAGGAGCCCCCTTGGTCACCACGAACGCCGGGCCCGCGACGGCGCCCCCATCGGCCCGCGCCACGGGCCGCTCCGGGCTCTCCCCGCAGGCGCAGGGCACCCTGGCCCTGGTCGTGACCGTGCTGATCTGGGCCGCCTTCGCGCTCAGCGCCCGGGCCCTGAGCACCTCCTCCCTGCTGCCCGCCGACGCGGCCCTGCTGCGCTTCGGCGTCCCGCTGCTCGTTCTGGCGCCCGCGCTGTGGCGGCGGCGCCGGCGGATCGCCGCCGTGCGCCCGGCCGCCGCGCTCAAGATCGCCTGCGGGGCGGGGGTGCCGTTCTTCCTGGCCGCGATGTACGGCGGCTCCCTGACCTCGGCGGCGTTCGTCGGCTCGATCGTCCCCGGGATGGTCCCGCTGTTCGTCTCCGCCCTCATGGTCGCCGGCGGCCGCGGCGCGCCGCGGGGCACGCAGGCGGCCGGCCTCGGGCTGATCGCGGTCGGCGTGGTCGCGCTGGTCTGGCGGTACGTGGTCCCGCTGGACACGCAGGTGCTGGCAGGCGCCGGCATCCTGCTCGTCGCCAGCGGGCTGTGGGCCCTGTACACCGTCGGGCTGAGGGAGGTGGACCTCGATCCCGTCGGATCGATCGGCCTGCTCTGCCTGCCCTCGTTCGCGGTGATGGCCCTGCTGGTGCTGACCGGGGTGCTGCCGACCGGCCTGGCCTCGGCGACCGGAAGCGACATCACTCTGTTCCTGGTGGTGCAGGGGCTGGGCGTCGGCCTGTGCGCCGGCCTGCTGTACGCCTTCGCCATCCGCAGCCTCGGCGCGGAGCGCAGCTCCACCGTGGGCAGCCTCAGCCCGGTCGCCGTGGTCCTGCTCGCCATTCCCCTGCTCGACGAGTCGCCGACCGTGGCCGTGCTCATCGGCGTCCCGCTCATCACCGCGGGCGTCGCCCTCGCCAACCGGCGCCCCCGTACCCGTACCCGCCCCCAGCCCGAGGTTCCCGTCCATGCTTGAGCTCCTCCTGCCGCCGCCCGTCGACCCGCTGTGGGACCTGACCGAGGCGTACGGCGCCGACGCGCGGCCCGAGCGCCTGAACCTCGTCCTCGGCGTCTACCGCGACCAGACGGGCGGCACCCCGGTCATGGCGGCCGTCCGCGAGGCCGAGATACGCCTGGCGGAGCACTCCGCGTCCAAGGAGTACCGGGGGCTCTCCGGCAACGCCGGCTTCAACCGGGCGATGCTGTCGCTGGTCCTGGGCCCGGGCGGGGCGGCCGAGCGGGCCGTGGCCGTCCAGACGGTCGCGGGCAGCGGCGCGCTGCGCCTGCTGGCCGACCTGATCTGCCGCACCCGGCCGGGCACGACGGTCTGGATCAGCGACCCCGCGTACGTCAACCACCGGCCCATCCTCGAGGCCGCCGGGCTGACCGTGCGGACGTACGGCTGGGTCGACGCCGAGGGCCGCTTCGACACGGCGGGCATGCTGCGGGACCTCGGGGAGGCGCGGCGCGACGACGTGGTCCTGCTCCAGGGCTGCTGCCACAACCCCACCGGGGTCGACCCGTCCGCGCAGGACTGGGAAGCCGTGGCCGGGCTGGCCGCGCGGGCCGGCTGGGTGCCGTTCGTGGACCTCGCGTACCACGGGCTCGGCGACGGACTGGAGGCCGATCTGGCCGCCACGCGACTGCTCGCGGAGCGGGTTCCGGAGATGCTGGTCGCCATCAGCTGCTCGAAGAACTTCGGCCTCTACAGCGACAGGACCGGTTGCGCCGTCGTGCTCGGGACATCGCACCAGTCGCTGCGGCACGTGGAGACGGCGCTGCAGAACGCAGCGCGCACCCTCTACTCGATGCCCCCGGAGCACGGCGCCGCGGTGGTGACGGCGATCCTCGAGGACGAGGGGCTGCGGGCCCTGTGGCGTGCGGAGCTGGACGGGATGCGGACCCGGATCGAGGACAACCGGAAGGGTCTGACCTCCGAGCTGACCGCGCTGGGCTGGGACGCGCAGGCCGATGTGCTGGCGAGGCAGAAGGGGATGTTCTCGATGCTGCCGCTCACACCGCGCCAGATGCTGCGGCTGCGCAGCGGGTTCGCGATCTACGGGACGACCGCGGGGCGGATCAACATCGCGGGGATCCCGGCCCACCGGATCTCCTGTCTCGCGCAGGGGATCGCGGCGGTCCTCGGCGAGGGCGCCGAGTAGCGCCCGCGCATCGTGGCGGGCGCCGGGGTTCCGGCGCCCGCGCACGGCTGCCACCACGACGGTCGTCCCGGCGGGCTGCGCCGTCCCCGGTCCTCCCCAGGGCACCTCGCACCCACACCTGACATTCGATCAGGTCATCCGTCCCGGACCCTTGACTCTGTTACCGCCGGTAGCCATTCTCGTCACACTGCTGCGCGGGACATGACAATCAGCCGGCTCTCTCCGACGGTCTGCGTCCTCGACCGCGCCATCCGCCTCCCGATGACGTGAGTGATGACCATGACCCGAGCCCCCCGCACCAGGCGCAGGCCCCTCGCGCTGCTCGCCCTGCTCTTCGCCATGGTGGCCATGGCCCTCGGCCCGGCGCCCGGCGCCGCCGCCGAGGGCGAGCCCGGCTGGTGGAACCCCACCGCGCGGCCCGCGCCCGACTCCCAGATCAACGTGACGGGCGAGCCCTTCAAGGGCACCGACGCGCAGGGACAGGTACGGGGCTTCGTCGACGCCCACGACCACATCATGTCCAACGAGGGCTTCGGCGGCCGGCTCATCTGCGGCAAGGCGTTCTCCGACCTCGGGGTCGCCGACGCGCTCAAGGACTGCCCGGAGCACTACCCCGACGGCACCCTGGCGGTGTTCGACTTCATCACCAAGGGCGGGGACGGCAAGCACGACCCCAACGGCTGGCCGACGTTCAAGGACTGGCCCGCCCACGACTCGCTCACCCACCAGCAGAACTACTACGCCTGGATCGAGCGCGCCTGGCGCGGCGGCCAGCGCGTACTCGTCAACGACCTCGTCACCAACGGCGTGATCTGCTCGGTCTACTTCTTCAAGGACCGCAGCTGTGACGAGATGACCGCCATCCGCCTCGAGGCGCAGAAGACGTACGACATGCAGGCCTACATCGACAAGATGTACGGCGGCCCGGGCAAGGGCTGGTTCCGCATCGTCACGGACTCCGCGCAGGCCCGCGACGTCATCAAGCAGGGCAAGCTGGCCGTGGTGCTGGGCGTGGAGACCTCCGAGCCCTTCGGCTGCAAGCAGATCCTGGACATCTCCCAGTGCAGCAAGGCGGACATCGACCGCGGGCTCGACGAGCTGCACCGGATCGGCGTCCGCAGCATGTTCCTCTGCCACAAGTTCGACAACGCCCTGTGCGGGGTCCGCTTCGACGGGGGCGCCCTGGGCACGGCGATCAACGTGGGGCAGTTCCTGTCGACCGGCACCTTCTGGAAGACCGAGCAGTGCACCGGCCCGCAGCACGACAACCCGATCGGCCTGGCCCCCGCGCCTTCGGCGCAGAAGGAGCTGCCGGCGGGCGTGTCGGTCCCCTCGTACGCGGCCGACGCACAGTGCAACACCCGTGGTCTCACCGACCTCGGCGAGTACGCCGTGCGCGGCATGATGAAGCGCAAGATGATGCTCGAAGTCGACCACATGAGCGTCAAGGCCGCGGGCCGGGCCTTCGACATCCTCGAGTCCGAGTCCTACCCGGGCGTGATCTCCTCGCACAGCTGGATGGACCTGGGCTGGACCGAGCGCCTCTACAAGCTCGGCGGGTTCGCCGCCCAGTACATGAACGGCTCCGAGGGGTTCAGCGCCGAGGCCGCGCGTACGAAGGCACTGCGCGACAAGTACCGCGTCGGCTACGGGTACGGCACCGACATGAACGGGGTCGGCGGCTGGCCGGGCCCGCGCGGCGCCGACACCCCGAACCCGGTGAAGTACCCCTTCCGCAGCACCGACGGCGGCTCCGTCATCGACAAGCAGACCGCCGGGCAGCGCACCTGGGACCTGAACACCGACGGCGCCGCGCACTACGGCCTCGTCCCCGACTGGATCGAGGACATCCGGCTCGTCGGCGGCCAGGGGGTCGTGGACGACCTCTTCAAGGGCGCCGAGTCCTACCTGCGCACCTGGGGGGCGTCCGAGCAGCACAAGGCCGGGGTGAACCTCGCCGCGGGCGCGCCCTCCTCGGCCAGCTCCGCCGAGTGGAACCCGTTCGTCAGCTACGCGCCCGGCCGGGCCGTGGACGGCAATACGAGCACCCGCTGGGCGAGCGACTGGAACGACGACCAGTGGCTCCGGATCGACCTCGGGTCCCCCGGCCTCGTCAAGCGCGTCACCCTCGACTGGGAGCGCGCGTACGGGAAGTCGTACCGGATCGAGGTCTCCACGGACGACGTGAACTGGCAGACGGTGTGGTCCACGGCCTCCGGTGACGGCGGCCTGGACACGGCGCAGTTCGCCGGCGTTTCCGCCCGCTACGTCCGCGTCCACGGGACGGGGCGCGGTACGCAGTGGGGGTACTCCCTGCACGAGGTCGGCGTCTACAGCAGCTGACGGCGCGCCGGGGCGGCGGCCGGGGCCGGTCGGATCGGATCCTGCGATCCGGCCGGCCCCGGCCGTCCGCCGCAGTACGCGAACGAAGGGAACAGAATCCGCATGGCACGGATGCCGTTGGCGCAGCGGCGCCGGCAGCTGACCGAGGCCGCGATCCGCGCGATGACCCGCGACGGCGTCCCCAGGACGACGACCCGCTCCATCGCCGCCGAGGCGGGCGTGTCGCTGAGCGTCTTCCACTACTGCTTCGACTCCAAGCAGGCGCTGCTCGAATCCGTCATCGAGACGATCACCGAGCACTACCTGACGGTGGTGAAGGAGGCCATCCGGCCCCGCACCACCCTCCGGGAGACCGTCCGGGCCGGCTTCCAGGCGTACTGGGACCACGTCTGCGCCCATCCCGCCGAGCACATGCTGACGTACGAGCTCACGCAGTACGCCCTGCGCGAGCCGGGGTTCGAGCATCTGGCCCGGCGCCAGTACGAGCTGTACTGCGCGACGTACGCCGAGCTCATCGAGCAGGTCCGGCTCGGCATGGAGTTCGAACTCCGCGTCCCCGTCCCCGTACTGGCCCGCTATCTGGCGGCGATGACGGACGGGCTGACCCTGAACTTCCTCGTGCTCGGCGACGCCGCCGCGGCGGCGGAGATCCTCGACATGGTCACCGACCACGTCGCGGGACTGGTCCACGCCGAGCGGCTCCGCCCGCACGCCGCCGGCGCCCCCGTCTGAGGGCACCGGCCGCAACGGGCCCCGACCCTCACCCGAGGACCGGGTGGGACTCCGGGTGGGCGTTCCACCAGGTGCGGTGGAAGGGGTTGTTGTCCACGTTGGCCAGGTACGCGCCGGCCGCCGCGCGGTAGAGGGTGTCCGCCTGTCCGGCGGAGACCGACGAGCGGTTCCATGCGAGGCGGATGCGGCCCGTGATCGGGGTGCCGAGCAACGGGCGCATCACGGTGCCCTCCACCGCGGGGGCCGTGGGCTGGGTGAGGGAGATGGCCCGGCCCGCCGCCACCAGGTCGTGGCGCATCTTGCGGTCGGTGATCCGGTAGCGCAGGGACGGGACGAAGCCGGCCTTCGCGCAGGCCTCGACCAGGGCTTCGGGGCCGCCGTCGTCGTCCTCCACCAGGGTCATCCACTGCTCGTCGGCCAGTTCGGCGAGGTCCAGGACCTCGCGCCCCGCCAGGGGGTGCCGGGTCGACATCCGGATGCAGAACGGCTCCTTGGGCACCAGGGTCCGGGCCAGGACCCCCTGGGGCAGCGCGACCTCGTGGTCGTTCACCTCGCCGTAGACGATGACGTCGTACCGGCCCGCGCCGAGCATCCGTACGAGCGCGGTCACCGAGTGCTCCACGTCCACGGTGATCTCCCGCCCGGACAGGGTCAGGTCCGTCCGCGTGAGCAGGCCGTCGATCAGGACGAGCAGGATGCAGCCGAGCCGCAGCGGGGCGTCGGTCGCCATGGCGCGGGTCTCGGCACCGAGGGTTTCCATCTCGGTGAGCACGCGGCGCGCCTTGGCCAGGACGAACTGGCCCAGCGGAGTGGGTTCCACGCCGTGCCTACCGCGAACGAAGAGCTCGCCGCCCGTGACCCGTTCGATCCTGCGCAACTGCGCGGAGAGCGCGGGCTGGGAGACCCCCAGCCGGCGGGCCGCGCCGCCCAGACTGCCGGACTCCGCTATCTGGCACACGGCTTGCAGATGCCTCAACTCCAGCTGCATTCCGGCAGCTTACGCAGCGTGACCCCACGGCACCATAACGCGGGTCTTATGCGCGCAGAGATGTCCCAATCTCGCCATGTCCACGCCCATACTCGGCGCCAACACCCAGCCGCACCCCCCACACGATCGGAGTGGACTCTTGCAGCCCACCAGATGGATGGCTTCCGTGGCGGCCATGGCGCTGACCGCGAGCCTCGCCGGCACGCTGGCCACCGCAGCATCGGCCTCGGCACAGGCCCAGTCCGCACCCTCCCCGCAGGCCAAGTCCGCCGAGCGCGCGGTCGCCGCCGCCGACGCGGCGGTCCGCAGCGGTCTCGACACCCTGGTCAACTCACCCCAGCAGCAGTACGAACGGCGCCTGGTCACCCCCTGGGTACAGGACCTGTACTCCGTCTCCTACGAGCGCAGCTACCGCGGCCTGCCGGTCGTCGGCGGCGACGCGGTCGTCCTCGCCGACGGCGAAGGGCACGTCCGCGCCCTCCAGTCGGCCACCTCCACCGTGATCGACGTGGCGACCACCCCCTCCGTCACCGCGAAGTCGGCCGAGGCCACCTCGCGCGCCGAGCTGGCGAAGGTCGACAAGGTGCAGGGCAGCCGGCTCGTCGTCAAGATCAAGGACGACAAGCCGGTCCTGGCCTGGGAGACCGTCCTCTCCGGCAACACCAGGACCGCGCCCAGCAAACTGCACGTCTTCGTCGACGCCCGCACCGGCAAGGTCGTCGACCGCCACGACGAGGTCGTGGCCGGCAGCGGCACCAGCAAGTGGAACGGTCCGAACCCGCTCACCATCTCCACCACCGCCTCGGGCGGCTCGTACTCGCTGCGCGACCCGAACCGGCCCGGGTTGAGCTGCGCGGACTACAGCACCGGCACCGTGTTCACGAAGTCCTCGGACTCCTGGGGCACGGGCAACGCGACGTCCAAGGAAACCGGCTGTACGGACCTCATGTTCGCCGCCCAGAAGCAGTGGGACATGCTGAGCCAGTGGCTGGGCCGCAACGGCGTCAACGGCAACGGCAGCAGCTTCCCGGGCAAGGTGGGCCTGAGCGACCTCAACGCCTACTGGGACGGCAGCTCGGTCACCATCGGGCGCAACAGCGCCAACGAGTGGATCGCCGGGATCGACGTGGTGGGCCACGAGTACGGGCACGCCATCGACTCCAACACCCCCGGCGGCACCAGCGGCCAGGAGTCCGGGCTCGGCGAGGCCACCGGCGACATCTTCGGCGCGCTGACCGAGGCGTACGCCAACGAGCCGGCCCCGTACGACACTCCGGACTACACCGTCGGCGAGATGATCAACCTCCAGGGCAACGGGCCGATCCGGAACATGTACAACCCGCCGGCCGTCAACAACGACCCGGCCTGCTACAGCTCCGCGATACCCGGCACCGAGGTGCACAAGGCCGCGGGTCCGCTGAACCACTGGTTCTACCTGCTGGCCGAGGGCAGCAGCCCGGGCGGCGGCAAGCCGAACAGCCCCACCTGCAACCAGTCCACGGTCACCGGCGTGGGCGTGCAGAACGCCGGTAAGATCTTCTACGGCGGCATGCTCCTCAAGACCAGCAGCATGTCCTACAAGAAGTACCGGACGGCGACCCTCAGCTCCGCCAAGTCGCTCGACCCGACGACCTGCAACCTGTTCACCAGGACCAAGGCCGCCTGGGACGCGATCAGCGTGCCCGCCCAGTCCGGCGACCCGACCTGTACCCCGAGCGGCCAGAACGACGACTTCTCGATGGCGCTGAACCCGGCGTCGGGCACCGTCCAGCAGGGCGCCTCGGTCACCACCACCGTGACCACCAACACCACCACCGGACAGGCGCAGCAGGTGACCCTCACGGCCACCGGACTGCCGTCCGGAGTGACCGCGTCCTTCAACCCGGCCACCGTGCAGTCCGGCCAGTCCTCGACGCTGACCCTCTCCGCCACGTCCAACGCGGCGCCGGGGGCCTCCACCGTCACGGTCAAGGGCCAGGGACCGAGCCTCGCGCACACCGTCGACTACGCCCTCAACGTCGGCAGCACCCAGCCCGGGACCGACCCGCCGAACATCAACGTGGCCAACGTCCAGGCCCACCTCACCCAGCTGAACACCATCGCCTCGCAGAACGGCGGCAACCGCCGGGCCGGCAGCGCCGGTTACACCCAGTCCGTGGCGTACATCAAGGGCAAGCTGCAGGCGGCCGGCTTCACCGTCACCGAGCAGAACTGCACCTCCTGCACCTACCCGTCCAACAACCTGATCGCGGACTGGCCCGGCGGACCGGCCGACCAGACCGTCATGTTCGGCTCCCACCTCGACAGCGTCTCGGCGGGCCCGGGCATCAACGACAACGGATCGGGCTCGGCGACCCTGCTGGAGAACGCGCTCGTCCTCGCGCAGAAGAACCCGACCATGACCAAGCACGTGCGGTTCGCCTGGTGGACCGACGAGGAGCAGGGCCTGAACGGCTCGGAGTTCTACGTGGGCCGGCTCAGCAGCGCCGAGAAGGCAGCCATCAAGGGCTACTACAACTTCGACATGGTCGGCTCGCCCAACGGCGGCTACTTCATCAACAACGTCAACTCCACGACCGCAGCACCGCTGAAGGCGTACTGGACCTCGCTCAACCTCGCCCCCGAGGAGAACACCGAGGGCCAGGGCCGCAGTGACGACTACTCCTTCCAGCAGGGCGGCATCCCCACCTCCGGCTACGCGGCCGGGGCCAGCGCCCGCAAGACCTCGGCGCAGGCCTCGAAGTGGGGCGGCACCGCGAACGCGGCGTACGACTCCTGCTACCACAGCTCCTGCGACACGACCGGCAACATCAACGCGACGGTGCTGGACCGCAGCGCCGACGGAGTCGCCTACGCGATCTGGAAGCAGGCCGTCGGCGGCGACACCCCGGCGCAGGACTTCTCGATCAGCACCTCCCCGGCCGCCGGCTCCGCCGACCCGGGCACCAGCGTCACCTCCACGGTGAACACCGCCACCGTCAGCGGCAGCCCCCAGACGCTCGCCCTGTCGGTCTCCGGCGCCCCGTCCGGCGTGACGGCGACGCTCAGCCCGACGTCCGTGCAGTCCGGCAGCTCCTCCACGCTCACCGTCCAGATCGGTGCGGGCACGGCGCAGGGCACCTACACCCTGACCGTCACCGGTACGGGCACGGTCGCCCACAGCACCACCTACACCCTGACCGTCGGCGGCGGGGGTACGTGCACCCCGAAGCAGGTCGTGGTCAACGGCGGCTTCGAGAGCGGCAGCAGCCCGTGGACCGCCACGGCCGGCGTCATCACCAACCAGTCCGGCCAGGTCTCGCACAGCGGCTCGTACATGGCGTGGCTGACCGGCTACGGCACCTCCCACACGGACAGCGCCTCCCAGTCGCTGTCCCTGCCCGCCGGCTGCGCCACGGCGCGGCTCGCGTTCTACCTGCACATCGACACCGACGAGGACGAGAACGTGGCCTACGACCGGTTCACCGTCTCGGTGGGCGGCCAGACCCTGGAGACCCTGTCCAACCTGGACGCGGCCCCGGGCTACGTGCTCAAGAGCTACGACGTGTCCCGGTTCGCCGGCCAGACCGTCACCCTGAAGTTCCAGGGCGTGGAGGACCAGTCCCTCCAGACCTCCTTCGTCGTGGACGACGTCACCCTCCAGGCGAGCTGACGCCCGCCTGATCCCCTCCCGAGCGGCATGTTCCCCGGCTTCACGGCCGGGGGCGTGCCGCTCGGCCGCGTCGCCGTAGGGCGTCAGTAGTGGCGCGGGGACATGACCTGGGGGTCGGCGTCCGGGGCCTCGAGGACGCAGCGCGGCAGGCCGGGACCGGGTGTCGCGCGGACGGACACCGGCATCGGCGGCTCGGTCGGCAGCTCCACCTGCACGGTGACGGGCCGGTCGTGGTGCGTGGTGCCGTGTCCGGTCTCCTTGCCGTCGACCAGGATCTCCACCTCGACGTGGTGGCCGGTCTCGACGGTGGCGCTGACGGAGTGCCCCGCATGATCGATGTGGAAATGATGGCGTCGTCTCATGAGATCGCCTCCGTCGGGGCACTGCCAACCGGCCCCCCGTCCAGCGTAACCGCGGCCGCCGCCGGCAGCAGGTCGGCCACCGCACCGCCGGGGCGGGCAGGGTTCCCCGGAGCGTTTTGGTTTGGGGGTGGATCCTCAATACGATCCGGCGATGATCACAAGAAAATGGGTGGCGGCCGGGGCCTGTGGCCTGTTGGCCACTCTGGCGGTCGGGCTCTTCCCGGCGAATGCCGCCGCCGGCGAACCGGTGGCGAAGGAGTCCCCCAAGGTCGAGCTGGTCCTCGACGTCAGCGGCTCGATGCGGGCGACCGACATCGACGGCAAGTCGCGGATGGCCGCGGCCAAGCAGGCCTTCAACGAGGTGCTGGACGCCACGCCGGACGAGGTACAGCTCGGGATACGGACCCTCGGGGCCACCTATCCCGGTGACGACCGGCAGCTCGGCTGCAAGGACACCAAGCAGCTCTACCCGGTCGGCAAGCTCGACCGGACCGAGGCGAAGACGGCGGTTGCCACCCTGGCCCCCACCGGCTGGACGCCCATCGGGCCCGCCCTGCTGGGCGCGGCCGAGGACCTCAAGGGCGGCAACGCGACCCGGCGGATCGTGCTCATCACCGACGGCGAGGACACCTGCGCCCCGCTCGACCCGTGCGAGGTGGCGCGGGACATCGCGGCCCAGGGCATCCACCTGGTCATCGACACGCTCGGGCTCGTCCCGGACGCCAAGACGCGCAACCAGCTGATCTGCATCGCCGAGGCAACCGGCGGCACCTACACCTCCGTTCAGCACACCGCCGAGCTCTCCGGCCGCGTCAAGCAGCTGGTGGACCGCGCGGCCACCCCGGTCGTCACCCCGGTGGCGACCGAGGGGGCCAAGCAGTGCGCGGGCGCCCCGCAGCTCGGCCCGGGCCTCTACACCGACCGTGAGACGTTCGGCGAGCACCGCTGGTACCGGGTGGACGTCAAGCCCGGCCAGGAGCTGCGCGCTTCGGTGAGCATCGCCGCCGACCGCGCCGTCAACAACGACTACGGTGTCATGCTGCGTGCGACGACCGTGCACGGGCGGGAGATCGTCCGCGGCTCGGAGGCGGGCGACGGACGCACCGACATGATCTCCGCCGGCCTGCGCTACCCGAAGGCCGAGCTCGACTCGGACACCGACGAGGACGGCAAGGCGGCGGTGGAGACCGTCTGTCTGCAGATCAGCAACTCCTTCTCGGCGCCCGCCTCGGTCAAGACCACCCCGGGCCTGCCCGTCGAGCTCACCATCGACGTGGTCGACGGGCCCGACGACGCGTCCGACGCGGCGGCGTTCGGCCTCGGCCGCGGCTGGTGGCTGCTCGGCGTGCTGGTGCTCGCCGGTCTCGTCGCCGGTCTGCTGTGGGGCTGGATCTCCCGCTGGCGTATCTCGGTCTGGAGGACCAACTGATGCGTACCGTACGCATACTGACCGCCGCAGCCCTCGCCGTCGGCGGTGTGCTCGGCCTGGCCGCCGCGGCCGCGGCGGACACCCCGTCGGCGAGCGCGAGCCCGAGCTCCGGCGGCAAGGCGTCCGGGCCGACCGAGGCGGGCACCGCGTTCCGTACCGCCACGGCGATCCAGCCGGGCCAGCGGGCCACGGCCGACGCGTCCACCGGTGACTACCTCTACTGGGTGGTCCCGCTGGACTCGGGGCAGCGGGCCACGGTCAAGGCCACGGTGAAGCTGCCTCCGGCGGCGAACCGGCACGGCGCCTCGACCTGGCAGCTCGACGTCTACGACGGGCTGCGCCGCCGCCAGGCGTGCACGTACGGCACGCAGCAGGCCGCGGCGGCCAAGGAGGCCGCCTCGGTCGAGCTCTCCTGCACCCTGCGCACCGTCCGCCCGGGAGCCGAGCCCTGGGCCAACGACCCGCTCCCCGGCAGCTACTACGTCCGCCTGACGGTCGTCGGCGTGGCGGAGGAGGACCTCGGTCTTCCGGTACGGGCCGAGGTCGAGGCCGTCACCCGGGACACGGGAGGCGCCTACGCGGTGGACGGCGCCCTGGCGGCGCCGCTCGTACCCGGCATCGGCAAGACCGCCCAGGCGGCCTCGGGGAGTTCGGCGAAGCCGCAGCCCGCGGCGGTCGGCGAGCCGGCCGACGGCTGGTCCGGCGGCCGCTGGTCCGACCGCTGGGTCTGGACCGCGGCGGGCGGACTGCTCGGCGCCCTCGCCGGCATCTTCGGGTACTCCCTCACCCGCGGCAGGGGCCGCCCCACCCGGGTCCCGCCCCACGCATGACCGCCCCGGCGGCCACGGCACCCGGCCGTGGCCGCCGCCGTTCGGCGTGGACCCGTGGGGGCACGGCTCTCAGTAGGCCGCCTCGGCGCGGCCCGAGTCCGCCGAGATGTCCAGCCGGCCCGGCGCTGCGGGGTCGTGCATACCGGGGGCGACGTCGCAGCGGCCCGTCCCCGCCCGGTCCGTGACCCGGAACCGGGTGGCCGCGGGCACGGTGAGCCGGAGGTGGCCCGCGCCCGCCCGGGCGGTGACCTGCTGCGGCGGGGCGGCGAAGCGGGCGACGGCCGAACCCGCCCCGGCCCGGAGGTCGGCCTGCGGCGAGCTGAGCCCCGAGGCTTCGAGCGAGCCGGAGCCGACGCTCGCCCGCAGCGGTCCGCGCAGCGCGGTCAGCCGGAGCCGGCCGGCACCGACCTCGGCATCGACGGCGCCGGCCAGCCCGCTGATGTCCACCGTGCCGGAGCCCGCGCTCACCTTCACCGGAATGCCGGCGGGCACGGTGACGCCCAGGTCGACCGAGCAGCCGAGGCCCGATTCCACGACGGCCCCGACCGCCGGGCAGCGCGGCGTCAGCTTCAGGGTGTCGCCGAGCCAGCTCTCCTCGATCTCCGGAGCGGTCAGCGACCAGCGCACCTCGGCCCGGTAGGCCACCTGCCGGTCGGAGCGGGGGGTGACGCGTACGTCGGCGCCGCCCGCATCGATCTCCACGGCGGCCACCGGCCGTTCGCCGCTGCCTCCGCTCAGCGTCCCGCTCTCGGTGGACGTGTACGCCCAGACCTGCCGGGCGGCCGGGGCGACGACGAAGACGGCGCTCAGGACCGCGGCCACGATCCACGCCACCCGCTGCGGACGCCAGCCGTCTGTCTCACCGCTTCCGCCGCCGCCTGCGCTCACGAGGTCCCGTCCAGGAAGCGCAGCACCGCCAGCACCCGCCGGTGGTCGCCGTCGGCCTGCGGCAGGTCGAGCTTGGCGAGGATGTTGTTGATGTGCTTGGCGACCGCGCTCTCGCTGATGACGAGCTGCGCCGCGATCCCCGCGTTGGAACGCCCCTCGGCCATCAGCGCGAGCACCTCCCGCTCGCGCGGGGTGAGCCGCTCCAACGGGTCGATGCCCCCGCGGCGCAGCAGCAGCTGCGAGACGACCTGCGGGTCGAGCGCGGTGCCGCCGGCCGCGACGCGCTTGAGGGCGTCGATGAACTCCTCGACGTCGGCGACCCGTTGCTTGAGCAGGTAGCCGATGCCCCCGGTCCGGTCGGCCAGCAGATCGGCGGCGTAGCGCTCCTCCACGTACTGGGAGAGCAGCAGCACCGAGGTCCCGGGCCACTGCCGGCGGATCATCAGGGCGGCGCGCACGCCCTCGTCGGTGAAGCCGGGCGGCATGCGGACGTCGACCAGGGCCAGGTCGGGCCGGTGTTCGGCAACGGCGGCGAGCAGGGCCTCGGCGTCCCCCGTCTCGGCGGCCACCTCGAATCCGGCCATTTCGAGGACCTTGACCAGCCCTATTCGCAGCAGCACCGAATCCTCGGCGATCACAGCCCGCACGGCAGCTCCACAGTCACGACGGTCGGGCCCCCGTGGGGGCTGTTGATCAGGATGGTTCCGTCGACCGACCCTACGCGTTTGCGCAGGCCCACCAGCCCGGTGCCGCGGGCCGGGTCCGCGCCGCCCACCCCGTCGTCGGTGACGGTGATGCGCAGCAGGCCGGCGTCCCGGCGGGCCTCCACGCGGCAGCGTGAGGCCTTGGCGTGCTTGGCGACGTTGGCGAGGGCTTCGGAGACGACGAAGTAGGCGACCGCCTCGACGGTGGGACCGGGCCGGTCCGCCAGTTCCACGGTCAGTTCGACGGGCAGGGGCGCCCGGGCCGCGATCCCGGAGAGGGCCGCGTCGAGTCCCCGGTCCTCCAGGACGGCCGGATGCAGGCCGCGTACCAGGCTGTTGAGCTCCTCGATGGCCTCCTTGGCCTCGCGGTGGGCCTCGTCGATCACGGCCTTCGCCTCGGGCGGCAGGTCGGTGAGCGTGGCGCGGGCGATCCCGAGGTTCATGGCGAGGGCGACCAGGCGCTGCTGGGCGCCGTCGTGCAAGTCGCGTTCGATCCGGCGGCGTTCGAGGTCGGCGGCGTCGAGGACGCCGGCCCGGCTCTCGGCGAGGTCTTCGACGCGGCGCTCCAGCTCCTTGGCCCGGTTGGGTCCGAGGAGGGCGGCCGCGGCGAA
This sequence comes from Streptomyces sp. R33, assembly GCF_041200175.1. Lineage (NCBI taxonomy): Bacteria > Bacillati > Actinomycetota > Actinomycetes > Kitasatosporales > Streptomycetaceae > Streptomyces > Streptomyces sp. R33. Next base: position 7,122,490 of record NZ_CP165727.1, on the reverse strand, counting down.
GGCGTCGAGCCGGGCCAGGGCGGCGGCCGCCCAGGGGGTGGCCGCCAGGAGCAGGGCGCCCAGCACGGTGACGACGTCGTAGCCCTGGGTCCAGCCCAGGTCGCGGTCCCCGACGGGCAGCAGCCACGACCAGGCGTACACGGTGGCCCCGGCGATCCCGCCTGCCCAGGCGAGGACGATCAGGGCCCCGCCGGTCCCGGCGAGCGGGCTGACGAGCAGGTGGTACCCGTACTGCCGCCATGTCGACTCGGAGCGCAGCCGTTCGAGCAGCCCGCGCGGGTGCAACGGCCGGTGCGCGTACCCGACGGCGGGTATCTCCAGCTCCACCAGCTCCCGGAACCGGCTGCGCTGGAGCAGGGTGAGCAGCGGGCTCAGGAGCAGCATCACGAGCAGGGCGGCCACCGCGCGTCCCGGCGCCACGACCACGCAGGTGAGCGCGGCCGCGGCGGGCAGGGCCGTCGGGATCCCGGCGACGGGGAAGGCGGTGCTGCGCCAGGCCCACGCCGACCAGGGAGCGTGGGCGGCGATCCAGCCGGTGGTGCGCCGCAGCGCCCCGGAAATTCCCATGCCCGTACGGTAATCGCACTGGTCAGAGCCGTGCCACCACCCTGGTGCCCGCCCGGGGGTGCAGCCAGTGCCACCCCCGGTCCGGACAGTGCCGCTACTGATTTCGCCCTCCCGCGCGACCAGAGTGGTCGCCGTGCCCGGGGGACGGACCGCCGGGGCCGGAAGGAGCTCCACCGCCATGACCCTCGTCGCCCCGCGCTTCCACGCCCGCCGCACGCCCTGGCCGGCCGTACTGCTCAGCGGAGCCGCAGTGGCGCTCCTGCCGTGGATGGCGGTGCTGGTGAAGACGCTGCCGCAGACCGCGGAGGTCTCCAACTGGTCCACCGCCTGGATCGGGCTGGACGCCGTGCTGGCCGCGGGACTCGGCGGTACGGGCCTGCTGCTGAGGCGGCACGATGCCCGCGCGGCGCCCCTCGCCGCGGCGACGGCCGCTCTGCTGGTGATGGACGCCTGGTTCGACGTGACGACCTCGGCTCCGGGCAGCGCCCGGGCGACGGCCCTGGTCCTGGCGGTGGGCGCGGAACTGCCGCTCGCGGCGGTGTGCGCGGTGGTGGCGGCCCGCCGCCCGCACCAGCCCTAAGGCTGCGCCCGGACCGGGTGGCCCTCGGCGTCGGTGGGTTCCTTCTGGGTGGAGAACCTGGAGATGAACACGTCGAAGAGGCCGTCCGGGCGCCGGGTCAGCGTGGCCCCGTCCTGCCAGATGCCGTTGTCCGCCCACCACTGACTGCCGTACGGGTCGCCCTGGTTCTGGTGGATGTTGTGCATGCCGAGCCCCTCGTCGAAGGGCTCGCCGAAGATCAGGACCGGCCGGCCGGGCACGAGGATCGGCTCCAGCGCCCCGGAGGCCTCCAGGTAGGAGCCTGAGATCCAGGGCCGGGGCGGGCTCAGCCGGTTCAGGATGCGCTGGTACCAGTGCGGCGGGTGTCCACCGAGGAGGCAGCCGGGGCGGTCCGCGAGCGCAGGGTGCCGGAGGTAGTCGAGCGCGCCCGATCCGGAGGTCATGGCGAGGTCGTGGTACCCGGGCGACGGCGAGTCGACGGGTTCGAGCACCGAGGCGTGGAGGGTGAACACCTTCCACTGCACCCCGACCGCGGAGTTCTTGCTGTCCACGTCGACGGCACACGCGTAGCGGCCGCCGGGGGTGTCGACCTCCAGATGGACGTGGAACCAGCGGCCCTGGTCGTCGGGCCGGTCGCGGAAGTGGCGGTGCAGGGTTCCGGACAGCACTCCGTAGTTTTCGAGCGGCATCCCGCCAGTGAACCACCCGGCCGGCCCGGCGGCGGACGCCCCAGGGCGTGTCCGTACCGACGCGGCACCCATGGGGAACACTTGACGGAACGTTGACTGCCTCCGGAGCGAGCCGCCCCGGGCACGGTGGCTACGGTCCCTCCCATGCCCCTACCTCCTCCCCTCCCCGTCCTCCCGTACCGCAAGCCGACCCGCGGGCGCGACTACTGGGTGCTGGACGACGTACTGCCGGATCCGGACGCCGTACGGGAGCGCTGCCTGGCCAAGGACGACTGGACCGAGGGCTATCCGCACAAGCCCGAGAGCTGGCCGGGGCTGCGCGCCATGCCGGGTCTCGAGCCCGATGAACTGGCCCTGGTGGAACGGCTGGTGCGCAAGTCGACCGGCGCCCCGCGGATCTGGGCCGAACGGCCCGCGGGCGGCGGCACGTTCAACCACAACTGCGTCCAGGTCGTCGGCGAGGGCGAGTCCGAGCCGCGCCCGCACACCGATTCGCGGACCCTCTGCCGCTACGCCGCCGTGCTCTACCTCAACCCGAAGGCCCCGAAGGACTGCGGGACGAGCTTCTACCGCCAGAGCCTGCCCGGCGGCGCCCTGGGCGGCAACCAGGTGATCGCACCGCACAACAACCTGGTCGACGCGCTGGGCACCCGCTTCGTGTCCCCCGACTCCTTCACCGAGGACGTACGGGTCCCCCACCGCGCCAACCGGCTGCTGCTCTACTCCGCGAACCTGATCCACAGCGCCACCGGGTACTTCGGGCAGACCCTGGAGGAGAAGCGGATGACGGCCGTCTTCTTCTGGCAGGCATAGACCGCGGCGCGGGACGCGGACAAGTGTGACGGAAGTCTGACGGACTGCCGCCGGGCCTGGTGCGGGGGCGCCGGCGGTGGTCGAATCGGCCCGTGAGCCCAGCACCCGCACCCGTACCCGCACCACCGCCGCCCGACCCCGACGGTCAGGGCGCGCCGGTCGGCCGCCGCCTGGTCCTCGGGATGGTCGGGCTCGGCGCGGCCGGACTGGTCGGCGCCCCGTACCTCCAGGGCGGTTTCGACGGCCTCCTCGGCGCTGCCGCCGACAAGGACCCCACCGGCCTCACCGGCCTGCTGCCGAACGGCAGCGGGTTCCGCTACTACTCGGTGGCCTCCTCCGTCCCCCGCCGCGGCCCCGAGAACTACCGGCTCACCGTCGACGGCCTGGTCGACCGCCCCATGACGTACACCCTCGACGCGCTGCAGCAGCTCCCGCAGACCCGCGTCGTACGGGACGTCCAGTGCGTCACCGGCTGGCGGGTTCCCGGCACCCCCTTCGAAGGGGTGCCGCTGGCGCGGCTGCTCGACGCCGCCGGGGTGCGCCCCGAGGCCCGGGCGATCCGGTTCAGCTGCTTCGACGGCACGTACACCGAGAGCCTCACGCTCCCCCAGGCCCGCCGGGACGACGTCATGGTGGCGCTGCGCATGCAGGACAAGCCGCTGAGCCACTCCCACGGCGGTCCCGTCCGGCTGTACGTCGCCCCCATGTACTTCTACAAATCGGCGAAGTGGCTCTCCGGCATCACCGTCACCCGTGACGTCGAGCCGGGCTACTGGGAGCGCCTCGGCTACGAGGTCGACGCCTGGGTCGGCCGGTCGAACGGACGTGACGATGCCCCCACGGTCTGAGCCCGCGCCGGAGCGCGCCCCGCACCCCGGGCGGGTCCGCCGGTTCAGCCGCGCCGAGCGGTGGATCCACCGGGCCACCGCCGCGCTGATGGGCCTGTGCGGCGCCACGGCGCTCTGCCTGTACCTGCCACCGCTGGCCGAACTCGTCGGCCGCCGCCACCTCGTCGTCACCGTGCACGTCTGGTCCGGGCTGCTGCTCGTCGTGCCGTTCCTGCTGGGGCTCGCCTCGCGGGCCTTCCGCGCAGATCTGCGGCGCCTGGGCCGGTTCGGGCCGCACGACCGGGTCTGGCTGCGGGCCGCCTTGCGGCGCGACCGCGTGACGGAGCGGCCCGCCGGGAAGTTCAACGCCGGGCAGAAGGTGTACGCGGGCTGGCTGGCCGGGGCGGTGCTGGTGATGGCCGGCACCGGCGTGCTCATGTGGTGGACCGGTCTCGTCCCGGTCGGCCGGCGCACGGCCGCCACCTTCGTCCACGACTGGCTGGCCCTCGCCGTCGGCGTCGTGCTCGCCGCGCACATCGGCAAGGCCCTGGCCGATCCCGAGGCCCGGCGCGGGCTGCGCACCGGGTCCGTCGGCCGCGCCTGGGCCGAGCGCGAGCACCCGCTGTGGCAGCCCGGACGGACCGAGGAGTGAGGGGGGCCGGCCGACACGGATCGCGTGCCGGCCGGGGCCGCTGCGGGCCCGGCCTCAGCCGCCGTCGCGGACCGCGACGATGCCGTTGAAGACGCCGACGTACGCCGTGCCGTCGGGGCCGAGGGTGATCGGCGCCCAGTTGTTGTCGTACAGGGGGCCGGTGCCGGTCAGCTGCCGCCAGCGGCGCTCGCCGGTGCGGAAGTCCACCGCCGTCAGGTACCAGGCGTCGATCCCCCAGGCGTTGGGCTCCTTCTCGTAGAAGTAGAGCAGCCCGTTCGCGGTGGACAGCTTCGGGACGACGGAGGGCGCGCGGATGCCGCTCTGCCACACCGTGTCGCAGCCGCTGCCGTCGGCGCGGACGTCGATCCGGCTGGCGCCGCCGACGACCGACTTGCCGAGCAGCAGGCTGGTGAGGTTCTCGTAGCCGTAGTTGTTCTCGACGACGATGCTGTTGCCCCAGGTGATCAGGGAGTTGTCGGTGGTCGAGGCGCCGCTGGCGAACACCGGGACCGTGCAGACCAGCCGCCGGTCGGCCGGCACGTCCGCGCCCCGCCGGTAGACCAGGACGTTCATGCGGTCGTCGGCGTTGTCGGTGATGGCGACGTAGCCGTCGCCGAACAGGTCCGGGGTGGTTCCCGAACCCTGGTTCACGGAGCCCGGTTTGGTTCCCGTACCGCGGTCGTACGTCTGGCGCCACTGCACCTCGGGGGTGCCGTCGGCGGCGGCGCGGAAGCTGTAGAGGGCGTGGTCGGAGACGATCGACACACCGTCCTCGGCGACCGAGAAGGAGTTCTGGATCTCCTCGCCGGGAAGCCGGATCGAGCGGATCTGCGAGGTCTGCGGGTCCACGGTGCCCACCCTGCCCTGGCGGGTGACCCACCAGATGCGGCCGTTCCAGTCGGGCATCACGGAGGTCACGGGGTCGCAGGTGCCGCTGGGCCGCAGGTTGGTCCAGGTGACGCAGTCGTGCGGGACCTGGCCGGTGAGGTCCCAGTCGTCGTCCACGGCGAACGCCCAGCTGCCGTCCGGCTGCTGCGTGTGCGAGAGGCGCAGGATGTGCTGGCGGGAGTCGGCCAGGACGGCCCGGTCCTCGTTGTCGAGGTAGAAGTAGGCGCCGCCCGAGGTGTCCTTGAAGATCTTCGAGAAGTCGAGGGAGGTGATCGCCTCGACCGTCGAGGAACGCTGCGGGAGCTGGTGTTCCGCGAGCGTGGCCAGCGTACGGGGGTCGAGGAGCTTGACCTTGAAGCCGGAGAAGGTGCCGCACACCGTGACCAGCCTGCCGCCCGCGTCGAAGGTGGCGGTGGCGCATTCGCCGCCGAGGGCCGCGATCTTCTCGCTGGTCACCCTCGGGTTCTTGCCGAGCGGACCGGACCAGGGGAAGGTGGCGCTGCCCCCGGCGTCGGAGTGCATGCCGCTGCGGCCGTTGGGCGCGAGGAAGGGGTGCTGGGGCGGGGCTTCGCCGGGTAGCGGGGCGGCGGCCGCGGGGGCGCCGTCGTAGTGGCTGACCAGCCGGTGGCCGGGGGCCTGGGGTATCTGCTCTGCCTGCGCCGGGGAGATCCCGTACATCGCCGTGAACACGATGAGGGCGGGGACCACGGCGCAGTTCAGCGCTCTTCGGAACATCCGGACTTCCTCCGTTCTCTTCAGTTTTATTGACAGTGCGTATGACATCGCGCCGCCGCCAGACGCTAGATCGCACCGCATGAGGAGTCCATGGAAGAGCCGGATGATTCACGAAGGCGCAACAGTCGATCAAGCCGGACCGGCCGCCGGCCCACGGGCGCCTACGGGCGCAGGCCCGAGACCACTTGGGCGGTGGCCGACAGACCGTCGTGGATGGTTGCCGCCATGCTGCTGCTCGCGAGGTAGAAGCCGAGCAGCGCGCAGACGAGGGCGTGGGAGAACTTGAGGCCGCCGCTGCGCATGAAGATCCATGCGAGGACGAGGAGCAGCACGACCACGGAGAGCGAAATCACCATCGATACCTCCTGAGAGCGGCGCCCATCGTGGCGCAGGAAGGGGTGCCTTCGGGCGAAACCCGTGTCCGCCGTACGGGTGTTGACCGTCCGTGACGGGCGATCCGTGCTTGACGATCTCTCCCCGGGGCTTGCCCTGCCGCCCACGCCCGTGCCATATATGTCTAGACCTTTACGAGGAAGCGGACGTCGAGGAGGGCCCCGTGCGACGCACCGCCCCCCTGCTCGTCCTCCTGGCCGCCACCGGACTCGCCGCCTGCACCGCGGCCGACACCCGGCCGCCGGCAGCCCCTGCCGGGATCACCGCGCAGGCCGGCAGCGCCACCTCCGTGCACGTCATGTGGCAGGCGGCGGCCCCGGCCGACGGGGTGACCGGCTACCAGGTGTTCCAGGCGGGCCGGCTGGTGCGCGAACTCCCGGCCGACAAGACGATGGTGGACATCACCGGCCTCACCCCGCAGACCGCCTACGCCTTCACGGTCCGGGCCCGGGACGCCGCCGGCAACGCCTCCGCCCCGAGCGCGGCCGCCGCGGCCACCACCCCGGCGGCCAAGGCCGAGGACCGCCAGGCCCCCAGCGCCCCCGCCCGCACCACGGGCCGGGCCGACGGGCCCCGGGCCGCCACCCTGTCCTGGGCTGCCGCGACCGACGACACGGGCGTGACCGCGTACGACGTCTACCAGGGCGGCATCCGGATCCACACGGCCGGCCCCACCGAGACCGGCACCACCCTGACCGGCCTCCAGCCGGACACCGTCTACACCTTCACCGTCCGCGCCCGCGACGGCGCGGACAACTCCTCCCCCGACGGCCCGGCGGTGGACGTGACCACCCCGCCGTCCGCCGGCCAGGGGCCGGGCACCGCCCCCGCCGAGTTCACCGCGACCGCCTCGCCCGGCGCCGTCACGCTGACCTGGACCGCGCCGGACACCGGCCGCCCGACCGGCGAGTACGAACTCCACGTCAACGGACGGCCCGTGACCGTCATCCAGTTCGGCGCCGGCGCCGTGCCCCCGTCCGGGGCCGCCGGGGTGGAGCACCGGCTCACGGTGACCGAGCCCGCCGGCACGCAGTGGACGCTCAAGCTGCGCGCCCGCCTGCCCGACGGCAACTGGGGAGCGTTCTCCGCGGAACGGCGCATCGTACTCGTGCCGTGAGGCGGCCGGCCGATGTCCCGGCAACGTGACAGCAAAACGGACCGAACGGCACTACCGGACAAGAAGATCGCGCACAATACATCCGTGTTCGGTGAGTACGCGTTCAACAGCAAAGAGTCGGATTCCGCGGAGGCCGACGGCGATCCCGAGCCGGCTCCCGGCGCCCTGCCGGGGAACCTGCCGCCCGACCCGGCGGGCTTCATCGGCCGGGAGAACGAACTCGCCGAACTGCACTGCCTGTTGCGTTCCCGCAGGCTGACCACCCTCACCGGGGTGGGCGGCGTCGGCAAGTCCCGGCTCGCCCTGCGGGCCGTCACCGACCCCGAACAGGCCCGGCCCGACGGGGTCTGGTGGGTGGATCTCTCGCCGCTGCGCGATCCCGGCCTGCTCACCATGACCGTCGCCCACGCCGTCGGTCTGGCCGACCACTCCGCCCGCCCCCTCGACGAGGAGCTGTGCGCGTGGGTGGCCGACAAGGAGCTGCTCCTCGTCCTCGACACCTGCGAGCACATGGTGGCCGAGTGCCGCCACCTCGTGGGTGAACTCCTCCAGTCCGCACCGGGACTGACGGTCCTGGTCACCTCCCGGCAAGCGCTCGCCAGCCCCTGCGAGAAGGTCGTCGAGGTCTGCCCGCTGCCCTGCGACGGACCCGACAGCGACGCACTCGCCCTGTTCCGCGCCCGCGCCGTGGCCGCGACCCCGCAGGCCGCGGCCGCCTTCGAGGACCCCGAACGGGCCGAGCTCGCGGCCGAGGTCTGCCGGCGCCTCGACGGGATCCCGCTGGCGCTGGAACTCGCCGGCGCCCGGCTGCGCCTGTGGACCCTGGAGCAGACGGCGCAGCGCCTGGGCGCCCGCTTCGCCGTGCTGTCCGACACCCGGCCCGTGCTCCAGCCCCGGCACCGGACGATGCGGACCGCGATCGGCTGGAGCCACGAGCTGTGCGAGCCGGTGGAACGGCTGCTGTGGGCCCGGCTGTCCGTCTTCACCGGGGACTTCGACGTCGCCGCGGCCCGGGCGGTGTGCTCGGGCGGCCCGCTGCCCGCCTCCCGGGTGGAGCGGGTGCTGGCGGGGCTGGTCGCGAAGTCCGTCGTGCGGCGCAGCCGGGAGCGCGGCGCGGGCACCCGCTACCGGATGCTGGACACCATCCGCGAGTACGGCCACGACTGGCTGACCGAACTCGGCGAGGTGCACACGGTCGCCGACCGGCACGCCCACTGGTACGCGGCACTCTCCCAGGCCGCCGACCGGGGCTGGCTGGGCCCGGACCAGGTGGACTGGTACCGCAGGATGACCGCCGAGCACTCGCAGCTGCGGACGGCGCTGGAGCACCTCCTCGCCGCCGACCCGGCGGCCGCGCTCGAAATGGCGGGGGCGCTGTGGTTCTTCTGGTTCTCGTGCGGGCACGTCCACGAGGGCCGGGGTTTCCTGGAACGGGCGCTGAAAACGGCCCCGGGCACGGGTGCCGCGTACGCCCAGGCCGTATGGGCCCTCGGGCTGACCGCCCTGCTCCAGGGGGACATGGACGCGGCCCGGGAGCTGGGCGCGGAGTGCACCCGCGCGGCGGCCCGGCTGGCGGATCCCGAGCCGGAGCTGCGCGCGGCCTATCTCCACGCGGTGTCGGTGCTGATGCCCGGGGATCCCGTACGGGCGCTGGAGCTGGCGGGGCCCCGGGCACGGGGCGGGCACGGCGGGCGGACCAGCGGCCCGGGCTGGCTCCTGTGCCGGCTGGCCACCAGCTACGCCCTGTGCGACCTGGAACGCTTCGAGGAGGCCGCCGAGGAGGCGCGGCGGCTGCGCGAGGCGTGTGCGGAGCTGGGCGAGCGCTGGCTGCGGGCGTACGCGGACTACGTGCTGGCGGTCGCGGCGCTCGGGCTCGGCCAGCACGGGGAGGCGGCACGCCACGTACGGGCGATGCTCTCGGGCAAGCGGCTGCTCGGCGACCGGTTCGGGATAGCTCTGGGCCTCGACATGCTCGCGGCGGCGGTGGCGGCGCTGGGCGACGGGGAGCTCGCGGCGCGGCTGCTGGGCACCGGGCACGCCTGGTGGCGCACGGTCGGCCGGCCGCAGATGGGCTCACCCTCGCTGACGGCCCTGCGGGACCGGGGCGAGCGGCAGGCCCGCGCGGCGATCGGCGACGAGGCCTACGAGGCCGCGTTCCTGGGTGGTGCGGCGGCGTCCACCGGCTGAAGTCCAGCCGGTGGGGCCGCGTAACGTCGGAGCTCCCGTCAGTACGGGAGGGGTCTGCCCGACGGTGTGCGCAGGTCCAGGTCTCGGGGTGCGGGCTTGGGGACGGGCTTGCGGATCAGCTGCTGGCGCATGCGGCCTCCTCGCTCAGACCAGGGCCGGGCGGCGGGGTTCCACCACGCGGCCGTCGGGGAGCAGCTCACCGGTATCGTCGAAGATCACCAGGCCGTTGCAGAGCAGACTCCAGCCCTGTTCGGGGTGGAAGGCCACGGTGCGGGCGGCGTCGTGATCGGCGCTGTCGGCGGACGGGCAGGGGGGCTGGTGGGAGCACATGGCGCACCTCCTCGCAAAGTGGGGCGGGAGGGCCGGTGGTCACCCGGTCGAATCCGCGATCCACGGTGGCGGTGAGTATTACTGATCGCCGCCCCCGGACGGAACCCATTTCAAGGGTCCAGTTCAGGGTGTGTATGCCCGCTCACCATGCGCTCATGCCCGGTATCCGGTTCGTTCACCCGGCGTCCCTTGGAGGGGGCGGCCTCCGTGCCCCGCAACGGTGTTCAGGGGGCGCACGGGCGTGGGCGGGATCACGTCCGGCGCAGATCCGCGTCCGGCTGCCGCGGCCGCCGCGCGGGCTAGACGAGTAAGTCCGAAGTCTTCGAGCGCATGAAGCGAGGGTCTCGTTAGTTCGCTTGTGACGACAAACCTCGAAACCCTCGCGACAGCACTGTACGTGAGGATCGATGACTCTCTGGCAGGAACGCGGCGGCCGGGCCGTCCTCCGAGGCTGACGGATGCCGAGCTGTTGACGCTCGCGGTGATGCAGGCCGTGCTCGGCTTCGTCTCCGAGGCCAGGTGGCTGCGTTTCGCTCGCTGCCATCTGGCCGCCGAGTTCCCCTACCTGCCCGGGCAGTCCGGCTACAACAAGCGCCTGCGGGCCGCGAACAGACTGATCGGCCGGTTCATCCGAACCCTGGCCCGGGACACCGATCTGTGGCACGACGACGTGTGGATCGTGGACTCCACCCCGGTGGAGTGCGCCCGGTCCCGGCCCACCGTCAAGCGGTCCGACCTGGCCGGCTGGGCCGCTTACTCCTACTGCCCCTCGCACTCGCGGTTCTTCTGGGGTCTTCGCCTGCACCTGCTCTGCACCCCCGGCGGACTCCCGGTCGCCTGGGCCCTGGCCAACCCGAAAACGGACGAGCGGGAAGTCCTGGCCGGCATGCTCACCCAGGACGCCGATCTGCTGGCCACCCACCCCGGGCAGACCGTCATCGGCGACAAGGGCTACGTCTCCAAGCACCTCGACGCCTTCATGACCGACCACGGCCTGACCCTGCTCCGGCCCAGCTACCGCAACCGCACACCGCGGCCCGGCGAGCACCTGCTCAAGCCGGTCCGCCAGCTGATCGAGTCGGTCAACGACACCCTCAAGGGCCAGCTCGACCTCGAACGCCACGGAGCCAGGACCCCAGCCGGAGTCCTGGCCCGCGTCGGGCAACGGATCCTGGCCCTGACCGCGGCGATCTGGCACAACCGGGCCAACGGAACACCGTTAACCAGGTCACTCATCGCCTACGACCACTGACCAGCACTTCGGACTTACTCGTCTAGGGTGCCGGTTGATCACCGACCGCCCGGTGTTCACCGCGAGACCCGAGGAGACATCCGTGGCCACTCCGCCACCGCAGCACGGCGCCGGCCCGTACCACCACCCGTACGCCCCGCAGCAGGGCGGCCCCCAGGGCCCCTACGGCGTGCCGCAGCAGGCGGGCCCGTACGGCCACCCACCTATGCCGCAGGCCCCGTACGGCTGCCGCGTGTGCGGGGCCGGGCCCGCCGTGCAGGCCACCGTACGAGGGCACCAGGGCATGTTCGTCCTGATGCGTTTCCTGCGCCAGGAGGGGCCGTTCTGCCGCGACTGCGGGCTCGCCACCTACCGCACGATGTCCGCGGACACCCTGTGGCAGGGCTGGTGGGGTCCGCTGTCGGTGTTCATCACGCCGGTGACCGTGCTGCTGAACCTCGGAGCGCGCTCGCGCTTCGTCAAGCTCGCTCCCCCGGCGGGCGGCATCCTGCCCTCACTGCGCCCCGGCAAGCCGCTGTGGCGCCGCCCGCCGGCGCTGGTCTTCCTCGCGGCGACCGTGCTCATCGCCTTCACTCCGCCCCTCCTCGTGCTGCTGGGCCTGATGGCCGGGGACGACGAGCTGCCGACCGGCCCGGCCGTCGGGACGTGCGTGCGCGACGCGGACAAGCTGCGCAACGAGAAGCTGGTTCCGGAGGCCTGCGGTTCCCCGCTGGCCAAGTACCTGGTCACCAAGCAGCGGGGCACCGGCGGCGCGGACTGTGCCGACGGCGACCTGATCAGCGTCCCCGAGAAGTGGGTCGAGGGCGCCCACTCGCTGTGCCTCACGCCCGTGCACTGACGGACACACGCGTGAGGCACGGCGGCCCGGCTAGCGGATCGGCATCTGCGAGATCGTGCGGGCGATCACCAGGCGCTGGATCTCGCTGGTGCCCTCGAAGATCGTGTAGATCGCGCTGTCACGGTGCATGCGCTCCACGGGGTACTCGCGGGTGAAGCCGTTGCCGCCGAGGATCTGGACCGCCTGACCGGTGACCTTCTTTGCGACTTCGCTCGCGAACAGCTTCGACATCGAGCCCTCCGCCGAGGTGAAGGGCTTGCCCGCGACCGCCATCCAGGAGGCCCGCCACACCAGCAGCCGGGCCGCGTCGATGGAGGTCCGCATGTCGGCGAGCTGGAAGGCCACGCCCTGGTTGTCGATGATCGGGCGGCCGAACTGCGTACGGGTCTTGGCGTAGTCGAGGGCGACCTCGTACGCGGCGCGCGCGGTGCCGACGGCCATGGCGCCGACCGCCGGGCGGGAGGCCTCGAAGGTGGCCATGGCCGCGTTCTTCACCCGCTCGCCGCCGCCCGCCCTGGCCCGCTCGCGGGCCCGCGCGAGGCGCTCGTCCAGCTTGTCCTTGCCGCCGAGCAGGCAGGAGCCGGGCACGCGCACGTCCTCCAGGACCACCTCGGCGGTGTGCGAGGCGCGGATGCCGTGCTTCTTGAACTTCTGGCCCTGGGACAGGCCCGGGGTGTTCGGCGGCACGATGAAGGAGGCGTGGCCCTTCGAGCCGAGCTCCGGGTCCACGACGGCGACGACGATGTGGACGTTGGCGATGCCGCCGTTGGTCGCCCACGTCTTGGTGCCGTTGAGCACCCACTCGTCCTTGGCCTGGTCGTAGACGGCCCGGGTCCGCATCGAGCCGACGTCGGATCCGGCGTCCGGCTCGGAGGAGCAGAAGGCGGCGACCTTGACGTCGTCCGGGGTGCCGTACATCTGCGGGATCCAGGTGCCGATCTGCTCCTCGGTGCCGTTGGCGACGACGCCGATGGCGGCGAGCCCGGTGCCCACGATCGACAGGGCGATGCCCGCGTCACCCCAGAACAGCTCTTCCATGGCCATCGGGATGCCGAGGCCGGTAGGGTCGAAGAACTGCTGGGCGTAGAAGTCCAGCGAGTAGATGCCGACCTTCGCGGCCTCCTGGATGACGGGCCACGGAGTCTCTTCGCGCTCGTCCCATTCCGCGGCTGCGGGCCGGATCACGTCGGCAGCGAAGCCGTGGATCCAGTCCCGTACCTGCTTCTGGTCGTCATTGAGCTCCATGGTGAACTCCGCCATGTCCCCTCCAGCTGTGCATCCACCAGTGCGTTACTAGCGGTAACCCTTACGGTGGCCACAGTCTGTTACCGACGAGTAAGCACTGTCAAGCAGGGCCGCCTCCGAGCCGCCCGCGGGGCGTCCGCGGGACGGCCGATTCCTTCGCGAGGGTGTGCGGGGTGTTACGTTGCGTGGGCGTCACGCACCATCGCAAGGGCGGGGAGAGAAACACGTCATGGAGACCACTCAGCAGGCCGGCGAACCGGGAGCGGCCGAGCGCCGCAGGCGGGAGCTGCTCGAAGCGGCCGACCGGGTCGTCCTCCGGGACGGCCCCAAGGCCTCCATGAACGCCATCGCGGCGGAGGCCGGCATCACCAAGCCGATCCTCTACCGGCACTTCGGCGACAAGGCGGGGCTCTACCAGGCCCTCGCCGTGCGGCACACCGACGCCCTGCTCGACTCGCTGCGGGCCGCGCTCGACGCCCCGGCCGAACGCCGCAGCCGGGTGGAGTCCACCCTCGACACCTACCTCACGGCCATCGAGGCCCGCCCGCAGGTGTACCGGTTCCTGATGCACCCGGCCGAGGACTCGCACGCCGCCGAGCGCGGCTTCGACGTGGGCCTGCACTCGGCCCCGCTGCTGCGCCGGCTCGGCGAGGAGCTCGCCCAGGTGATCGGCGAGCGGGTGGACCTCGGCCCCGGCGGCGAACGCCTGGCCCGCATCTGGGGCCACGGAATCGTCGGCATGATGCACGCCGCCGGCGACTGGTGGCTCGGCGAGCGGCCGTGCGAGCGTGCGGAGTTGGTCACCGGACTCACCGACCTGCTGTGGGGCCGGCTGGCCACCGCCGGCAACCGCCTGGACGGCCCGGGCTTCTAGGGGGTGTCGTCAAAGTAGCGTCGTCCGCCCGTGAGGGCGGGGCCGGCGGGGTCTGGTGCGTGTGATCGCAAGGCGGAGGAGGGAGGCGACGCTCGCGTCGTCGACCGACGACAACGCCGCGAGCGCGCGTGCCAGACCCCGCCGGCCTGGGGGCACCTCCCAGCGGTAGCTGGGGGAGGGACTTTGACGACACCCCCTAGCGGACGGGGTCCCCGGCCGGGGACCCCCGCTCAGTTCTGCGCGGCCGCAGCGGCCCGCGCACCCCACGGGGTCTTGCGGATCGCCCGTCGCAGCCGCCGGGCGCGCAGCCCGGTGACCCGGTCCGCGTAGACCGTGCCGTCGAGGTGGTCGCACTCGTGCTGGAGGCAGCGGGCGAAGAACCCCGTGCCGGTGATCCGTACGGGCGCGCCGTCGGAGGTGACCCCTTCGACGACCGCGCGGTCGTACCGGACCGTGCCCGCCTCCAGACCCGGCAGCGACAGGCAGCCCTCGGGGCCGCGGAACTCGTCCCCGTCGGCCGCCACCAGGCGCGGGTTGACGATGTGCCCGACGTGGCGCACGTCCTCGTCGTCGGGGCAGTCGTAGACGAACACCCGCTGTCCGACGCCGATCTGGTTCGCGGCGAGGCCGACGCCCTCGGCGGCGTACATCGTCGCGAACATGTCCTCGATGAGCCGGTCGAGGGCCGGGCCGAATTCGGTGACCTCCGCGCAGGCCGAGTGGAGCACCGGATCGCCCAGCAGGCTCATGGTGCGGACGAGGCCGGTGGTACCGGGAATGGGGCGCTGTCGCATGGCCGTAAGGGTACGACGGGCGAATATATGAGGAGATCTGCGGCGCCCCGGGGGCGCCGCGGTCAAGGCCCCTGCCGGTACTGGATAGGCTGGGGCCGACCGACGCAAGGAGGACAAGGGACGATGGCAGGCAACACAGAGCCGCTTTCGCCGCGGGCCAAGCTGGCCGTGACGGCGGGCAAGGCCGCGGCGGCGGTGTCGCGGGCCGCGGGACGCGGAAGCGGATCGGTGATCGGTGGCAAGGTCGCACTCAGACTCGACCCCGATCTTCTCGGAGCGCTCGCGCAGCATCTCGACGTCGTCCTCGTCTCCGCGACGAACGGCAAGACCACGACGACCCGGCTGATCGCCGAGGCCCTGCGGGCCAGCGGTCCGGTCGTCTCCAACGCCCTCGGCGCCAACATGCCGGCCGGCATCACCTCCGCCCTCGCGGGCGGCTCGGACGCCAAGTACGGCGTCATCGAGGTGGACGAGAAGTACCTCGCCGGGGTCGCCCGGGACGTCACCCCCAAGGTGATCGCCCTGCTGAACCTCTCCCGCGACCAGCTGGACCGCGCCGCCGAGACCCGCATGCTCGCGGAGAAGTGGCGCGAGGGGCTCCAGGGCTCCAAGGCCGTCATCGTCGCGAACTGCGACGACCCGCTCATCGTGTGGTCGGCCTCCTCCTCGCAGAACGTGGTGTGGGTCGCCGCCGGCCAGGAGTGGAAGGACGACGCCTGGTCGTGCCCCTCCTGTGGTGGCGTCATGCAGCGCCCCGGCGACGACTGGTTCTGCGGCGAGTGCGGCTTCCGGCGCCCCACCCCGAGCTGGGTGCTGTCCGGGGACCACGTGCTGGACCCGCACGGCTCGGCCTGGCCGATCCACCTCCAGCTGCCGGGCCGCGCGAACAAGGCGAACGCCGCCACCTCGGCCGCCGTGGCCGCCGTCTTCGGCGTCCCGCCGCAGGTCGCGCTGGAGCGGATGTACCAGGTGCAGGCCGTCGCCGGCCGCTACGACGTGGTGAACTTCCAGGGCCGTGAGCTGCGCCTGCTGCTCGCCAAGAACCCGGCGGGCTGGCTCGAAACGTTTTCGCTGATCGACCCGCCGCCGACCCCGGTGATCCTTTCGGTGAACGCGCGCGGCGCCGACGGCACGGACACCTCCTGGCTGTGGGACGTGGACTACCCGCGCCTGGCCGGCCACCCGATCTTCGTGATCGGTGACCGCAAGCTGGACCTCGCGGTCCGGCTCGAGGTCGCGGGCCTGGACTTCCGGGTGTGCGAGACCCTCGACGAAGCCGTGCAGCTGGCGCCGCCCGGGCAGATCGAGCTGATCGCCAACTACACCGCCTTCCAGGACGTGCGCCGCCGCGTCGGCAACTAGTACTCATACCTCCAGAGGACACAAGAGCATGAGCGACAACAGCCTGCGTCTGGTGTGGGTCTACCCCGACCTGCTGAGCACGTACGGAGACCAGGGCAACGCCCTCGTGGTGGAGCGCCGGGCGCGCCAGCGCGGCCTGGACGTGCAGCGCGTGGACGTGCGCAGCGACCAGCCCATTCCCACCTCGGGTGACATCTACCTGATCGGCGGCGGTGAGGACCGGCCGCAGCGGCTCGCCGCGGAGCGTCTGCTGCGCGACGGCGGTCTGGAGCGGGCCGTCTCGAACGGGGCGATCGTCTTCTCCGTCTGCGCCGGCTACCAGATCCTCGGCAACGAGTTCGTCAACGACATGGGCGAGCGCCAGGAGGGCCTGGGCCTGCTCGACGTGGTCACCGTGCGCGGCGAGGGCGAGCGGTGCGTCGGCGACGTCCTCGCCGACATCGACCCGCGCCTGAACCTGCCGCAGCTGACGGGCTTCGAGAACCACCAGGGCGTCACGCACCTCGGCCCGTCCGCGAAGCCGTTCGCCCGCACCGTCCTGGGTCGCGGCAACGGCACGGGCGACGGCACCGAGGGCGCGTACAACGACACGGTCTTCGGCACGTACATGCACGGCCCCGTGATGGCCCGCAACCCGCAGATCGCGGACCTGCTGCTGAAGCTGGCCCTCGACGTGAACGCGCTGCCGCCCATCGACGACCGGTGGTACGAGGCGCTGCGCGCCGAGCGCATCTCGGCGGCGACGCAGCCCGCGTAGCAGCGCGCGGGCCGCTCATCGGGGCGGCCCCGCCATCATGTGTTCGGCCCGGTTTTCCCTAGGGGGAACCGGGCCGACGTGGTTTCGTACGACGAGCATGACCAGCATGTGGAGGATGGTTCGGTCCACCTCTCCACCACTTGTAGGGTGGCCGTAGTTCCAACCGGACGACGTGGTCCGGTCGTCGGCCCACGTTGCAAAGGTCTTCCTGCCATGCGCATTGGTGTGCTCACTTCCGGTGGCGATTGCCCCGGCCTCAATGCCGTCATCCGCTCCGTCGTACACCGCGCCGTCGTCGACCACGGCGACGAGGTCATCGGCTTCCACGACGGCTGGCGCGGCCTGCTGGAGTGCGACTACCGCAAGCTGGACCTCGACGCCGTGGCGGGCATCCTGGCCCGCGGCGGCACCATCCTGGGCTCCTCGCGGGTGCAGCCCGCGCACCTGCGCGACGGCGTGGAGCGGGCCCGCGGGCACGTCGCCGACCTCGGCCTGGACGCCATCATCCCGATCGGCGGCGAGGGCACCCTCAAGGCCGCGAACCTGCTCTCGCAGGCCGGTCTGCCGATCGTCGGCGTCCCGAAGACGATCGACAACGACATCGCCTCGACGGACGTCACGTTCGGCTTCGACACCGCCGTCGGGGTCGCCACCGAGGCGCTGGACCGGCTGAAGACCACCGCCGAGTCCCACCAGCGCGTGATGGTCGTGGAGGTCATGGGCCGCCACACCGGCTGGATCGCCCTGCACTCGGGCATGGCGGCCGGCGCGCACGCCATCGTCGTCCCGGAGCGCCCCTTCGACATCGACGAGCTGACGGCGATCGTCGGCGAGCGCTTCTCCGCGGGCAAGCGGTTCGCGATCGTCGTGGTCGCCGAGGGTGCCAAGCCGCGCGCCGGCTCCATGGACTTCCAGGACGGCGGCACCGACCAGTACGGCCACGAGCGCTTCGCCGGCATCGGCAACCTGCTCGCGGTCGAGCTGGAGCGGCGCCTGGGCAAGGAGGCCCGCCCGGTCATCCTGGGCCACGTCCAGCGCGGCGGCACGCCCACCGCGTACGACCGGGTCCTGGCCACCCGCTTCGGCTGGCACGCGGTCGAGGCGGCGCACCGCGGCGAGTTCGGGATGCTGACCGCGCTGCGCGGTACCGAGATCGAGATGGTCCCGCTCGCCGACGCCGTACAGACCCTCAAGACGGTCCCGGCGGAGCGGTACGACGAGGCGCAGAACGTTCTGTGACGTTTCCCCCCTTCTGACCCGACCCCCGGACGAGTCCGCGTCCGGGGGCGGCACTACTGTGGTGGGGCACCACGGGTCAAGGGAGTGAACTGATGGATCACAGCGGTCACGGCATGGACATGCACATGGACATGGACCTGCCGCCGTTCACTCTCGGGCGCGGGCTGGAGTTCTCCTTCGACGCCTTCTTCCTGATCGGCTCGCTCGTGGGCCTCGGCCTGTACCTGTGGGGTGTGGTGCGGCTGCGCCGCCGCGGGGACGCCTGGCCGCTGGGCCGGACCATCGCCTTCACCTCCGGCGTGCTGAGCATCGCCCTCATGATGTGCACCAAGCTGAACGACTACGGCATGGTCATGTTCAGCGTGCACATGGTCCAGCACATGGTCATCAGCATGCTCTCGCCGATCCTGCTGCTGCTGGGCGCTCCGGTGACGCTGGCGCTGCGCGCGCTCCCGCCCGCCGCCCGCGGCCGCAAGGGACCGCGCGAGCTGCTGCTGATGCTGCTGCACAGCCGCTACATGAAGGTGATCACGCACCCCGTGTTCACCATCCCGATGTTCATCGCGAGCCTCTACGCCCTCTACTTCACGCCGCTCTTCGACTTCCTCATGGAAAGCAAGGCCGGGCACATCGGCATGATGGTGCACTTCCTGGCCGTCGGCCTGATCTTCTTCTGGCCGATCATGGGCGTGGACCCGGGCCCGCACCGCCCCGGCTACGTGATGCGGATGCTGGAGCTCTTCGCCGGCATGCCGTTCCACGCCTTCTTCGGAATCGCCGTCATGATGGCGAGCCAGCCGATGATCAAGACGTACGCGAACCCGCCGGCCTCCCTCGGCATCGACCCGCTGCTCGACCAGCAGTGGGGCGGCGGCATCGCCTGGGCCTTCAGCGAGATCCCGTCGGTGCTGGTGCTGATCGCGCTGGTCTACCAGTGGTACCACTCCGAGCAGCGGGCGGCGAAGCGCGCGGACCGGGCCGCGGACCGCGACGGCGACCAGGAGCTGGAGGCGTACAACTCCTATCTCGCCTCGCTCCAAGCGCGTGGCCAGTAGCGGAGGAGCACCTTCGCGCGCGACCATGGGGCATGACCGGATCCGTTAAGGCGATGGCCGTCATGACCTTCGCCTCTCTGGTGGCCGTCGCCACGTACTCCGTGGCCCTCGGCAGCAACGGCTGGCTGTGGTTCGCCTGGGTGGTCCTCGGCCTGCTGACCGCCGGCATGGCCGCGTCCCGCAAGACCTGAACCGGCGCACCCGCACCACCTTCCCCTCCTCTGGCCCGGCGCTTTTGGCCGATTCCGATCGGCCTCCACATGAACTCCCGGCAACGCCGTCCGTTCTATAGGGCAGCGAAAGTTCCCTGTGACGCCCCCCACGGCCTGGAGGAACCCCATGTCCAAGGGCAAAGACGACGCAGAGCACGCCGAACCGGGAGAGGAGGAGCCCACCCTGCACCGGCTCGTGTGCGACTCGATGGGCAAGAACCGGCTCGTGCACATGCGGAGAGGCTCGCCCTCTGGGGCGTCGCGTCCTTTCTGGTTCGCCATGCCCATCTGGCACCGTGTACGGCACACTGACCCGACCGCCAGGTGAAGGGAAAACGCCCCGGTGTTCTACCACTTGCTCAAGCACGTGCTGCTCGGTCCGCTGCTGCGGCTGCTGTTCCGCCCGCGCATCGAGGGACTGGAGAACATCCCGCCGGAAGGGGCCGCG
Source organism: Streptomyces sp. R33 (assembly GCF_041200175.1). Classification (NCBI taxonomy): domain Bacteria; kingdom Bacillati; phylum Actinomycetota; class Actinomycetes; order Kitasatosporales; family Streptomycetaceae; genus Streptomyces; species Streptomyces sp. R33. The sequence goes on along the minus strand of NZ_CP165727.1, from coordinate 7,102,657 downwards.
ATCATCGCGGGCAACCACCTGTCCTTCTCGGACCACTTCCTGATGCCCGCCATCCTCAAACGCCGGATCACGTTCCTCGCGAAGGCCGAGTACTTCACCGGCCCCGGGGTGAAGGGCCGGCTGACCGCGTTCTTCTTCCGCAGCGCCGGGCAGATCCCGGTGGACCGCTCGGGCAAGGACGCCGGACAGGCCGCGCTGCGCGAGGGGCTCGGGGTACTGGCCAAGGGCGAGCTGCTGGGCATCTACCCCGAGGGCACCCGCTCCCACGACGGGCGGCTGTACAAGGGCAAGGTGGGCGTGGCCGCGATGGCGCTCGGGGCCGGGGTGCCCGTCGTACCGTGCGCGATGGTCGGCACCTTCGAGATCCAGCCGCCCGGTCAGAAGATCCCGAACATCCGGCGCGTGACGATCCGCTTCGGCCGGCCGCTCGACTTCTCGCGGTACGCGGGGCTGGAGGGCGAGCGGGCCGTGCTGCGGGCCGTGACCGACGAGATCATGTACGCCGTCCTCGAGCTGTCCGGCCAGGAGTACGTCGACCGGTACGCCGCCGAGGTCAAGGCGGAGGCGGAGGAAGCGCGGAAGAAGGCCCGGCGCAAGACGCGCTGAGCCTTCTCCCGTGCTGTGACGTGCCGTGCCGTCTGCCTTAGCGGACGGCCGGCAGTTCCTCCAGCGCCGGCAGGGCCGACGACGGGGCCGCGGCGAGCGACTTCGCGGTGGCCGGGGCCGGGGCGACCGGAGTGGCGTGCGGACCGCACTTCACGTCCGCGGCGTCTACCTTGCCCTCGAGCAGGTAGGCGTCCACCCGGGTGTTGATGCAGGGGTTCACCAGGCTGGTGACACCGTGCGAGCCGGCGTTCTGCTCGGTGATCAGGCGCGAGCCGGCGAGGCGGCGGTGCAGCTCGACGCCACCCTTGTACGGCGTGGCCGCGTCACGCTCGGACTGGACGATCAGGACCGGGGCCAGGCCGCGCTTGGCACCGACCTCGATCGGCGTGCTCTGCTTGGACTTCCAGGTCGCGCAGGGGAGATTCATCCACGCGTTGGACCAGGTCAGGAACGGGTACTTCTCGTGCAGCTTGCTGTTGTCCCTGTCCCACTTGGCCCAGCTGGTCGGCCACTTGGCGTCGGCGCACTCGACCGCGGTGTAGACCGCGTTGCCGTTCTCCGAGGCGATGTTGCCCTTGATGTCGGACATGTCCGGCGAGATCGCCTCGATCAGCGGCTTCTCGTCACCGGCCACGTACGCGCTGAACGCCTGGGCGACGGGCACCCAGGAGGAGTCGTAGTACGGGGCGCCCTGGAAGAAGCCGATGAGCTCGGCCGGGCCGACGACCCCGCCGAGCGGGTTGGCCTTGGCCTTGGCGCGCAGCTCCTGCCACTTGGCCTCGACCTTGGCGCGGGTGTCGCCGATGTGGAAGACGTTGTCGTTCTTGGCGACCCAGTCCTGCCAGTCGTTCCAGCGCATCTGGAAGGCGACGTCCTGCTCGAGGTTCGCCTCGTACCAGATGTTCTCCTGCGCCGGGTTGACGACGCTGTCGACGATCATGCGGCGCACGTGGGTCGGGAACAGGGTCGCGTAGACCCCGCCGATGTAGGTGCCGTAGGAGACGCCGATGAAGTTCAGCTTCTTCTCGCCGAGGGCGGCACGGATGACGTCCAGGTCACGCGCGATGTTCGGCGTGGTCATGTACGGCAGCATGTCGCCGCTGCGCTCCTTGCAGCCGTCCGCGTACTCCGCGGCGAGCTTGCGCTGGGCGTTCTTGTCGGCCTTGGTGTCCGGGACCGGGTCGGCCTTGGGAGCCTTGACGAACTCCTGCGGGTCGACGCACGAGATCGGCGCCGAGTGGCCGACGCCGCGGGGGTCGAAGCCCACGAAGTCGTACGCCTTGGCGGTGTTCACCCAGAGGGGGGACTTGGTGGTGACCCGGCGCGGGAAGCGCATGCCGGAACCGCCGGGGCCGCCCGGGTTGTAGAGGAGCGCGCCCTGGCGCTCCTGCTTGGTGCCGGTGCTGACGGCGCGGTCGACCGCGAGGTCGATCGTCTTGCCGAACGGCTTCGAGTAGTCGAGCGGAACCTTGACCCAGCCACACTGGATCGGGGCCTCGAAGCCCCAGTCCGCCGGGCAGTCCTTCCACTCGACCCCGGTGGCGGCGGCGCGGGCGGCGGCGAGCTGGACGCCCAGCGCCTCCGGAAGCCCGCTGTTCTGGCTGGCCGGAGCGGCGGCGGCCGGCGGGGCCAGCAGCAGGCCCGCGGCCAGCGCTCCGGTGATCAGAGTGGCAGCGCTCCCCAGCGCTGCAGTGCGTATCACGTGGTTGTTCCCCCTGCGTCAGGCCCGGCCGGAGGAGGCCGGGTTGGTCGGTGCAGTGTCTGTGCAGGTGGATCCTTTCGTCTGACGTACACCTGACAACAGACCAAGGTCGCGTTCTTTGCCAACCCGATAACCGGAAAGGCGTGTACCGCTGAGCGGTGTCGCATTCGTCCCAGGTTTGCTCGGCAGTTACCAGCCGTAGGTGTGCCACGCCGCGTCGAGTACCTCGCGCAGCCGCAGCGCGTCCGGTGCCAGCGCCGTCACGAGGACTGCGGGACCGGCCAGCGGAGTGACGGCCGCGAACTCCCCGAGCACCGCGGCGGCGGGCGGCGAGACGGCGAATGCCGGGTCCACGACCAGGAGCTGACCGAGCGCCCGATGTCCCGCCAGCCCCGCCGGCCCGTCCCAGCCGCCGGGTGCTCCCGGACCGCAGGCCAGCTCCTGGTCCAGCAGCGGGATCCCGCCCCGGCTCACGGCGAGCCTGCTGCGCAGCAGGCCCGGCTCCTCCCCCGTCCGGCCCAGCACCTGCTCCTCGCGCAGCAGCAGCCGGGCCGTGGGGGCGAGTTCGGCCCGGGTGTGCACCCGCAGGTCGCTGCCGCGTACGGAGACCAGCGGCTCCGGCAGCCACCGCAGCGCCGCGTCCTCGGCCAGGGTCAGCCGTACGTCGTACCGCGCGGGCTCACCACCGCGGCCTGGCAGCGCCAGGGTGGCGGCCGCCGAGGCCAGGGCGAGGCGGGCCCCGGGGCCGACGGAGGCCTCCACCGTGAGGTGGTCCCCGCCGAGCGGGGCGCTCATCGCGCCGACCAGCATCACCCCGGCCTCGGCGGGCGTGCCGCGGGTGCGGCGCAGCGCGAGCGGTCCCTCACCGGCCAGCAGCGGCAGGGCGGTACCGCCGCGGCCGTCGGCGACGGCGGAGATCCGGGCGGTGGCCCGTACGCCGGCCGGAGCAGGGGCGGGCCGGGCCGGGGCCGGCGGGGCCGGGTCGGGCGGAGCCGGGGCCGGCGGGGCGGCGGGAGGCGCGGAGGCCGCCGTAGGGCTCACCGGGCGGCCCAGGCGGCGATCCGCTCGCGCACCCACGCGGCCACCGGCGCCACGCCGTCCTCGCCGCGCAGCGACTGGAAGGCGACGGGCAGTTCGCCGCGCTGCTCGGCGGCGTCGCGGGCCATCCGGTCCAGGTCGGAGCCCACGTAGGGGGCGAGGTCGGTCTTGTTGACGACGAGCAGGTCGGCGGTGGTGACGCCGGGGCCGCCCTTGCGCGGGATGTCGTCGCCGCCCGCCACGTCGATGACGAAGATCTGGGCGTCGACGAGGCCGCGGGAGAAGGTGGCGGTGAGGTTGTCGCCGCCGGACTCGACGAGGATCAGGTCGAGCGGGCCGACCGTCTCCTCCAGCTCCTCGACCGCCTCCAGGTTGGCGGAGATGTCGTCGCGGATGGCCGTGTGCGGGCAGGCACCGGTCTCCACCGCGCTGATCCGCTCGGGCGGCAGGACGGCCTCGCGGAGCAGGAACTCGGCGTCCTCCCGCGTATAGATGTCGTTGGTGACGACGGCCATGGACAGCTCGGTGCGCAGGGCGCGGCAGAGGGCGGCGACCGTGGCCGTCTTGCCGGAGCCGACGGGTCCGCCGAGGCCGATCCGCAGGGCCCTGCGCGAGCCGTCGGCCCGTACCGGCCCGGCGCTGTGGGTGTGGCGTTGGGGGTAGGTCACGCCGTGGTCGAGATGCATGGGGGTCTCCGGAGTCGATCGTGGAGGCGGCGGTCGGGAAGCGGTGAGGGGGCGGTCACGAGGCGAAGAGCCGTACCGGCCAGTCGGCATGGCTCTGTGCCGCGATGTCCAGCAGCGGGGAGGAGGCCGCGGGCAGCGCGTCCGGGCCCTCCAGCCGTGCCCGGTGCGCGGCCTGGGCGGCCCGGGCGGCGACGGCGTCGAGCTCGGGGGCGAGGCGGGCCAGAACCCCGCTCGCCTCGAACGGGTCGAGGCCGAGCAGCCGCACGGTCGCGGTCGCCGGTCCGCCGACGCTCTCGTACGCCGCCACGTGCGCGGCGTCCAGCGGACCCAGCCCGGCGGCCCGGGCGGCGAGCCCGAGCACGACCGGCTGGTGCGCCCCGCGGGGGAAGGCCGCGGCGAGCGCGTCGAGTTCGGCGGCGGGCCAGGTGGCCCGGGCGGCCCGCAGCAGCTGCCGGCCCAGCCGCCGCGCCGCGGTGCGCAGCGCGGGCGACGGAGTACGGGCGTCGGCGGCGGTGTCGAGCACGGCCGGGTCGAGCCCGAGTGCTGCGGCCGCGGCGAGTGCGGCGGCGACGAGTCCGGCCGTGTGGAGCCGGCCGCGGCAGAACTCCTCGAGGGTGGCGGCGTCGTGGATCCGGCCCGCCTTGCAGGCGGCCTCGGCCCCGCCGGAGTGGGCGTGCCCGCCCGCGGGGAAGCGGCCGTCGGCGAGCACGAGCAGGGCGGCGAGGCTCATCGGGCCGCGCCCGTCGGAAGGGGGCCCATGTCAGAACAGGAAGTAGCGCTGGGCCATGGGCAGTTCCGCCGCGGGCGCAGGTTCCACGGCCTCCCCGTCGATGGTGACCGTGAAGGTGTCGGCGTCGACCTCGACCCTCGGCATGGCGTCGTTGTTGCGCATGTCCGCCTTGCTCACCTTGCGGGTGCTCTCGATGGCCACGAACTGCTTGCCGAGTCCGAGCCGTTCGGGCAGTGCGTCGTCGAGGGCGGCCTGCGCGGTGAAGTTGACCGAGTTCAGCCCGGGAGCCCGGCCGTGGCCGCCGAACATCGGGCGGGGCAGCACCGGCTGCGGGGTGGGGATGGAGGCGTTCGCATCACCCATCTGGGCGTAGGCGATCTGGCCGCCCTTGATGACCGTTTCGGGCTTGACCCCGAAGAAGGCGGGCGTCCACAGCACCAGGTCGGCGAGCTTGCCGGTCTCCACCGAGCCGATCTCGCGCGCGAGCCCCTGGGCCACGGCGGGGTTGATCGTGTACTTCGCGACGTAGCGGCGGGCGCGGTGGTTGTCGGCGGGTCCGTCGCCGGGCAGGAAGCCGCGCCGCTTCTTCATCACGTGGGCGGTCTGCCAGGTGCGCAGCACGACCTCGCCGACGCGGCCCATGGCCTGGGAGTCGGAGGAGATGATGGAGATTGCTCCGAGGTCGTGCAGGACGTCCTCGGCGGCGATGGTCGTGGGCCGGATCCGGGACTCGGCGAAGGCGAGGTCCTCGGGAACGGCCGGGTTGAGGTGGTGGCAGACCATCAGCATGTCGAGGTGTTCGTCGATGGTGTTGACGGTGTGCGGCCTGGTCGGGTTGGTGGAGCTGGGCAGGATGTTCGGCTCGGAGACCACGGTGATGATGTCCGGTGCGTGCCCGCCGCCCGCGCCCTCGGTGTGGTACGAGTGGATGGTCCGTCCGGCGATGGCGGCGAGGGTGTCGCCGACGAATCCGGCCTCGTTGAGGGTGTCGGTGTGGATGGCGACCTGGGCGCCGGTCTCGTCGCAGACGCTCAGGCAGGCGTCGATGACGGCGGGGGTGGACCCCCAGTCCTCGTGGATCTTGAACCCGAGGGCGCCGCCGCGCAGCTGGGAGTGCATGGCCTCGCGGGACATGGTGTTGCCCTTGCCCAGCAGGCCGATGTTGACGGGGTAGGACTCCAGGGCCGCGAACATCCGGGCGAGGTGCCAGGGGCCGGGGGTGACGGTGGTGGCCTTGGTGCCCTCGGCGGGTCCGGTGCCGCCGCCGACGAGGGTGGTGATGCCGGAGGCGAGGGCCTCGTCGATGACGGTGGGCGAGATGAAGTGCACGTGGGCGTCGATCGCGCCCGCGGTGACGATCTTCCCGTTGCCCGCGATGATCTCGGTCTCGGGGCCGATCACGAGTGCGGGATCCACACCGTCCATCGTGTCGGGGTTGCCGGCCTTGCCGATGCCGCAGATGCGGCCGTCGCGGATGCCGATGTCGGCCTTGACGATGCCCCAGTGGTCGAGGACGACGACTCCGGTGATCACGGTGTCGGGGGCGCCCTCGGCGCGGGTGGTCCGGGCCTGGCCCATGGACTCGCGGATCACCTTGCCGCCACCGAACACGGCCTCGTCGCCCGAGCGTCCGGGGCCGCCGCTGAGATCCTGCTCGATCTCGACGAAGAGGTCCGTGTCGGCGAGGCGGATGCGGTCGCCGACGGTGGGCCCGAAGAGGTCGGCGTACGCGCGGCGGTCGAGCTCAGCCATCGAGCGGCCCCCCGGTCTCCCCGCGCAGGCCCGGTACGGTGCGCAGCCCGCCCAGCGGTACGAGCTCCACGGCGACCGGGATGCCCGGCTCGAAGCGCACGGCGGTGCCGGCGGCGACGTTGAGCCGCAGCCCGCGGGCGGCCCGGCGGTCGAAGTCGAGGCCGGGGTTGGCCTCGGCGAAGTGGTAGTGGGAGCCGACCTGGACGGGCCGGTCGGCGGCGTTGAGCACGGTGAGACGGGTGACGGGCCGGCCCTCGTTGAGGCGCACCGGACCGTCCCCGTGGACGATTTCGCCGGGGATCATGCGGGTACTCCCCTTCAGACGATCGGGTCGTGGACGGTGACGAGCTTGGTGCCGTCCGGGAAGGTCGCCTCGACCTGGACGTCATGGATCATCTCGGGGATCCCCTCCATCACCTCGCCGCGGCCGAGCACGGTGCGGCCGGAGGCCATGAGCTCGGCCACGGTCCGCCCGTCGCGGGCGCCTTCGAGGATGTGCGAGGTGATCAGGGCGACCGCTTCGGGGTGGTTGAGGAGGACCCCGCGCGCCCTGCGCTTCTCGGCCACGTCGGCGGCCACGTGGATGAGCAGTCTTTCCTGCTCGTGCGGTGTCAGTTGCACTCGTAACTCACCAAGCTTCCAGGACAAGATCGACGTCGTGCCGGGCCGACCCTAGCGACCTTCAACACTTTGTTGACCTGCACGTATCCGAGCCAAGCATGTCTTGCCCAACGCAGAGAAAGGCTTTCCGTCCCGAGCACCGCCGCTTTACCGGCGTATGGGTGATCATTGACGGAATGCCGTGCCCGCCACGCTAGGCGCCGCGCTTTTCCGCCGCGTTAACCCACGTTTCGGGGAAGCACCCGGTTCAACTCACGGGCCGCCCGCAGCCGGTTCCGTATACGGACCGGACCGGTGGTGCTGCGGCCGCTGCCGCAGCACCCGCCCCCAAGGAGATGCATGTTCGTCAACCCGGTCCGCCACATCACCTTCGACGCGCTCGAGCCGTACAAGATCGCCGAGTTCTGGTCGGCCGTGACCGGCTTCCCGATCCACCCGGACGACGTCGAGGGCGACGACGAGATCCTGCTGGACCCGGCGCAGCCCGGGGTCCCGGGGCTGCTGTTCATCCGGGTGCCGGACGCCAAGTCCGTCAAGAACCGGGTCCACCTGGACATCCAGCCGCCCACCGGCACCCGGGACGAGACCGTCGAGCGGCTCATCGGGCTCGGGGCGGAGCTGGTCGACGACCGGCGCCGGGAGGACGGCTCCGGCTGGGCCGTGCTCGCCGATCCGGAGGGCAACGAGCTGTGCATCGAGCGCAGTGCCGGGGAGCGCGGGCAGGGCTGAGCGGCTCAACAGCCCGTGATGCTCTTCGCGGTGGCCCCGACGGGCCAGGGCAGGGCGATCCAGACGGTCTTGCCGCCGTCCTCGGTGGGGCTGACGGAGAGCCGGCCACCCGCTTCGGCGGTGAGCCAGCGGATGATGACCATCCCCCGGCCGTTGTCCTGCTGGACGGCGGCCGGGAGGCGCTTGGGCCAGCGCGGGTGACTGTCGGTCACCCCGACGCGGAGCCACTCCGCGCGCTCGAGGCGGATGTCCACGGTGAAGGTTGGCGACTGGCCGAAGGTGTGCTGCACGGCATTGGTGGCGAGCTCCGAGACGATCAGCCGGACACTGTCGGCGGTGTCGGCCTCGTCGGGCAGTCCCCATTCGCCGAGCACCTCCGCGACGTAGCGGCGGGCTGTGGCGACCGAGGCGGGATCGCTCGGCAGAGTGACGGATGCTTCCTGGTGGTCTGCCATGGCGACGGTCCCTTTCCCACCGGGGCGAAACCCCGGATCTGTGCTGGACGCCAGAGTGCCACCCATCGTCCCGCCAGTGCTGCCGTTCCCCCAAGATCTGCATATATCTGTCGCTCAATGCAGTGAACTCTGCTACGGAAGAGCGTATTTGGACGGCAGACTGGTGCGAGCTGTGCCGGTGGAAGGAGGCGGGTATGCAGCACGGTCCCGCGGTGCGTCGGCGCAAGCTCGGCGAGGAACTGCGCGCGCTGCGCGACCGGACCGGACTCACCAGTGGTGAGGCCGCCCGGATCGCGGGGTGGCACCAGTCGAAAATCAGCCGCATCGAGACAGGGCGCAGTGGCGTGAAACCGGAGGACATCCGCCTCCTCCTCGATGTCTACGCAGAGGTCGTCAGCCCCGAACAGCGGGCGCTGCTGGAGGCCCTGTCGGCCTCCGCGGCCGGCCCCGGTCCCGGCGGCGACGCCGTGCGCGGCCGCCAGTGGTGGCACGACTACCGGGGGCTGCTGCCGCAGGAGTACCGGGATTTCATCAGCCTGGAGGCCGGCGCCCGCTCGGCCCGTACGGTCGAACTCTCCGTGGTGCCGGGCCTGCTGCAGACCCCGGAGTACGCGCGGGCGGTGACCCGGGCCGCGCTGGGCGGGTTGCCGGAGCCCAAGGTCGACGCGCTGGTCGACGTACGGCTGGCCCGGCAGTCGGTACTGCGGGCGGATCCCCCGCTGGAGCTGAGCGCCGTGCTGGACGAAGCGGTGCTGCGGCGGCAGATCGGCGGCCCGGGGGTGATGGCGGCGCAATTGCGGCATCTGGTGCAGGTGGCCCGGCTGCCCCAAGTGCGGTTGCAGGTGCTTCCGTTCAGCGTGGGGGGTCATCTCGGCCTGACCGGACCGTTCGTTATTTTCTCATTTCCGAACATCGCCGATCTGGATGTGGTGGTACTCGACCATTTGACGAGTAGCCTCTATCTGGAGCGGAAGGAAGACCTCGAGGCGTACAGCGCCGCATTCCGCACCATCCAGGCGCACGCCCTCCCGCCCCAGGACTCGTCGGATCTCATCAGCTCACTCGCTGACGACGCGTAAGGAGGCACCCCCGTGTCCGCAACCCCCCTCTCCACCAGCGGACTTCTGATCAGCGCGCGGTGGCGGCGGAGCAGCCGCAGCACCGGAATGAACAACTGCGTGGAAACCGCCGTGCTCGGTGGCGGCGGCCTGATGGCCGTCCGCGACTCGAAGCGGACGGACGGCCCGGCCGTGCTCTTCACCGGGCCGGCCTGGGACGGCTTCCTCGCATCCGTACGGGCTGACGTGGACGTACTCGCGTGAGGCCCTAGCGGTCCGTGGCTCCGGCCGGGGCGGTCCCCAGGATCGTCTCGACGGCCCGGTCGATCTCGTCCCCCGTGAGATCGGCCCGTGCGGTCAGCCGCAGCCGGGAGATGCCGTCCGGCACCGACGGCGGACGGAAGCACCCCACGGACAGACCTGCCTCGCGGCAGTCGGCGGCCCAGCGCAGTGCCGCCGAAGCCGACGGGGCCCGTACCGACACCACGGCCGCGTCCGGCCGGGCCGCGGTCAGGCCGGACGCGGTGAGCCGCCCGTACAGCCGGTCGGCCACCTCGCGGGCCCGGCCGGCGCGCTCCGGTTCCCTCCGGAGCAGGCGCAGGCTCGCCAGCGCCGCACCCGCGGCGGCCGGTGCCAGCCCGGTGTCGAAGATGAAGGTCCGCGCCGTGTTGACGAGGTGCCGGATCACCTTGGCCGGACCGAGCACGGCTCCGCCCTGGCTGCCCAGGGACTTCGAGAGCGTGAGGGTGGCGACCACCCCCGGCGCGCCCGCGAGTCCGGCGGCGTGCAGGGCTCCGCGGCCGCCCTCCCCCAGTACGCCCAGCCCGTGGGCGTCGTCCACGACCAGGGCCGCACCCTCCTCCCGGCAGGCGGCCGCGTACGCGGCAAGCGGGGCGGCGTCACCGTCCACGGAGAACACCGAGTCGCTGACCAGCAGCGCCCGGCCCTCGTGGGTGGCGAGCGTCTTGCGCGCGGCGTCCGGGTCGGAATGCGGGATCACCTCGGTCCCGGCGCGCGAGAGCCGGCAGCCGTCGACGATCGAGGCGTGGTTGCCGGCGTCGGACACGACGAGGGTGCCCCTGTCGCTGAGCGCGGTGACGGCCGCCAGGTTGGCGGCGTATCCGGAGGACAGGACGAGCGCCGCCTCGAACCCGCAGAAGGCCGCGAGCTCCCGCTCGAGCTCCGCATGAAGCTCGGTCGTACCGGTCACCAGACGTGATCCCGTGGCTCCGGCGCCCCACCGCTCGGCCGCCTCGCGCGCGCCGCGCACGGTCTCGGGGTGCCGGGACAGGCCGAGGTAGTCGTTGCTCGCGAGGTCCAGCAGCGGCGAGGACACAGGGCGGGGGCGCAGCGTCCGGACGAGCCCGGCCTTCTCACGGGCCCGCTCCGCTTCGTCGATCCAGGCGAACACGTCTTCGGGCTCGGGGCTCTGCTGGGGCATCGGCGGGTCCTCGTGTTTTGTCGGCTGTCCACAGGCGTGCCTGACCCTAACGGCCGTCACCCAAGTGCCAGGTGTGGCGATACACACACTCCGTTCCGGCCATGTTGTGCGATCTCTCCTTGGCCGGGAGTGCTCGTGTGGTCCAGGATCGGCGTCATGGACCTGCTGAACACCCTGGTGGACAAGGGGCTGCGGCGCGAGCTGCCGACCCGCGAAGAGGCGCTCGCCGTACTGGCGACCTCTGACGACGAACTGCTCGACGTGGTGGCCGCGGCCGGCAAGGTGCGCCGCCAGTGGTTCGGGCGTCGGGTCAAGCTGAACTACCTGGTCAACCTGAAGTCCGGGCTGTGCCCCGAGGACTGCTCCTACTGCTCCCAGCGCCTGGGATCGAAGGCCGAGATCCTCAAGTACACGTGGCTCAAGCCCGACGAGGCCTCCCAGGCCGCGGCGGCCGGTGTCGCGGGCGGCGCGAAGCGCGTGTGCCTGGTGGCGAGCGGGCGCGGCCCGACGGACCGCGACGTCGAGCGGGTCGGCAAGACGATCGAGGCGATCAAGGAGCAGAACGAGGGCGTCGAGGTGTGCGCGTGCCTCGGCCTGCTCTCGGACGGCCAGGCCGAGCGCCTGAAGGACGCGGGCGCCGACGCCTACAACCACAACCTCAACACGTCCGAGGCCACGTACGGCCAGATCACCAAGACCCACACCTACGCGGACCGGGTCGACACGGTGCAGAAGGCGCACGCGGCGGGCCTGTCCGCCTGCTCCGGTCTCATCGCGGGCATGGGCGAGAGCGACGAGGACCTGGTCGACGTCGTCTTCTCGCTGCGCGAGCTGGACTCCGACTCGGTGCCGGTCAACTTCCTGATCCCCTTCGAGGGCACCCCGCTGGCCAAGGAGTGGAACCTCACCCCGCAGCGCTGCCTGCGGATCCTGGCGATGGTCCGGTTCGTCTGCCCCGACGTGGAGGTCCGGATCGCCGGCGGCCGCGAGGTGCACCTGCGCTCGATGCAGCCGCTCGCCCTGAACATCGCGAACTCGATCTTCCTCGGCGACTACCTCACCAGTGAGGGCCAGGCGGGCCAGGCCGACCTCGACATGATCGCGGACGCCGGTTTCGAGGTGGAGGGCGCCGGTACGACGACCCTCCCGGCGCACCGGGCGGACGCGGTGGCCGCGGCCGCCGCGGCCCACGGCCCGTGCGGCTCCTCGGCGGCCGAGGCGGGCTGCGGTTCGGCGTGCGGCGGCTGCTCGGGGCACGAGCACGAGGCCGTCCCGGCGCAGGCCGCGGCGCAGGCGTCGGGGCAGGCCCCGGCCCAGGCCTCGGCGGGCGAGGTCCGCTCGGACCTGGTGGCGGTCCGCCGCCGGGGCGCGGGAACGGATCTCGCGCCCAATGCCTGACCAGCACCACGCGATGCCGGCCGCCGAGCTGCTCGCGCTGGACCGGCAGCACGTCTGGCACCCGTACGGCCCGATGCCCGGGCGGCAGGAGCCGCTGGTCGTCTCCTCCGCCTCGGGCGTCCGGCTGCGGCTGGCCGAGCCCTCCCAGGGCCAGGACGAGCTGGTCGACGGCATGTCCTCCTGGTGGTCGGCGATCCACGGGTACAACCACCCGGTCCTGAACGAGGCCGTGACCGACCAGCTCGGCCGCATGTCCCACGTGATGTTCGGCGGGCTCACCCACGAGCCCGCCGTCCGGCTGGCCGCCCGGCTGGTCGAGATCACCCCGCCCGGCCTGGAGCACGTCTTCCTCGCCGACTCGGGCTCGGTCTCGGTCGAGGTCGCGGTGAAGATGTGCCTCCAGTACTGGCGCTCCATCGGCCGGCCCGGCAAGACCCGGCTGCTGACCTGGCGCGGCGGATACCACGGGGACACCTGGACGCCCATGGCGGTCTGCGACCCCGAGGGCGGCATGCACGAGCTCTGGTCCGGGATCCTCCCGCGCCAGTTGTTCGCCGACGTGCCGCCGAGCGGCTTCGACGCGCCGGTGGACCCGGCGTACGTCGACCACCTGCGCTCCCTGGTCTCCGCGCACGCGGACGAGCTGGCGGCGGTGATCGTGGAACCGGTGGTCCAGGGCGCGGGCGGCATGCGCTTCCACAACCCGGGCTACCTGCGGGTGCTGCGCGAACTGTGCGACGAGTACGACGTCCTGCTCATCCTGGACGAGATCGCGACGGGCTTCGGCCGCACCGGCGCGCTGTTCGCGGCGGACCACGCGGGGATGACCCCGGATGTGATGTGCCTGGGCAAGTCCCTGACCGGCGGTTACCTCACGCTGGCGGCGACGCTGTGCACGGAGCGGGTGGCGAACGGGATCAGCAGGGGCGCCGTCCCGGTCCTCGCGCACGGGCCGACGTTCATGGGCAACCCGCTCGCCACGGCAGTGGCGCTGGCCTCGATCGACCTGCTGCTCGGCCAGGACTGGCAGCGTGAGGTCAAGCGCATCGAGGCGGGCCTGCAGGAGGGCCTGGCGCCGGCGCGGAACCTGCCCGGTGTCCGGGACGTACGCGTCCTGGGCGCGATCGGCGTGGTCCAGCTGACCCACGAGGTCGACGTGGCCGCGGCGACCCGCGCAGCGGTCCGCGAAGGCGTGTGGGTGCGCCCGTTCAGGGACCTGATCTACGTGATGCCCCCGTTCGTCACGGGCGACGGCGACGTGGCGCGCATCTGCCGTGCGGTGTGCGCGGCGGCGGAGGAGGGCTGACATGCCGGTACTGATGGTCTCGGGCACGGGCACGGAGATCGGCAAGACGGTCGTCACGTCGGCGATCGCGGCGGCCGCGGTGGCGGCGGGCCGCTCGGTGGCGGTCCTCAAGCCCGCGCAGACCGGCGTGGACGCGACCGAGCCGGGCGACGCGGCGGAAGCGGTCCGCCTGGCGGGCCCGACGGTCACGGCGGTGGAACTGGCCCGCTACCCGGAGCCGTTGGCCCCCGACACGGCGGCCCGCCGAGCGGGACTGCCCACGGTCTCGCCGACCGCCGTCGCGGAGGCGGCGAGCCGGCTCGCCCGGTCCCACGACCTGGTCCTGGTGGAGGGCGCGGGCGGCCTCCTGGTCCGCTTCGACGAGGCGGGCCACACGCTGGCCGATGCGGCCCGGCTGCTCGGCGCCCCGGTGCTGGTGGTCGCCCCGGCCGCCCTCGGCACCCTCAATTCCACGACCCTGACGGCCGAGGCCCTCCGGGCCCGGGAGCTGGAGGCCCTGGGCGTGGTCATCGGCAGCTGGCCGGCCGAGCCGGACCTGGCCTGCCGCTGCAACCTGGCGGACCTCCCGTCGTCCTCGGGGCTGCCGCTGCTGGGCGCCGTCCCGGAGGCTTCGGGATCCCTGTCCCCGGAGTCGTTCCGTACGGCGGCACCCACCTGGCTGTCCCCCGCCCTCGCGGGCACCTGGTCCCCGGAGTCGTTCCTGACGGCCTGGCAGCCCTGATCCCGGACGCGGACCTCATCGGCCCGGCGGCGCCAAGCGGCCCGCCGGGCCCCCGTCCTCGGTGCGTTCAGTGGCCGCCGCGCGGCTCGTGGCAGCCGCCCTCCATGTACACCCCGTGCGCCTTCACGCTCATCGGCGGGGTCAGATGGCCCGTCACACACGGGCCGCTCTCCGGGATCGACAGGACGAACGAGAGGTTGCCCGTGCTCGATGCGTACACGTCCCCGGCCTCCGGCTTGTAGCCCATCCCGGTCAGGAGCCCGCTGAGCTCCTCCGTCGACTTCGGTGCGCCCTTCCCGTCGGAACCGCCCAGCGCCTTCCTGATCCGGGCGGCGTGCGCGTCGCCCCGGCACTTGGCCGCAGGCGTGAGCGTGGCCTCGTTCTTGTACGCGTGGTTCTCCGCGTACTTGCGCGCCTCCGGGTCCGTGGGCAGTTCACCCGGCGTGGCCGGCCCGGTCGGGGCCGCAGTCGCCTTGCCCCGGCACAGCTCGGCCACCTCGGGGAAGAGCTTGTCGTGGCGGGCCACGGCGGCCGCCGCCTGGGCGGCGTGGTCCGGGGTCTGACCGGTCGTCGGCACCGGGGACGGGTCCGCGGCAGCGCCGCTCCCGGACACCGTGGTACCGCAGGCGGTCAGTGCGAGCAGTCCTGCGGCGAACAGCACCGCGCCGGCGGTGGTGGTACGGGATGTCACGGTCTCCACTTTCCCTGGGCGGGCCCCCGCATGCGGGGCGGGTCACCCGATTGTCCCCACGTCAGGTCCCGGGCTCCTGAGTACGCGTACTCAATCCCCGTGCGGGCGGTCGTCCCCGACGGGCAGTGAGGTGAGACCGCGTGAGACGGGTCCGTCCCGCGGGCAGGCGGTTTTGCGGGCCGCCCGGAGGGGGAACAGCCGGGCAGGGCAACCGCACCCGCCGACCCCGCCCCGGAGGCCCGCCATGGCCACACCGCACCAAGGCCCGGATTCCGTCGACCACCCGCTCTTCGCCCGGTTCTACGCCCGGTTCAGCACCGCCGCCGACACCCGCGGAGGCATCGCCGCCCTCCGCAGCGAGCTCCTGCACGGGGTGTCCGGCCGGATCATCGAGATCGGCGCGGGCAACGGCCTCAACTTCGCCCACTACCCCCGCGCCGTCTCCGAGGTCGTCGCCGTCGAACCGGAACGGCGCCTGCGGCGGCTCGCGGCCGACGCCGCCGTGCGCGCCGAGGTCCCCGTCGACGTCGTGCCGGGCCTCGCCGAGGCCCTCCCGGTCAAGAGCGAGGCCTTCGACGCCGCCGTCGCCTCCCTCGTGCTGTGCACCGTACGGGACCTGCCCCGCTCGCTCGCGGAGCTCCACCGGGTGCTGCGCCCCGACGCCGAGCTCCGCTTCTTCGAGCACGGCCGGGCGCCCACCCCCGGCATGTCCGCCGTCCAGCGCACGCTGGACCGGACCGTGTGGCCCCACCTCTTCGGCGGGTGCCACACGTCCCGGGACCCGGTCGCCGCGATCGAGGCCGCGGGCTTCCGGGCCGTCTCGTACCGCAGTTTCCGGCTGCCCGAGCGCGGACCGGCGCTGCCCACCTCGTACTGCGTGATCGGTTCCGCCCGCCGCGGTCCCGCGTAGGGGGTTTGCGGCGGCCGGGGAGCTGGGCCCTGCCCGCCGGGCCTCAGTCGCCCAGCGGTTTGACCCAGCGCGTCCAGTGGTCCTCGGGGTGGTACCCGGCCGCGTCCCACGCCCCGTGCGCCCGCTCGTTGCGGTCCAGCACCATCGCGTCCGCCCGCCGTCCGCCGAGCGCGGCGAAGCGCTCCTCCGCGGCGGCCAGCAGCGCCGATCCGATGCCCCGGCGGCGGTGTGCCGGGTGGACCGCGAGCCGGTAGAGGTGGCAGCGCCAGCCGTCGAAGCCGGCGATCACGGTGCCGACCAGTTCGCCTTCGCGCCGGGCGAGCAGCAGGGCGTGCGGATCGCGGGCGTGGAGCTGCTCGACCCCGGCGAGGTCGTCGCTGATACTCGTTCCCTCGGCAGCGGTCTTCCAGAAGTCGAGCACGGTGCTGAGATCGGCGGCCGCCGCGGGACCGATGTGAAGATCGCCCATGTCCGGATCCCATCATCCGGGTGCGCTCAGCCAAAAGAATGATCCGCTCTCTTTGCCCGTCCTTTACCCTTGTGGACAGCAAGCCGACCGACCCGATCGAAAGGTGTGAGCGTCCGCCCATGGGCGAGCCCCCCAGTACCCGACATCGCGCGATACCCCTCCTCCTGGCTGATCATGGAATGGAGGTGACCGACCGATGACCGAAGTGCTCCTGCTCCTCGTGGCGCTGCTGCTCTGCCTTGCCTGCGGGGCCTTCGTCGCGGCCGAGTTCTCGCTGACCACGGTCGAGCGCAGCGAGCTCGACCAAGCCGTCGAGCGCGGCGAGCGCGGGGCGGAGAGCGCCCGGGCGGCCGTGCGCAGCCTGACGTTCCAGCTCTCCGGCGCCCAGCTCGGCATCACCGTGACCGGCCTGGTCATCGGCATGATCTCCAAGCCGTCGATCGCCGCCCTGCTCCAGGGCCCCTTCGAGGCCATGGGGCTGTCGGCCGGCGCCGCCTCCTCCACCGCCCTGATCCTCGGCACGGTGCTGTCGACCGTCGTCCTGATGGTCGTCGGCGAGCTGGTGCCCAAGAACTGGGCGATCTCGTCCCCGCTTGCCATCGCCAAGCGGGTGGCCACCATGCAGCGGGTCTTCAGCCGCGCCTTCCGGCCGTTCATCAGCCATCTGAACAGCACGGCGAACCACATGGTCCGCCGGTTCGGCATGGAGCCGGCCGAGGAGCTGGCCTCCGCGCGCACCCCGCAGGAGCTGGTGGCGCTGGCCCGGCACTCCGCCAAGGCGGGCGCGCTGGAGAAGGACACCGCCGAGCTGTTCGTACGGACCCTGAACCTGGCCGACCTGACCGCGGAGAACGTGATGACCCCGCGCGTCCAGGTCACCGCCCTCGACGTGCAGACCACCGCCGAGGACGTGGCGAACGCGACGCTGGCGACCGGCCTGTCGCGCTTCCCGGTCTACCGGGGCAGCCTCGACACCGTCGTCGGCACGGTCCACATCAAGGACGTGCTCGCGCTGCACGCCGAGGAACGGCGCCGCCGGCCCGTCTCCCAGCTGCTGCGCCAACCGCTGCTGGTGCCGGAGTCGCTGACCGTGGACCGGCTGCTGGACCTGCTGTCCGGCCGCCAGACGATGGCCGTGGTGATCGACGAGTACGGCGGCACGGCCGGCGTCGTCACCCTGGAGGACATCGTCGAGGAGGTCGTCGGCGAGGTGCGCGACGAGCACGACCCGCACGAGACCCCGGATCTGGCCCCGGCCGGTACGGACACCTCCGGGCGCCGCCTCTACTCCGCCGACGGCGCCGCGCGCACCGACCAGCTGGAGCGGATCGGACTGCGCGTGCCGGACGGCCCGTACGAGACGCTGGCCGGGCTGATAGCGACCGAACTGGGCCGGATCCCGGCCGTCGGCGACAGCATGGAGCTGGACGGCTGGCGGATCGACGTGGTGGACGCCAGCGGACGGCGGGCGGCGCGGGTGCTGCTGCACGCGCCCGTCGAGCCGTCGCAGGACAAGGGTGGGGAGGGAGCCCGATGACGGTGCTCCAACTGCTGATCGGCCTGGCGACCCTGGTCGTCAACGCCTTCTTCGTCGGCGCGGAGTTCGCGCTGATCTCGGTGCGGCGCAGCCAGATCGAGCCGTACGCCGAGCAGGGGGACCGGCGGGCCCGCGCCGTGCTGTGGGGGCTGGAGCACCTGTCGGCGCTGATGGCGGCGGCTCAGCTCGGGATCACGCTGTGCACCCTGGTCCTGGGCGTGGTGGCCGAGCCGGCCATCGCACACCTGCTGACCCCGCTGTTCGACCTGTTCGGGGTGCCGTCCGGGCTGACCCACGCGATCTCGTTCGTCGTGGCGCTGGCGCTGGCGACGTACCTGCACATGCTCTTCGGCGAGATGCTGCCGAAAAACGTGGCCCTCTCCGAGCCGGTGCGCACGGCGCTGCTGCTCGGTCCGCCGCTGGTGACCCTGACGCGGGCGCTCAAGCCGGTGATCTTCGCGATCAACGCCTTCGCCAACCTCCTGCTGCGGCTGCTCAGGGTGGACGTGAAGGACGAGGTCTCGGCGACCTTCACGGACGACGAGCTGGCGCGGATCGTGCGCGACTCCAGCGAGGCGGGGCTGATCGACGGCCGGGCGAGCGAGCGGCTGCACGACGCCCTGGAGCTGGGCCGCCGGCCGGTCAACGACGTGGTGCTGCCGCTGCACGGGGTCGTCGTGGCCCGGGAGGGCCTCACGCCCGCGGGGCTGGAGCGGTTGTCGGCCGAGTCCGGGTACTCCCGCTTCCCGGTGATCGACGCCCAGGCCAGGATCCTCGGATACCTGCACGTCAAGGACGCCCTGGACGCGGACGGACCGGAGCGTGACGAGGCGTTCCCGGTGTCGGCGCTGCGCCCGATCGCCCAAGTGCGGGCGGAGACGCCGCTGGACGACGTGCTGACCGCGATGCGGCGCAGCCGGACGCACCTGGCGGCGGTGCTCGGGGCGGACGGGGCGATGACGGGCCTGGTGACGATGGAGGACGTGCTGCGCGAGCTGTTCGGCAGGCCGGCCTCCGCCTGACGCGGCTTGCGCGCGCGGGTTCGACCCGGCGCTGCCGGATGCGGCGCCCCGGCCCTGCGGGGTCGGGGTACCGCGCGGTAACATCACTCCGCCATGGAGATGAATGCGTCTTACACCAGTTTCGTCGCGGTCGGCGACTCCTTCACCGAAGGCATGTCCGACCTGCTGCCCGACGGCTCCTACCGGGGCTGGGCCGATCTGCTGGCCGCCCGCCTCGCGGTGCGCGAGCCGGGCTTCCGGTACGCGAACCTCGCGGTCCGCGGGAAGCTGATCGGGCAGATGGCCGAGGATCAGGTCCCGGCCGCGGCGGCGATGCGCGCCGATGTGGTGACCCTGGTGGGAGGCCTGAACGACGCGCTGCGTCCGAAGGTCGACATGGGCCGGGTGCGCGGACACCTCGAGGAGGCCGTGGGGCTGCTGGCGCCCACGTGCAAGACGCTGGTGCTGATGCGCTCCCCGGGGCGCAACGGGCCGGTGATGGACCGCTTCCGGCCGCGCATGGAGGAGCTCTTCGCGTTCATCGAGGAGCTCGCCGCCCGGCACGGAGCCCTGGTGGTGGACCTGTACGGGGCCGCCGTACTCGCCGACCCCCGCATGTGGGACGTCGACCGGCTGCACCTGACGCCCGAGGGCCACCGCCGGGTGGCCGAGGCGGTCTGGCAGACGCTGGGCCTGCCGCCCGAGCAGGACTGGCGCGCCGAGCTCCCGCCCGCGGTGCCCCCGGGCTGGGCCGTACGCCGCTCGCAGGACCTGAGCTTCGCACGGCAGCACCTGCTGCCCTGGGTGGGCCGCCGGCTGACGGGCCGCTCCTCCGGGGACGGCCGCCCGGCCAAGCGCCCGGAGCTGCTGCCGTACGAGGCCGTCGCGGGCGACCGGCTCTCGTAGCAAGGCACAATCCGGGGCGGGGCCCCTACCTGCGTAAACGCACAGCTGCGGCCCAAGTAGAATCCCTACACGTGACAGCCAAGCCCCGCATCCCCAATGTCCTGGCCGGCCGCTACGCCTCCGCGGAGCTCGCCGTCCTGTGGTCCCCCGAGTACAAGGTGACACTGGAGCGGCGGCTGTGGCTCGCCGTCCTCCGCGCCCAGAAGGACCTCGGCATCGACGTCCCGGACGCCGCCCTCGCCGACTACGAGCGTGTCCTGGAGACGGTCGACCTCGCCTCCATCGCCGAGCGCGAGAAGGTCACCCGGCACGACGTGAAGGCCCGCATCGAGGAGTTCAACGCCCTCGCCGGCCACGAGCACGTCCACAAGGGCATGACCTCCCGCGACCTCACCGAGAACGTCGAGCAGCTGCAGATCCGGCTCTCGCTGGAGCTGGCCCGCGACCGCACGGTCGCCGTCCTGGCCCGTCTCGGCAAGCTGGCCGGCGAGCACGCCGAGCTGGTCATGGCCGGCCGCTCCCACAACGTCGCCGCGCAGGCGACGACCCTGGGCAAGCGCTTCGCCACCGCGGCCGACGAGCTGCTGGTCGCCTACGACCGCCTGGAGGACCTGCTCGGCCGCTACCCGCTGCGCGGGATCAAGGGCCCGGTCGGCACCGCCCAGGACATGCTCGACCTGCTCGGCGGCGACGCCGCCAAGCTCGCCGACCTGGAGCAGCGGATCGCCGCCCACCTCGGCTTCGCCCAGGCCTTCACCTCGGTCGGCCAGGTCTACCCCCGCTCGCTCGACTACGACGTGGTCACCGCCCTGGTGCAGCTGGCCGCCGCCCCCTCGTCGATCGCGAAGACGATCCGCCTGATGGCCGGCCACGAGCTGGTCACCGAGGGCTTCAAGCCCGGCCAGGTCGGCTCCTCCGCGATGCCGCACAAGATGAACACCCGCTCCTGCGAGCGCGTCAACGGCCTGATGGTCATCCTGCGCGGCTACGCCTCGATGACCGGCGAGCTGGCGGGCGACCAGTGGAACGAGGGCGACGTCTCCTGCTCCGTGGTCCGCCGGGTGGCGCTGCCCGACGCGTTCTTCGCTTTCGACGGCCTGCTCGAGACCTTCCTGACCGTCCTCGACGAGTTCGGCGCCTTCCCGGCGGTCGTGGCCCGCGAGCTGGACCGCTACCTGCCGTTCCTCGCGACCACCAAGGTCCTGATGGGCGCGGTGCGGGCGGGTGTCGGCCGCGAGGCCGCGCACGAGGTCATCAAGGAGCACGCGGTGGCCTCCGCGCTCGCCATGCGCGAGCAGGGCGCCGAGCGCAACGAACTGCTGGACAAGCTGGCCGCCGACGAGCGCATGCCGCTCGACCGGGCCCAGCTCGACGCCCTGATGGCCGACAAGCTGTCCTTCACGGGCGCCGCCGGTGACCAGGTCGCCGCGGTGGTCTCCCGTATCGAGGCGATCGCCAAGCAGCACCCGGAGGCCGCCGGGTACACGCCGGGGTCGATCCTCTGACCCCCGAGGAGCTGAGCGCCGCCCGTGACCGCGTCATCCCGGACGTGGTCGCGGGCGGTCTGCGCGTGCTGTTCTGCGGGATCAACCCGGGTCTCCTCTCCGCCGCGACGGGCCATCACTTCGCCCGCCCCGGCAATCGGTTCTGGCCAGTCCTGCACCTGTCCGGCTTCACTCCGCGCCGCTTCGCCCCCGCGGAGCAGGAGGAGCTGCTGACCCACCGGCTCGGCATCACCAACGTCGTCGCCCGCGCCACGGCCCGGGCCGACGAGCTGAGCGCCGAGGAGTTCCGCGAGGGCGGCCGCATCCTGACCGCCAAGGTGGAACAGCTGCGCCCGCAATGGCTGGCGGTCGTCGGTGTCACCGCGTACCGCACGGCCTTTGGCGAACGCAAGGCCCAGATCGGCCCCCAGGACCGGACCATCGGCTCCACCCGCATCTGGGCGCTCCCCAACCCCAGCGGCCTCAACGCCCACTGGACGGCAGAATCCATGGCCCAGGAATACGCCCGCCTCCGCGCGGCCGCCGAGGCAACCCCCTAGGTGACGCGCTGAGGTGCCGGACGCCAAAGGCGGGCAGGAGTTGAGTCAACGGTCAGCCAGCCGTGGACGCGGGGTCTCATCCGTGGGTTCCGCGTCGGTGTCGTCGGTGCCGACCGGGCCGCCGGGAAGCATCCAGTCCAGCCACTTCGGCAGCCACCAGTTGGTCCGGCCGAGGAGTGTCATGGTCGCCGGTACCAGCACCATGCGTACGACCGTGGCGTCGATGAAGATCGCGGTGGCCAGGCCGAGCCCGAACATTTTGGCAGAGGGGTCCTCGGCGACGGCGAAGGACAGGAAGACCGCCACCATGATGAGGGCGGCCGAGGTGATGATCCGGGCGGTGCCCGAGACGCCCTCAACGATCGCCGTGCCGTTGTCGCCGGTGCGCAGGTACTCCTCGCGTACACGCGAGAGGAGGAACACCTCGTAGTCCATCGACAGGCCGAACAGGATGGCGAAGAGGAACATCGGGATGAACGACACGATCGGAACCGTCGCTTCCAGCCCGATGAGTGCGCCTCCCCAGCCCCACTGGAAGACCGCGACCATGACCCCGTAGGCCGCGCCGATGCTCAGCAGGTTCAGCAGTACCGCCTTCAGCGGTACGAGTATCGAGCGGAAGACCAGCATCAGCAGCAGGAACGACATCGCCAGCACGGCGGCGACGAACACCGGCAGGCGTTGGCTGGTGCGTCGGCCCACATCGGACAGGCTCGCGGCGGCGCCGCCGACGTGGGCCCTGGCCGGGCCGTGCCCGATCGCCGTGGGCAGCACGTCGGTGCGCAGCCGGGCGATGGTGTCGGCCGTGGCCTTGTCCTGAGGGCTGGTGGTCGGGAACACCACGAGGGTCGCGATGCCGGTGGCCCGGTCGACGTGCGTCGGCGCGACGGATGCGATGCCCGGATCCGCCGCGACCGCCCCGACGAGTCGGTCCAGCACTCCCGGATCACCGGTGGGGTCCGCGGCGACGACGAGGGGACCGTTGGTGCCCGGGCCGAACCCCTCGGCGACGAGGTCGTAGGCGCGGCGCTCGGTACGGCTCTGCGGCAGTGAGCCCTCGTCGGGCAGGCCGACGCGCAGGCCGAGCACGGGCAGCGTCGCGGTCAGCAGCAGCCCCGCCGCGCCGATCGCGTACAGGACCGGGTGCCGGCTGACGTGCCCGATCCAGCGACGCCACCCGGCGGCGGGAGCGGCGCCCGCCACCGTGTCCCGCCGCCGTGCGAGTCGGCCCAGCATCCCGGTCTGCAGAGCCCGGCCGATCCGGCCGGCCCGGCCCAGCCGCGGGCCCGCCGCGCCGAGGAAGGCCGGCAGCAGCGTCACCGACGCGAGCACCATCGTCAGGACGACGATCGAGACGGCGAACCCGCCCACCGTCATGAACGGCACGTTCGCGACCGCCAGGCCGAGGATCGATACGACGACGGTGCCGCCGGCGAAGACCACGGGCCGCCCCGCCGTTGCCACCGCTCGTCCGGCCGCCTCCTGGGGATCGAGCCCGCGCGCGAGGTACTCCCGGTGCCTGGCGAGCACGAACAGCGCGTAGTCGATGCCCACTCCGAGCCCGACCATGCTGCCCAGGACCGGTGCGAAGGTCGGGACGTCCGTCACCCCCGCCAGTACCGTCATCGTGGCGACCCCGACGGTCAGTCCGAAGACCGCCATGCCGATCGGCAGCGCGGCTGCGACGAGCGAACCGAACGCCAGGAACAGGATCGCGGCCGCGGCGAGGAGGCCGATGAGCTCGCTCGCGCCGCCGTCGGGGTCGGAGAAGGCGTAGAAGAGGTTCCCGCCCATCTCGATGCGCAGGGGCAGTTCGGCGCGCAGCCGGTCGCCGAGATCGACGAGGGCGTCGAGGTCTTCGGCCGACAGCCGGCTCTGGTCGGGGTACTGCACCCGGACGACCGCGATCCGCCCGTCGGCCGAGACGAGGCCGCCGCGCACGGCGGTGTCCCCGCCTGCGTCGAGTGCCCCCGCCGGGTCGCTCGTGCCGAGCACGTGCGGCAACCGCTTCACCTCGGTCTGCAGCCGCGTGAGAGCGGTGCGCGCGCCGTCGTCGTCGAAGAACGTCGCACCGTCGTCGAGGGGGGTGACGACCACTTGGGCGGTCATCCCCTCCTGGCCGGTGCCGGCCCTCTCGATCAGTTCCGCGGCCCGTCCGGAGTCCAGCCCCGGAGCGGTCATCGAGTCCGCGGTCCGCCCGCCGAAGGCGATCGCGGCGAGGACGACAAGCGTGGCGGCGATCAGCCAGGCCGCGATCACCCGCCAGGGATGGCGGGCGGCGCTTGCGCCCAGGCGCAACAGGGCTTTCGAGAGCATCAGGTCCTCCAACCACCTCGTCGGCCGTCCTTGTACGGCCGCCGATGCCGAGGCTCGTCGCCACGGCGCTCCGCGGCATCGGCCCGCGGGCCGCGGATCCGTCGGCCCCGGGGCGGAGTGACGACCCGTCCTTTCGGCCGATGCGCGGCACGCCGCGGTCCCTAGGCTGAGAACCGTGCTACGAGACGACCTGCGAACCCTGTGGACCGAACCCCGGCCGCCCGGCGCGCCCGCCCGGGTGCGGCGGGACTGGGCGCTGCTCGCCGCGGGCCTTGCCGGTGTGGCGCTGGAGGCCACCCTGCGCGAGAACGTCGTGTGGCGGCCGGTGGCTGTGGTGTTCGCCGTATGGCTGTGCCTGGTGCCCCTGTGGCGCCGGACCCGCCCGCTGGCGATGGTGACGCTGGCGTTCGGCTCGGTGATCCTGCTTCAGGTGGCCTCGCTCGTCGCCGCACCGCGCGAGCCCGTCGGCCTGTACACCGGCGCGATCGTCCTCGTGCTGGTGTACGCGCTGCCCCGGTGGGGATCGGGACGCGAGATCGTGCTGGGCGGCGCGGTGATCCTCGCGGCCGGCGCGCTGTGTTCCGTCACGGACGAGACCCCGGTCGTCGAAAATCTCGTGGGCATCGTCTTCCTGCTGCTGCCCGGCGTGGTCGGGGCTGCCGTGCGGTTCCGTGTGACCGCTCGCGAGCGGCAGTTGGAGCAGGTGCGCTCCCGCGAGCGCGAGCAGCTCGCCCGGGAACTGCACGACACGGTGGCCCACCACGTGTCGGCCATGGTGATCATCGCCCAGGCGGGCCGGGTGCTCGCGGGCACCGACCCGTCCGCCGCCGTCGAGGCGCTGGAGGGGGTCGAGGAGGAAGGGGCGCGCACGCTGGAGGAAATGCGCGCCATGGTCGCCGCGCTGCGCGACCGCGGGGTCGGCGCCGAGCTGGCGCCGCCTGCCGGTGTCGCGGATCTGGAGCGCCTGGTGCGCACCCCGGGTGGTCGCCTCAGGGTCGACCTGGGGCTCGACGGCGAGCTGGACGCGCTGCCCCCGGCCGTGGACGCGGCCGTCTACCGGATCGTGCAGGAGTCGGTGACCAACGCGCTGCGCCATGCGGTCGACGCGACCGAGGTCGTCGTCCGGGTCGCCGCGGAACGGCACACGGTGCGGGTGAGCGTGCGGGACAACGGCCGGCGCACCGGCCGGGGTCGCGACGGATACGGACTTACCGGATTGCGCGAGCGCGCGACCCTGATCGGCGGCACACTACGAGCCGGCCCGGGTACCGACCGGGGCTGGCATGTCGACGCCGAACTGCCGAGAGCGAGGAGCGAGAGCGGTGTCCATTCGCGTCCTCGTCGCTGACGACCAGACGATCATCCGCAACGGGTTGCGGATCATGCTGAACGCCCAGCCCGGCATCGAGGTGGTCGGCGAGGCCGCCGACGGGCGGGAGGCGGTACGTCTGGCCCGCGAACTGTGCCCCGACGTCTGTCTGTTCGACATCCGCATGCCCGTACTCGACGGGCTCGAGGCCACCCGGCTGGTCGCCGGCCCGGGCGTCGCCGACCCGCTGGCCGTGGTCGTCATCACCACGTTCGACCTCGACGAGTACGTCTACGGCGCGCTGCGTGCCGGTGCCCGCGGATTCCTCCTCAAGGACACCGGACCAGACCTTCTGGCCCAGGCCGTACGGTCGGCGTCCGGCGGTGAGGCGCTCATTGCGCCCAGCGTCACCGTCCGTCTGCTCCAGGCATTCGCGGACCTGCCCGCCGGCCGGCCCGTGGCCCAGCCGGTCTCCCCCGTCACCGCCCGCGAGGAGCAGGTGCTCCTCGCCGTCGCTCGCGGGCTGACCAACACCGAGATCGCCGATGCACTGCACATCAGCCTCAGCACGGTGAAGACGCATCTGGCCAGCCTGATGGCCAAACTCGGCGCCCGCAACCGGGTCGAGATCGCGATGTGGGCCTACGAAACGCGCCGTATCCTCCCCGGAACCTGAGCCGGGTGCCGGGCCATGTCCCATGAGTCCCTGCCCGGACATCAGTGCACCGGTCGGCTCACGTCGGCTCCACGTGCCTCACCCGCCCAGAGCGTGATGTACCAGGAGGCCGGAACCGGGACGGTGAAACCCGAACGACAAGACTCCCGACAGCTACCTCGCCAGTCTCCACCTGCACGCCTCGATGATCTGGATCAAAGACCGCACCAGGACCACCCGATGATCACGACTCGATACGCGCCCGTGGATCTCGGGCTGTGGATGATCACGGCTCACGGGGCGGGGAGGCCTCACGGAAGAGCAGTGGGCGACGCTGGAGCCGTTGTTGCCGCAGGGGACGAGGGTGGGCGGCCGCCTGTCTGGTCTCGGCGGCCGCTGATCGACGGCATACGGTTCCGGGTCCGGACCGGTGTTCCGTGGCGGGATGTCCCCGTCGAGTACGGGCCGTGGGTCCGGGGCTGCGACCTGTTCCGCCGGTGGCAGCGGAATGGCACCTGGCAGCGGGTCCTCACCCGGCTCCAGTCCCTGGCCGATGCGAAGGGTGCGATCACGCGGGACTTGAGCGTCGACTCCACTGTCTGCCGCGCCCATCAGCATGCGGCCGGGGGCCGCAAGCGGGGCGACCTGAGAAGGAAGACACCGCGCCGTCGCCACGCGATATGACAAGCTCGCGGTCCGCTACGAGGCGACCGTCTTCGTAGCAGCCATCGGCGAGTGGCTGTGACCAGCGGTCATACGGGATTGGCCAGGATGGCGCACGGGCGTCAGCAACCCGCCGTGGCTCGGTCGGACTCGCTGCGGAGAACGCAGAATTCGTTGCCTTCGGGGTCGGCAAGGACTGCCCAGCCAGAGCCGTCGGGATTCCGGTGATCGGCGACCAAGGTGGCACCGAGGCCGAGCAGCCGTTCCACCTCCGGCTCACGCGATGTCTCAGGGCGCAAACACAGATGGATCCGGTTCTTGACGACCTTGGACTCGGGCACCTGGTTGAAGTACAGCACTGGGCCCTCCGCCAGCAGCACCTGAGTCTCCCGATCACCCGGTTTGTCCTCCGGATGCAGTGGACGGCCAGTCACTCCGCTCCAGAACCGGGCCAGCTCGTAGGCATCCGCACAGTCAATCGCCACGTTCTGCAATACCGAAACCATGCGCGCGAGCCTTCCTCACTTCCACTCCACATGCCACCGAGTTGCACTCAGCCATCGCGCACACAGCTCAGGCGCACGGCAGCGCTTTCGATTCACGGCCTAGGGCGGGTCGATCACCGTCACCGCGGCCATGAGCTGCGGTGAGTGGTCGGCCCCCCACCGGGCCTCGTAGATCGCGACCCAGCGGTCCCCGGCCCGCCACAGGTGCAGGTGGTCGCTCGTGTCGCCGATCTCCTGCCACGGCTGCGCCACCTCCCCGGACTCCGTCCGCAGCTTCAGGCTGTCGAGCGTGAAACGGTCGGGCTTGCCCCACCGCTCCTCCAGCCGCTGGGTCAGGGCCTCGTACTCGGCGGACACCTGGTCCTCGTGCGCCAGGCGGTCGGCCGCGTCCTCGTCCCCGTACCACCGGCTCCCGCCCAGCTCGGCAAGGTGGTAGCCGGGCCCGCTGGTGCCCACTTCGGACCTGCCCCGGACATCAGGAAAGTCACGTGTCCGGAGCCGGTCGATCGTGTCGAGATGCTCTGCCGTGGTCATGCCGTCAGTATCCAGGGAGGCACTGACAACTGGCTCCGTGTCACGCGTCCCGTCGGCGTACCGCCGTCCAGCCGCCGGCCAGCGCGGCCAGCGCCCAGAGCGCCAGCACCCCGAGACCGCTCCAGGGACCGAGCCGACCGGTGGAGTCCAGGTGCATGACGAGCTGCCCGGCCTGGTCCGGCAGGAACTCGGCCGCACCGCCGGCAGCCTGGCCGATGATGAACGGAACCATGACGACGAAGGGTATGAGCACACTCAGCACGACCGCAGCACTGCGCAGCACCGCCGTCAGCCCGGCCGCGAACAGGGCCATGAGCGTGAGGTACACACCACTGCCGAACACGGCGCGGAGAGACCCCGGGTCCCCCAGCGAGAGCGCGTGCCGGCCCATCGGCACCTGGCCCAGGACGAAGGTGAGAAGGCCGGTGACCTCGCCGACCACGAAGGCGAGTACGCCCACCACGGCGATCTTCGACAGGTAGAAGCGGGTTCGGTTCGGCACCGCGGTCAGCGAGGTGCCGAGGGCGCCGTTTTGGAACTCGGCGGACAGCGCGCTCGCCCCGAAGGCGAAGGCCGCTATCTGGCCGAAGTTGATGCCGTAGAAGGCCCCGAGGAGCGGATCGTCCCCCAGGCTGCCGGATTCGGCCTCGCCTGTCGCCGCGGCCGCGAGCACCTGGATCCCCACCGTCGCGGCAAGGACGGCGATCAGCGCCCCGAAGGTGCCGCGAAGGGACCGTATCTTGATCCATTCCGAGTGCAGGACGGGGACGGTGGGCAGGGCAGAGCTCATGGCGAAGCCTCCTGAGTGAGCGGGATGGTCAGTGGGTGGCGGCGAACTGGGCGTGGTCGGCGGTGAGGTCGAGATAGGCCTGCTCCAGCGAGGCGCGCTCGTCGGAGAGTTCCAGTACGGGGATGCCCTCGCGGGCTGCCATGCCGCCGAGCTGCTCGGCCCGTATGCCGTCCACCGTCCAGCGCCCGTCGTCGGCTCTCGCCATTTCGAAACCGTCCCGGGCCAGGGCGGCCCGGAGCCGGACCGGGTCGGAGGTGCGCAGGCGTACCTTCGGGGTGCTGCGGGCTTCGATGAACTCCTCCATCGAGGAGTCGGCCAGCAGCCGGCCCCGCCCGAGCACGACCAGGTGGTCGGCGAGCGCCGCGGTCTCGGACATCAGGTGGCTGGAGACGAGCACCGTGCGGCCCTCGGCGGCGAGGCTCCGCATCAGCTCCCGGATCCAGATGATGCCTTCGGGGTCGAGGCCGTTGGTCGGCTCGTCCAGCAGCAGCACCGCGGGATCACCGAGCAGTGCGGCCGCGATGCCGAGACGTTGCCGCATGCCGAGCGAGAAGGTCTTGATCCGCCGCCTGCCCGCCGAGGCGATGCCGGCCTGCTCCAGTACCTCTTCGACCCGGCGCACCGGGATGCGATGGGCGGCGGCGAGGAGGCGCAGGTGGTCCCGCGCGGTGCGCCCGCCGTGGGCCGCCTGTGCGTCCAGGAGCGCGCCGACCCGGTGGAGCGGGTCGGGGAAGTCGGTGAACCGCGCGCCTTCGATGGTGGCCGTCCCGGAGGTGACCCGGTCCAGGCCCAGCAGCAGGCGCATGGTGGTGGACTTCCCGGCGCCGTTGGGCCCGAGGAATCCGGTGACCCGCCCGGGCAGTACGTCGAAGGTGAGGTGGTCCACGGCCCGGGTGCGGCCGTATTCCTTGGTCAGTTCTCGGATCTCGATGCTGTTCATGGCTCAAGACTCGCCGCCCGACCCACCCCCCTCCCTCCCCCATGCGAGGGTGCCGTCTCCCCCACGTGGGGGAGACGCGGCCAGGCCGCGCACTGCCACGATGGGGGCATGTACCGACTGCTCCGTGCCCCGCTCCAACCGGTGACCTACTCACGCTGGTTGCATCTGTGCGTGCCCGTGCTGCTGCTGGCCCTGTGGATGTTCATAGAGCCTGCGTGGCCGTGGATGCCGTTGGTCATCGTCATACCGTTCGGCCTGGTGCCGTGGGTGCGGCTGGCGGAAGGGCTGCAGGCGCAGTTCCTGCTCACGCCGCACGACCGCGATTCCCCCGACAGCGGCATCAGTGCCGCGCCGTCGGCGCGGTGGGGCGACCGGTGGCGGACGCTGTTGTGGCTCGAGGCACGGCTCGTCATCGCGCTCGCCGCCATGGCCGCGACCGTATGGCTCCCGGTGGTGACGGTCGAGCTGATCGCGGCGGCGCTGGGACACCCGCTCAACTCGGACCTCATGATCCCCTTCGCTCCGCCGCGTTGGGCCGCCGCGCTCCTCGTTCCGGTGCCGTTGGTCCTTCTCATCGCCATAGTGGTGCTGCTCGGCGAGCTGGTCACGGCGGTCGCGCGCCGGCTGCTGGGGCCTTCGGCTGCCGAGCGGCTCACCGCCTTGGAGGCCCGCACCGAGCAGCTGTTGGAGCGCACCCGCATCGCGCGGGAGCTGCACGATTCGATTGGGCACGCTCTGACGGTGGCCGTGGTGCAGGCGGGGGCTGCCCGGGCGGCCGGCGACCCGGAGTTCACCGACCGGGCGCTGAGTGCGATCGAGGAGACCGGCCGGACCGCGCTGGAGGACCTGGAACGGGTGCTGCTGGTCCTGCGGGAGTCGGCGCAGCCCGTCTCGCAGCGGCCGACGCTGGCGGAGGCCGACCGGCTGCTGGAGTCGGCCCGGGCCTCGGGGGCGGAGGTGGACGCACAACTGACGGGACGACTGGAGCAGTTGCCGGGCCCGGTCACCCGGGAGGGCTATCGGATCCTGCAGGAGGCGCTCACGAACGTGCTGCGGCACTGCGGTCCGGTGCCGGTCCGGGTCCGGGTGGAAATGGCCGTCGGCAGGCTGGACATGGAGGTCACGAACCCGCTGCCGGACGGGCCCGTCTTCATCCCCGGCAGGGGGAGCGGGCTGCGCGGGATGCGGGAGCGGGCCGCACTGCTCGGCGGCGAGGCCGAGACCGGGCCGTTCGAGGGCGGTTGGAGAGTGCGCGCCCGGCTACCGCTGGAGCGAATACGCTGACCGGATGCCGGTTACCGTTCTGCTCGTCGATGACGAACCCCTGGTGCGCGCGGGGCTGCGTGCCGTCCTGGATGCCCAGCCCGACATCGAAGTGGTGGGCGAGGCGGCCGACGGGGCCTCCGTCGTCCCGCTCGTGCGGCAGCTGAGGCCGGACGTGGTGGCCATGGACGTGCGGATGCCGCTGCTCGACGGGATCGAGGCGACGCGGGCCGTGCTGCGGACCGTGGACTCCCCGCCGAAGATCCTCGTGGTGACCACGTTCGAGAACGACGAGTACGTGTACCAGGCCCTGCGGGCCGGGGCGGACGGGTTCCTGCTGAAGCGGGCCCGCCCCTCCGAGATCGTGCACGCGGTACGGCTGGTGGCGGAGGGCGAGACGCTGCTGTTCCCGGCGGCCGTGCGGGCGCTGGCCGCGGAGTACGGGAACCGGCAGGCGCGGGCGGTGCTGGAGCGGGCCGCGCTGACCGAGCGGGAGGAGGCGGTGCTGCGGCTGATGGCACGCGGACTGACGAACGTCGAGATCGCCAAGGAGCTGATCGTCGGCACGGAAACGGTGAAGTCCCATGTGAGCGCGGTTCTGGGCAAGCTGGGGGCGCGGGACCGGACCCAGGCCGTGATCGCGGCGTACGAGTCGGGATTCGTCGCCCCGGCCTGAGCCGCGCCGACCAGAGGGGAACAGCCGGTTCCGGCCGATGGGGGGCTGGTTCTCGCCCCGGCCCCGGGGGCGCAGTACCATCCGGCAGACAAGCTCGCTAGCTGGGAGGACACACGTTGGGGCAGCTGACCGGCGGGGATCCCTCTCTGCTCCGGCGGATCAATTCGGCCGTGGTGCTGCGTGCACTGCGGGCGGCGCAATCGCCGACACTCACCGACCTCACCCGGGTGACCGGGCTGTCGCGGCCGACCGTCGAAGGCGTGGTCGAAGGGCTGATCGGGACCGGCCTCGTCGTCGAGGCGGGCGCGGAGGAAGGTGCACGGCGCCAGGGGCGGCCGGCCAGGCGCTACCGGTTCCGGGCCGAGGCGGGGCACCTCCTCGGCATCGAGATCGGCTCGCACCGGGTCGCGGTGCTGCTGTCCGGGCTGGACGGGCGGGTGATCGGCGCCGGCACCAAGGAGGTCGCCGAGACGGCGTCCGCCGACGAGCGGCTGGAGCGGGTGCGGGCCGCGGTGGCCGATCTGCTGCGGCGGGCCGGCGTGCCGCGCGACTCCCTGCGGGCGGTCGGCGTCGGCAGCCCCGGCATCGTGGAGGCGGACGGCACCGTACGCCTCGGCACGGCTCTGCCCGGCTGGACGGGGCTGCCGCTCGGCGAGCGGCTGCGGCGCTCGTTCCGCTGCCCGGTGCAGGTGGAGAACGACGCCAATGCGGCCGCGGTCGCCGAGCACTGGAAGGGCGCGGCGCAGGACACCGACGACATGGTGTTCGTGATGGCGGGGCTCAGCCCCGGGGCGGGTTCGCTGATCGGAGGCCGGCTGCACCGGGGGTTCGGCGGGGCGGCCGGCGAGATCGGTGCACTGCACCTGCTGGGCCGTGACGTCACGCCCGAGAAGCTGCTGTCGACGACCGGCGAACCGCTGCATCCGCTGGACGAACAGGCAGTGGCCGAGGTGTTCGCCATGGCCAAGCGGGGCGACGAGCAGGCCGTGGCCGCGGTGGAGCGCTTCATCCAGCGGCTGGTACACGATGTGGCGGCGCTAGTCCTGGCCATGGATCCGGAGCTGGTCGTGGTCGGCGGCTGGGCGGCCGGCCTCAACGGGGTGCTGGATCCCCTGCGCAGGGAGCTGGAGCGCTACTGCCTGCGTCCCCCGCGCGTGGCGCAGTCCCTGCTCGGCGAGGCCGCGGTGGCCACCGGAGCCCTGCGCCTGGCGCTGGACCACGTCGAGGAAGAGCTCTTCGCGGTGGAAAAAACGGTCACCACCCGCCGCCGCTGACCGCATCCCGGGGGCCGGATCCCGGCGGCCGCATCCGGTCCGCCTTCGGCCGGAGCTCGCCGCGGACGCGGTCGGCCCTCGGGCGTCGGCCCGCCGGGGGGTCGGAGAACGCGGTCAGTCCCGGAACGTCGAACGGCCCTGGTCCGGGGGTGCCGGAGTCGGGCCGTTCAGGGGCGGGGGGTTACGAGGCGACGCGCGCCTCGTGCGCGATCTCCACCTCTCCCGTGTCTCCGAAGGTCAGGCGGCAGGTGTCCGCGCGGTACGTGGCAACCGAGACGGCTGCCGTTCCCGCGGCGGTGAAGTAGCGGGTCGTGACCACCAGCACCGGAGCGCCCGGCAGCCGGTCCAGCTCCTTGGCGTCG
Source organism: Streptomyces sp. R33 (assembly GCF_041200175.1). Classification (NCBI taxonomy): domain Bacteria; kingdom Bacillati; phylum Actinomycetota; class Actinomycetes; order Kitasatosporales; family Streptomycetaceae; genus Streptomyces; species Streptomyces sp. R33. Next base: position 7,069,568 of record NZ_CP165727.1, on the reverse strand, counting down.
TCGGCACGCGCCGAGCCGAGTTCCACCGAGCGGTCCTGGCCGTCCAGGGCGAGCCGCTGGAGCTCGCGCAGCACGGCGCGGGCCCGGGCGGGTCCGGCCGGGGAGTCGATGGAGGAGAGGCCGGGCACGGAGGCGGCCGGCACGTACAGCAGCTCGGCGGCGACGGCCTGGCCGTGGGAGACCCGGCTCCGGCGCACGGTGTGCACGGGCTGGTCGGGGGCGCCGCCGAGGAGCTTCAGGACGGCCGCGGACGGCACGGCGTCCTCGGCCACGTCCACGATCTCCCAGCCGTCGGCGCTCTCGCCGGGCCAGCTGTGCCCGGTGCTGCCGACGGCCACGCCGACCCGCGGCGGGGCGACGGTGGTGCCGACGCCGCGGCGGCGCTGCAGGCGGCCTTCGAGTTCGAGCTGTTCCAGGGCCTGCCGCAGGGTCGCGCGGGCGACTCCGAACCGGGCGGCGAGCTCACGCTCGTTCGGCAGGACCTCGCCCACGGAGAAGTCGCGGTCGAGCGCCTCGCTGAGGACGGTCTTGAGGTGCCAGTACTTCGGCTCCGGCACCGTTTCGAGCTGCGTGGTCCCCACCCTGACTCCTCCTGCCATCGCTGCAATCGCCGTGTTCCAGCGGCAGTTCCGCGCCTTTGTTTATTAAAGGTTCCTGCACTATCCCTGCCGACCATAGGACCGCACACCCCCTTGGTCAAGACCAATCCTCACCCCTTTACCGGGCAGATCGGGCATACGTATCAAGCCGTTCACGCGATGTTCTCGCTCGCCGACGGCTCACTCCGACGGCTCACTCCAACGACCCACCCCGACACGCGCCAGAGGCTTGTCCCGCCGGGCTACCGGGCGGTAATCATGGCCTTAGTCATTACTGACAGCCTGTCTCACACGCGTCCACCCGACGAGGAGCAGCATGACCGCAACGGTCTCCTTCCCGATCGAATCGCCGCTGGGCCCCCGCACCGCCACCGTCGCCTACGAGCGCAAGGGCGCCGGCGCGCCGCTTCTCCTGCTCCACGGCATCGGCCACCACCTCCAGGCCTGGCACCCGGTGACCGACATCCTGGCCGCCGAGCACGACGTCATCGCCGTCGACCTGCCCGGCTTCGGCGCCTCGGGGCCCCTGCCCCAGGGAGTTCCGTACGACCTGGGAACCTTCGTCCCCGCGCTCGGCGCGCTCTGTTCGGCCCTCGGCGTCGAACGCCCGCACGTCGTCGGCAACTCCCTCGGCGGGCTCCTCGCCCTCGAGATGGGCCGGAGCAACCTGGTCCGCTCGGTCACCGCGCTCTCCCCCGCCGGCTTCTGGACCGAGGCCGAGCGCAAGTACGCCTTCGCCACCCTCCGCGCGATGCGCGTCGGCGCCCTCACGCTGCCCCACTCCACCCTGGAGCGGCTCTCGCGCAGCGCCGCCGGCCGGGCGGCGCTGACCGGCACCATCTACGCCCACCCGGCCCGCCGTTCGCCGGAGGCCGTCGTCGCCGAGACGCTCGCCCTGCGCGAGGCCACCGGCTTCGACGAGACCCTGGCCGCGGGCCGCTCCGTACGGTTCACCTCGGACGTGCCCGGCCTGCCGGTCACCATCGCCTGGGGCTCCCGCGACCGGCTGCTCCTGCCGCGCCAGGGCGTCCGCGCCAAGCGCACGGTCCCCGACGCCCGGCTGATCCGGCTCCGCGGATGCGGTCACGTCCCGATGAACGACGACCCGGCGCTGGTCTCCCGTGTGGTTCTGGACACGGTGCGCGCCACAACCAGCCAGGTGGGCTGAGCGGCTGACGGCTGTTCATCCACGGTTCGGTTGCGCGACGCGGGCGGGCCGGTGTGCGGCGGCACACTGGTCCGACCCGTCCCCGCCGGCCCCTGGAGACGCTCCGATGGCACCGATTCCGCACACCCGACGGTCCCTGCTCGGCGGTTCACTCGCCGTGCCGGTGGGCCTCGCCCTGTCCGGCGCGCTGGCCGCGCCCGCGCTCGCCGCACCCGCCGACGCCCCGGCGTTCACCCGCTCCGGGCGCCCGAGCGCGCCGTGGGGCGTCCAGTCCGGCGAGATCACCGCGCACTCGGCCACCGTCTGGACGCGCTCCGACCGGCCGGCGCGGATGTACGTCGAGACGTCCCCGAGCGAGTCGTTCCGCTACGGCGTCCGGCGGCACGGCGGTCCGTTCCTCGGCCCCGCCACCGACTTCACCGGCACCACCACCCTGCGCGACCTCCCGCCCGGGCAGCAGATCCACTACCGGGTGATCCTGGCCGACCCGGACGACCCGCGCCGCACCGGCGAGCCGGTCCGCGGCACGTTCCGGACCACCCCCGTCTCCCGCCGCCACGACGTGCGCTTCGTGTGGTCGGGGGACCTCGCGGGCCAGGGCTGGGGCATCAACCCGGACCTCGGCGGCTACCGCGTCTTCGACGAGATGCGGCAGCGCGACCCCGACTTCTTCCTCTTCAGCGGGGACACGATCTACGCCGACGGGCCGATCCAGGCCTCCGTCCCCCTGCGCGACGGCAGCCTCTGGCGCAACATCACCACCGAGGAAAAAGCGAAGGTCGCCGAAACCCTCGACGAGTTCCGCGGGAACTTCCGCTACAACCTGCTCGATCGCAACCTGCGCGATTTCAACGCCCAGGTGCCGGTCCTCGCCCAGTGGGACGACCACGAGGTGCGCAACAACTGGTACCCCGGCCAGGTGATCGACGACCCCCGTTACACCGTGCGGGACGTCGACACGCTCGCCGGCCGCGCCCGCCGGGCCTTCGGCGAGTACTTCCCCGTCACCGACCTCCGCGGCGGCCGCGCCGAGGGCCGGATGTACCGGGTGATGCGGTACGGGCCGCTGCTCGACGTCTTCGTCCTCGACATGCGCACCTACCGCGATGCCAACTCCCCCGGCCGCCAGACCGTGGACCCGATCGGCATCCTCGGCCAGGAGCAGCTGGCCTGGGCCAAGCGCGAGCTGTCGCGCTCGCGCGCCACGTGGAAGGTCATCGCCGCCGACATGCCGCTGGGCATCGTCGTACCCGACGGGGCCGCGAACTTCGAGGCCGTCGCCCAGGGCGACCCGGGCGCCCCGCTCGGCCGCGAGCTGCAGATCGCCGAACTCCTGCGTCACATCAAGCACCAGCGCATCACGGGCACCCTCTGGCTCACCGCCGACGTCCACTACACGGCCGCCAACCACTACGCCCCCGAGCGGGCCGCTTTCACCGACTTCGCGCCGTTCTGGGAGTTCGTCTCCGGTCCCGTCGGCGCGGGCGGGTTCCCCGCAGGGAAGCTGGACGCCACGTTCGGGCCCGAGACCGCGTACGTCCAGTCGGCCCCGTCGGCCAACATGTCGCCGTCCGAGAACCCCCCGTACTACGGGGAGGTCGACATCGACGGCGCGTGCGGGGAGCTCACCGTCCGGCTGCGGCGCCAGGGCGGCGGCGTACTCTTCACCACGACGCTCCAGCCCGGCCGCGTGGGCCAGTAGGGCTGCGGGCAGGACCGCAGACGCCAGACGCCAGACGCCAGACGCCAGACGCCAGCGGGATCCTGCCTCTCAGATCCGGAAACCCGGGGTCCCGCCAGGAAAACAGGGCGAAATCGACCAGACGGACACTTAACCAGTCGGTCACAGACCGTTCGTGATCACGCAACACCCCTGCGCCACAGTGGCATGCATGACTGAACGCATCCACACCCCCGCACACCGCCACCACCGCCACCACTGGCGCCGCGACATCGTCGAACTGGCAGCGCTGTTCTGCGCCGTCGCGGTCGCCGACGGCATCGCCAATCTCGTCGTGCACGGCCCGAAGGGCCCGGTCCTGCTCGTCGCCTCGGCCGTCGCACTCCTGGTCACGGCGGCGTTCCACACCTGGTGGGCACGCCGCCACAGCCATGCGCCGCCGCCGCTGAGCACGGCTCCCTCCGATACGGCCCCCGGCGCGGTCCTGGCCGGGTCGCCGTCCGGGGCCGCGCCCGGGTCCACGTCCGAGTCCACGGCGCAGACCGCCGCCACCACCTCCTTGTGGCGGATGCGGACGACCGTACGGGACGAGCCCGGCAGCCTCGCCGCCCTGTGCACCGCGCTGGCCCGCCACGGCGTGGACATCCTGACCCTGCAGACCCACCCGCTCCCCGAGGGCGGCACCGTCGACGAGTTCCTGCTGCGCTCCCCGCAGCAGCTGGCCTCCGCCGACCTCACCCGCGCCATCGCCGGCGCCGGCGGTCACAGCACCTGGATCGAGCGCGCCGACGCGCACGACCTGGTCGACACCCCGACCCGCGTCCTGGGCCTGGCCACCCGCACCGCCCTGGACGCCGCCGAGCTGCCCCTGGCGCTGCGCCAGCTGCTCGGCCGCTGCACCATCCACTCGATCCCGGCCACCACCCTCTCCGGCCGCCCCAACGCGGCCGCCGACGCCCCGGTCGAGGGCGTCCTGGAGGCGACCGTGATGCGGCTGCGCGACCCCTCGGGCGGTGCCATCACCGTGGAGCGCCCCTACCTGCCCTTCACCCCGACCGAGTTCGCCCGGGCCCGCGCCCTCGTCGAGCTCGACACCCGGCTGGGCCCGCGCGTCCCGCGCAGCCAGGACGTGCTGACCCTGCCCGAGGGCAACGAGATCACCGTGCGCCGCGCCGACGCCTCCGACCTCGCCGACGCCCGCGCGATGCACGACCGCTGCTCCGAGCGCACCCTGGGCCTGCGCTACCACGGGCCCGTCGCCGACGCCGACCGCTACCTCGGCCACCTGCTGAGCCCCCGCTTCGGCCGTACCCTCGCCGCCACCACGGCCTCCGGCAAGCTCGTCGCCCTCGGCCACCTGCTGTGGGACGGGGACGAGACCGAGGTCGCGCTCCTGATCGAGGACGACTGGCAGCGCCGCGGCATCGGCTCCGAGCTCCTGCGCCGCCTGATCGCGATGGCCGTCGAGACCGGCTGCGACAGCGTGTACGCCGTCACCCAGGCCGCCAACACCGGCATGGTCGCGGCCATGCGCGGCCTCGGCCTCCCCCTCGACTACCAGATCGAGGAGGGCACCCTCGTGATCACGGCCCGGCTGGACGCCACCCCGGTCGTCTCCCGCGTCCCGTACGAACTGCCCCGCGCGCAGCACCCGTACGGGCAGCAGAACCATCCGCGCTGAACCCGGCCCGGCGGGATCCGGCCGGGCGGCGTGAAGGCGCCCCCGGGCGGACCCGCTTGACGGCGCGGGAGCGGCGGCCCGGTCCACCGCTCCCGCGCACGTCAGGAGGCTGACAGCGAACGGTGATGACGCGGGGCGGTCCGCCGTACGAAGATGGCCGCATGTCAGAGACCCTTCGCAGCGACAGCGCCTCCCGGCTGCCCCGCCAGGTCGCCGACGCATATGTCGACGACCTCATCGCCATCGATCCGATCACGGGCACCTATCTCGGTGTCGCCGCGAGCTCCAGCCGGCTCCCGGACTTCTCCCCGGCCGGCCGCGCGGCCGCCGCCGACCTGTCCCGCTCCACCCTCGCCCGCCTCGACGCCGCCGAGCGGCTGCCCGGCGCGGACAGCGACGCCGAGCGCCGCTGCGCCCGCCTGCTGCGCGAGCGCCTCACCGCTGAACTCGCCGTGTACGAGGCGGACGAGGACCTGCGGGCCGTCAGCAACATCCACTCGCCCGCGCACTCCGTCCGCGACGTCTTCACCCTGACCCCGGCCGACACGGACGAGGACTGGGCGGCGATCACCGAGCGGCTGCGGGCCGTCCCCGCCGCCCTCGCCGGCTACCGCGAGAGCCTCGGACTCGGCCTGGACCGCGGCCTGTACGGCGGCCCGCGCGCCACCGGGACCTTCATCGGCCAGCTCACCACCTGGGTGGGCGAGGACGGCGACGGCGAGGCCTTCTTCGGCGAATTCGCGTCCCGCGGCCCGGAGTCGCTGCGCTCCGGGCTGGAGGAGGCGGCCGCCGGGGCGACCGCGGCCCTGGCCGAGCTCCGCGACTGGATGCGCGACGTGTACGCACCCGCCGTCGCCGGCGCCTGCGACCCGGTGGGCCGCGAGCGTTACGCCCGCTGGTCGCGGTACTTCAACGGCACGGACCTGGACCTGGACGAGGCGTACGCCTACGGCTGGTCGGAGTACCACCGCCTGCTCGCCGAGATGAAGGCCGAGGCGGCCAAGATCCTGCCGGGCGCGGGCCCTTGGGAGGCACTGAAGCACCTCGACGAGCAGGGCACCCACATCGAGGGCGTCGAGGAGGTCCAGGCCTGGCTGCAGGGCATCATGGACGAGGCCATCCAGAACCTCGACGGCACGCACTTCGAGCTCGCCGACCGCGTGAAGCGGGTGGAGTCCATGATCGCCCCGCCGGGTGGCGCGGCGGCCCCGTACTACACCAACCCGTCGGAGGACTTCTCCCGCCCGGGGCGCACCTGGCTGCCGACGATGGGCCAGACCCGCTTCCCGGTGTACGACCTGGTCTCCACCTGGTACCACGAGGGCGTCCCGGGCCACCACCTCCAGCTCGCGCAGTGGACGCACGTCGCGGACCAGCTCTCCCGCTACCAGGCCAGCGTCGGCCTCGTCAGCGCCAACGTCGAGGGCTGGGCGCTGTACGCGGAGCGCCTGATGGACGAACTGGGCTACCTCAAGGACGCCGAGCAGCGCCTGGGCTACCTGGACTGCCAGATGATGCGCGCCGCGCGCGTCATCGTGGACATCGGCATGCACCTGGGCCTGGAGATCCCGGCGGATTCGCCGTTCCACCCCGGCGAGCGCTGGACGGTGGAGCTGGCGCAGGAGTTCTTCGGCCTGCACAGCGGCCGGCCTGCGGACTTCATCGAGAGCGAGGTCACCCGCTACCTGTCGATGCCGGGACAGGCGATCGGCTACAAGCTGGGCGAGCGGGCCTGGCTGCTCGGCCGGGACAACGCCCGCGCCGCGCACGGCGACTCCTTCGACCTGAAGGCGTGGCACATGGCGGCGCTGTCGCAGGGCTCGCTGGGCCTGGACGACCTGGTGGACGAGCTGTCGAAGCTCTGACCCCGGCGCCGGAACGCCGTACGGGCCGTCTGCTCCCCCTGTGCGGGAGCGGGCGGCCCGTACGGCGTCCGGCGCGCACGCAGGCTCAGCAGCCGCAGTCGTCGGAGTCGGTCGGCGCGGTCAGCGGGTCCGCCTCGGCGCGCTGCTGGCTGCCCTGCCAGGTCTCGACCCCGAAGCCCTCGCGGATCCAGTACTCGATGCCGCCGAGCATCTCCTTGACCTGGAAGCCGAGCTGGGCCAGGGCGAGGGCGGAGCGGGCGCCCCCGTTGCAGCCGGGACCCCAGCAGTACGTGACCACGGGAAGGCTCTTGTCGAGGAGCTGCTCGGCCTGCTCGGGGATCAGGGCGGTCGGCAGGTGGACCGCGCCGGGCACGTGGGCCTGGTCCCAGGCGGGGGTGGAGCGGGAGTCGACCAGCTGGAAACCGAGCTCGGCGCCCTGCTCGCGGTGGGCCTTGAAGGCCGCGGCGACATCGGACACGTCCGCGTGGAAGGCCAGGCTCGCGGCGAAGTACGCGGCCGCCGCGGCCGGGGTCGCGGGGGCCACCCGGAGCACGGGGTTGGTGGCGGGAGCGGGGGCGGCGGCCGGGGCGGCGGTGTTCTGTGTCGTCGTCATGGCTCAGAATCTACGAGGCGCTGATCATCTCGGGAAGTGCCATTCCCCGGCCTTCCCCTTGTTCAGCCGGGGATTCCCCTGCTACATCTGCTCCATGACCGACTATTCCCCTGACGCCACCGACTGGCGCATCCTGACCGCCCTCCAGGAGGACGGCCGGGCCAGCTTCGCCGAGCTCGCGCGCGCCGTCTCCATGTCCGCGAGTGCGGTCACCGAGCGGGTGCGCCGACTGGAGGAGGCGGGCGTGATCACCGGGTACACCGCCGTGGTGGACCCGGAAAAGCTGGGCAAGTCCATCCTGGCGCTGGTCCGGCTGCGCTATCCGCACGGCAACTACAAGCCGTTCCACGACCTGTTGGAAGCCACGCCGGAGATCCTGGAGGCCCATCACGTCACGGGCGACGACTGTTTCGTGCTCAAGGTCGCCGCCCGCTCGATGGGGCATCTGGAGGAGGTCGCGGGCCGGATCGCGGGCCTCGGCGCCGTCACCACCAGCATCGTGTACTCCTCGCCGCTGTCCCGCCGCCCGCTCAGCCCGTGAGCACTGCTTGGCAACGGCGGCGCTCAGTCCGTGAGCGACGCCGTGCGGTGGCGCACCACCGAGCCGCCGCGCTGTTTGACGATCTCCAGCTGTGCCTGCACCCGGGTCCGCAGGTCGGCGACGTGGCTCACGATGCCGACGCTGCGGTCCCGTTCGCGCAGCGAGTCCAGGACGTCGAGCACCTCGTCCAGCGCCTGGTCGTCCAGGCTGCCGAAGCCCTCGTCGATGAAGAGGGTGTCCAGGCGCATGCCGCCCGCCTCGTCGGTGACCACGTCGGCCAGGCCTAGGGCCAGGGCCAGCGAGGCGAAGAAGGTCTCGCCGCCCGACAGCGTGGCGGTGTCCCGTTCACTGCCGGTCCAGGCGTCCACCACGTGCAGCCCGAGGCCGGAGCGTCCGCGTCCGCTCGCCTTGGCATCGGAGTGGACGAGCGTGTAGCGGCCGCCCGACATCCGCAGCAGCCGTACCGTCGCGGCGGCGGCGACCTGCTCCAGCCGGGCGGCCAGGACGTACGCCTCCAGCCGCATCTTGCGCTCGTTGTCGGCGGAGGTGCCGGCGGTGAGCCCGGCCAGCCGGGCCACCCGGTCGTACGCCTCGCGCAGCGGGCCGAGCGCCCTCAGTTCCTGCTCCGCCTGGCGGGAGAGCCGGTCCAGCTCCGCGCAGCGCACCCGGGCCGCGTCCACGGCAGACCCTGCCGTACGAAGCTTCGCCGCGGCCCGCGCTTCGTACGCCTCGGCGGCATCCGGCGCGGCCGGGGGCAGCGTCGCGGCGGCGACGGTGTCGGTCTCGCCGCGGCGGTCCGCCAGCATGGCCTCCTCCGCCTGCCAGGCGTCCAGCCTCCGTTGGAGCGCGGTGCGTTCGTAGTCCGGAAGAACCGCGTCGGCGGCGGCCTCGACGGTGTCGAACCCCGCCTTGAAGGCGGCGTCGGCGAGCTGGGCGTCGGCCTCCTTCAGCCGGGCAGCGGTGTCCTCGGCCCGGCGCAGCGTGGCGGCCGCCCGGGTGACCATCCGTACCCGCTCCTCCAGGAGCCTGGCGCGAGCGGCGACCGTGGGCGCATCCCCCCGGACGAGGGCCAGTTCGGCCTCCAGCTTGGCCCGTTCCTGGTCCAGGGAGTCGCGCAGGGTGGCCCGGGCGGCGGAGCGGCGCTCGGCGTCGAGCCGGTCGGAGCTGCGTACGGCGTGCTCGCGCTCGGCGCGGGCCAGCCGCTCCCGGGCGGCGTGCAGTCCGGCGGCAGCGGCATGGGCGGCGGCGTGCCGGGAGCTGAGGTCGGAGGTCAGCGCGAGGAGTTCACCGGTGGTGGCCTCCCCGGCGGCGGCCGCGGCCTCGGCCCGGGCTTCCCGGACGGCGGCGAGTTTCCGCTCGACCGCGGCCCTGCGCTCCTCGGCCTGCTCGTAGCGGGCGTGGGCGGCGTCCTCGGCGGCCCGGTCCACGTGCCCGGGGGCCGGGCGCGCCGGAGCGGGATGCTCCGCCGATCCGCACACCGCGCACGCCTCCCCCGCCACCAGCGCCTGGGCGAGCTCGGCGGCGATCCCGCGCAGCCGGGTCTCCTTGAGCTCCAGCCAGCGCTCCCGGGCGGCGGTCGACTCCTCGCGCACGGAGAGCAGTTCGCCCTCGGCGCGCTGCGCATCACCGTCCAGCGCGTCCCGGCGCTGGGATGCCGTCAGCTGCATCCGGGCCGGCTCCAGCCGTCCCGCGAGCTGCTCTGCCAGCGTCGCGGCCTGCTGTGCGGCGTCCACCCGCTCCGTCAGCGCGGTCCGGGTGGCCTCCCAGCGGGCGAGCCAGTCGGCGGACTCCCGCAGCTGCTCCTCGGCGTCGCGGGCCTCGCGTTCCAGGGTGGCCCGCTCGCGGCCGATCTCGGCGCTGCGCTGCTCGGACCGCTGGGCGGCGCCGAGCGCGCCGAGGTCCTCGCGCAGCCGCTGCTCGACGGCGGACAGCTGCTCGGTGCCCGCCTCGGCGAGGGCTGCCGGGAGCTCCGCCCGGGCGGCCGCCTCCGCGTGGGCGGCGGACAGGTGGGCTGCGGACGCGGCTCCGCGCAGCTCCAGGGCCGGGGCCACCAGGGCGCCCCGGCGGGCCCGGTCCAGCAGGGCGCGGACCCGGTCGCGCTCGGGCTCCGCCTCGGCGAGCAGGGCGGCGCGGCGGGCCGTCTCGGCGTGCCGGCGCTGGAGGCGGTCGAGCTCCCGCGCCTCCTCGGCGGCCCGCCGGGCGGCGGCGTGCCGGCTTTCGACGGCGGCCAGCGCGTACTCGGCGACGGTCAGCCGCTCCCGGGCCGCGCAGCGGGCGACGGCCGCCCAGGCCCGGATCGCCCCGGCCAGCCCGGGGTCACCGGGCTGGTGCCCGGGCAGCGGCCAGGCGCGCAGGTCGGCGCTGTCCCCCGCGGCCTGGGCGAGCCGCTGGGCGGTGCCGAGCACCTTCTCGTCGCCGGCACGCACCTTGGCCTCGGCGGCGCGGCGGCGCTCGGCGAGCAGGGTCTCGACGGCGGCGAACCGGCGGGTGTCGAAGAGCCGGCCCAGCAGCCGACCCCGCGCCACCTCGTCGGCCCGCAGGAACTTGGCGAACTCGCCCTGCGGCAACAGCACGACCTGGCAGAACTGCTCGCGGCTCATGCCGAGCAGCTGCTCGATCTCCTCGCCGATCTCCTGGTGGGAACGGCTGAGCGCCTGCCACCGTTCCCCGTCGTACTCGCGCAGCCAGCTCTGCGCCTTGTCCTTGGTGGTGCCGGTGCCGCGCTTCTTCGGCCGGTCCTGCTCGGGGCGCCGGCTGATCTCCAGGCGCCGCCCGCCCGCGGTGAGTTCGAGGGTGACCTCGGTCGGCGTCCCGGCGTCGGCGTGGTCGCTGCGCAGGCTGGTGCCCGGGGCCTGGCGGGGGCCGGGCACCGATCCGTACAGGGCGTAGCAGACGGCGTCGAGGACGGAGGTCTTGCCCGCGCCGGTGGGACCGTGCAGCAGGAAGATCCCGGCGCCGGAGAGCGCGTCGAAGTCGATCTCCTGGGGTTCGGCGAAGGGCCCGAAGGCGGTGATCCTGAGCCGGTGCAGCCTCATCGGTGGGTCTCCTGCCGGCCGTCGCCCGCCCGTACGTCCTCGAAGGCGTCCTGCAGCACGGCCCGTTCCGCCTCGTCGGCGACGCCGCCGCCGCGCACGTGGGCGACGAAGTCCTCGGCGATCTCCTGGTCGCTGCGCCCCTTGAGGCGCTGGGCGTACGAGGTCCCGCCGTCCTCCTCGCGGCCCTCGGGGTCGAAGGCGAGGCTGAGGGTGTGCGGGAAGCGGCCGGCGAGCCGGGCCATGGGGTCCTCGGGCCGGACCGGGTCGGTGAGGGTGGCCTCGATCCAGGAGTCCTCGTACGCGGCGTACGACGCCTCCTCGAGCAGCTCGTCGAGTCGCCCCCGGATCCGGGCGAGCGGCCGCGGCACGGGGGTCTCGATGCGCTCGGCGGTGATCTCCCCGGCCGGGTCGAGTTCGACCAGCCACATGGTCTTGCGGTGGTCGGCCTCGGAGAAGGAGTAGGCGAGCGGGGAACCGGAGTAGCGCACCCGTTCGTTGATCGTCTGGCAGCCGTGGAGGTGGCCGAGGGCTGCGTAGTCGACGCCGTCGAAGACGGCGGCGGGCACGGCCTCGACCCCGCCGACGGCGATGTCGCGCTCGCTGTCACTGGCCTGCCCGCCGGTGACGAAGGCATGGGCGAGGACGACGGAGCGGGTGCCGGGGGCGCGCGCGGCGAGATCGGCCCGGACCAGGTCCATGGCCGCGCCCAGCACGGCCTCGTGGCTCACCTTCTCCGCGCCGAACCGGTCCTTCACCAGGGCGGGCTCCAGGTACGGCAGTCCGTACAGCGCCACCTCACCGTGTACGTCGGCCAGCACCACGGGATCGGCGCAGCCCCCGGGGTCGGTCCGCAGGTGGATCCCGGCCCGGCCGATGAGTCCTGCGCCGACGCCGAGCCGGCGGGCGGAGTCGTGGTTCCCGGAGATCATCACCGTGGGCACGCCCAGGTCGGCGAGCCGGTGCAGGGCCCGGTCGTACAGCTCGACGGCGGGCAGCGGGGGCACGGCCCGGTCGTAGACGTCACCGGCGACGAGGACGGCGTCGACCTCGTGCTCGCGGACGGTCTCGACCAGGTGGTCGATGAAGGCGGCCTGGGCCCCGAGCAGGTTCACGCGGTGGAAGGACCGGCCGAGATGCCAGTCGGAGGTGTGCAGGAGCCTCACTCGCCGGTCCCGCCGGACGTCTCGCCGCACATGTTTCTTCCGTCCCCCTGGTCGTCCCGGTCGTCTCCCGCTCGCTGAGCCCCTCTACGCTAACGCGTCGCCGGGGCCCCCAGGACTCGTCCGCAAAGGCTCGTCCTCAGGACGCGTACGTCTCCCCGCCGAGGGTGAGGGTGGCGCTGCCCGCCGTACTGTCGGCGAGCCAGGCCTCGAAGGCGGGCAGGTCCGCCTCCGGGAGGGCGACCTCGATCTCGACGGCGGCCCCGTAGCGCAGGTCCACCACGGTCCGGCCGGTGGAGCGCAGGTCGTTCTGGGTCTTGCCGGCCCGCTGGTGGTCCACGGTGACGGTGGCCAGCCGGTAGCGCCGGCGGGTGACGGTGCCGAGCTCGTCCAGGGCCTCGCCGACGACGCCGCCGTAGGCCCGGATCAGGCCGCCGGCGCCGAGCTTGACGCCGCCGTAGTAGCGGGTGACGACGGCCACCGCGTACCGGATGTCGCGGCGCATCAGCATCTGCAGCATGGGCACCCCGGCGGTGCCGCCGGGCTCGCCGTCGTCGCTGGCCTTCTGGACGGAGGCGTCGGCCCCGATGACGTACGCGAAGCAGTTGTGCGTGGCGGTGGGGTGCTCCTTGCGGATGCGCGCGATGAACTCCTGCGCCTCCTGCTCGGTCGCGGCGGGCGCGAGCGAGCACAGGAAGCGCGAGCGGTTGATCTCCGACTCGTGCACGCCCTCACGGGCCACCGTCACGTACTGGTCCGACTTCACCGCTCCACCCTACGGGGAATCGGACACGTGTCCTTTCGGTTGATCACGAGTGCGGCCCGGAGCACCGGACCGCGCCCGGAAGGCAACAGGAGGCGGCACCCGTGTACGGCGACCCGGCAACCATCCGCAAGATCCTCACCGAGCTCGGCGACACCTGGGCCGTGGTGGGCCTGTCCAACAACCGGGACCGGGCGGCCTACGGGGTGGCGCGCACGCTCCAGCGGTTCGGCAAGCGGGTGGTCCCCGTGCACCCGAAGGCGGAGACGGTCCACGGCGAGCAGGGCTACGCATCGCTGGAGGAGATCCCGTTCAAGGTGGACGTGGTGGACGTCTTCGTGAACAGCTCGCTCGCCGGGGCGGTCGCCGACGAGGCCGTGGCCGTCGGCGCGCAGGCCGTCTGGTTCCAGCTGGGCGTGATCGACGACGAGGCCTTCGCGCGCACCCGCGAGGCCGGCCTGGACATGGTGATGGACCGCTGCCCGGCCATCGAGATCCCGGCGCTGTAGCCGGCCGCTGCGCGCCGTCGAAGGGCGGGACCGGGACGGCCGGGGCCGGCTCGGCAGTGTGGCGATGCGCACGCCCGGGGCGTCGCCCGGGGTTGTGCCGGGGCAGGGGGGACAGGATCAGGCGGGTTCCGCGGCCGCGTCGGCGGAACGCTGTTCGGCCTCCGCCAGCTGCGCCACCGCGCGGAGCTGCTCCGGCGTCACCCCGTCCGGGATCGGTACGGGCGCCGGGGTCCGCAGCGGCGGCTGCCAGCCCGTCTCCGGCTGCCACCGGCGGACGATCCGCGCGGGCGCCCCGGCCACCACGGCGTGGTCCGGCACCTCTCCCCGTACGACGGCCCCCGCGGCCACCACCACGTTGCGCCCCAGCCGAGCCCCCGGGAGGATCACCGCGCCCGTGCCGAGCCAGCAGCCGGGGCCTATCTCCACCGGTGCACTGCGCGGCCACTGCTTGCCGACGGGCTCGTGCGGATCGTCGTAGCTGTGGTTGGTGGAGGTGATGTAGACCCCGGGCCCGCAGAAGGTGTCGTCCCCGATGGTGATCCGGGTGTCGGCGATGACGTGCGTGTCCCGGCCGAGCACCACGCCGTTGCCGAGGACCAGCACCGGCTCGGTGCCGAGGTCCAGGCCGGGCATCATCCCGGCGGTCAGCGTGACCTGCTCGGCGATGATGCAGTGCTCGCCGAGCCGGATCCACGGCTCGCCGAAGACCGTGCCCTGGGGGAAGGCGAGGCGCGTGCCGTGCCCGATCGCGCCGAAGCGCAGCCGCCCCGGGGTCTGCGCGGTGACCGCACCGGCCTGCTGCATCCAGCGCCAGCCGGCGTGGACCGCGCGGTTGGCGAGTCTGCGGCGCAGGGCCGTCAGGGATGAGAACGTGTTCTGGTTCTTCGGCACCGGGCCACCGTAACGCGCCGGGCACCCGGAGCGCGCCGTGATCTTCACCCCATCGCCGGTCGGGCCGGACCCGTGCCCTACCGTGCCGGTAGCGCGACACGCAGGCCACTCCAGCACACAGGACTGAGGAAGAGAACATGACGTATCACGCGGACCGGGGCCAGGCACTCGTCGCGGGCGTGGGCGGCAAGAGCCCGCAGATCGACCCCACGGCCTTCACCGCGCCCACCTCGGTCGTGATCGGCGACGTCACGATGGCCCCGGGCGCGAGCATCTGGTACTCGGCGGTGCTGCGCGCCGATTGCGGCCCGATCACGCTCGGCGCGGACAGCAACGTGCAGGACAACTGCACGCTGCACGTCGACCCCGGGTTCCCGGTCTCGATCGGCGAGCGCGTCTCCATCGGCCACAACGCCGTGGTGCACGGCTGCACCGTCGAGGACGACTGCCTCATCGGCATGGGCGCCACCGTCCTCAACGGTGCCGTGATCGGTGCCGGTTCACTGGTGGCCGCGCAGGCGCTGGTCCCGCAGGGCATGGTGGTCCCGCCCGGTTCGCTGGTCGCGGGCGTGCCGGCCAAGGTGCGGCGCGAGCTGACCGACGAGGAGCGCGAGGGCATCAAGGTCAACGCCCTGATGTACGCGGACCTGGCCGAGCAGCACCGCGCCGCCGTCCAGCCCCCGCAGTAGCCGTACGCGACGACCTGCGCCCCGCGGCCGGCTACTCGGCCGCGGCGGCCGCCGTCTCCGAGGCGGCCGCAGCCGCCTTCTTCATGCGGCTGCGGAGCACGAGCGTCACGGTGAGGCCGATGACCAGCGCCAGCACCAGCGCGACCCAGGAGAAACCCTTCAGCCAGGGCTCCGCGACGATGCCGATCGAGTAGATGACGGCCGTGGTGCCGCCCGCCCAGAGGATGCCGCCGAGGATGTTCGCGACCAGGAACCGCCAGTACGGCATGTGCAGCACGCCTGCGAGCGGACCGGCGAAGATCCGCAGAAGCGCGACGAACCGCCCGAAGAAGACGGCCCACATCCCCCACCGGTCGAAGGCGCGCTCCGCCTGGGCCACGTGGTCCGGCCCGAAGTGCTTGGGGAAGCGCCGGCCGAGCCGGTCCAGCAGCGGCTTGCCGCCCCTGCGCCCGATCGCGTAGCCGATCGAGTCGCCGACGATCGCCCCGGTGGACGCGCAGACCCCCAGGACCACGGGGTCGATCTCGCCGTGCTGCGAGGCCAGCAGTGCCGAGCTGACCAGGATGATCTCCCCCGGCAGCGGGATGCCGAGGCTCTCGAGCCCGATGACCAGACCCACCAGGAGATAGATGCTGACCGCCGGAATCGTCTCCAGCCATTCCTGGATGTGCACCGGTACGTCCTCCCGTATCGCGGCGGCGCGTCCCCTGTGACACGCCGAACGGGCAGCCTATCTGCTCTTGACCACAGCCTTTGCCGTCAGGTGGAGTTCGCGGGAGGAACGGCCCGCGAACACTTCACGACGGCCTGAACCCAGCACCCAGGCGTGCCGTTCGGGATCCCAGGACGACAGCGTGCGGGCGTCGACGTCGAGGACCACCTGCTGCGCCTCGCCCGGCCCCAGGGTGAGCCGCCGGTAGCCGGCCAGCGCGCGCACCGGCTGGTCGAGCTTCAGCTCCGCGGAGGGGCCGACGTACACCTGGGCCACCTCGGTGCCCTTGCGGCGCCCGGTGTTGCGGACCGTGAACTCCACGCGCAGCCCGTCGCGCCCCGGCCGGACGCTGAGCTTCTCGTACTCCCACGTCGTGTACGAGAGCCCGTGCCCGAACGGGAACAGCGGGACCACCTGCTGCGCGTCGTACCAGCGGTGGCCGACGTGGATGCCCTCGGTGTACTCCTGCCGGCCGCCCACCCCCGGGTAGCGCAGCGGGTCGCCGGCGACCGGGGTCGCGTGCTCGTCGGCCGGGAAGGTCTGGGTGAGCCGGCCGCCCGGGTCCACGTCCCCGAAGAGGATGTCGGCGGTGGCTGCGGCCCCCTCCTGGCCCGGGTAGTACATCTGGAGGACCGCTCCGGTGCGGGAGAGCCACGGCATGGTCGTACTGGAGGAGGTGTTGAGCACGACCGTGGTACGGGGGTTCGCGGCGGCGACCGCCTCGATCAGCCGCGCCTGCCCGCCCGGCAGGCCCAGCGAGGTCCGGTCGCTGCCCTCGGTGGCGTCCTCGTAGGCGAACAGCACGACGCTGCGCGCCGCCGCGGCGGTCTTCACGGCCTCGGCGAGATCGGCGGCCCGGGTCGCCTTCGTGGTGTGCCGCAGCCGGAACCGCCCGCCCTTGTCCCCGCCCTCGGCGAAGACGGCGAGCCGGTGGGTTCCCGCCGTCAGGGCGAGGGTGCGGCGGCGGACGGCGAGCCCGTCGGGCGCCCTGCCGAGGAGTCCGCCCGCGAAGTACTCGGCCACGCCCTGCCGGACGGGGAACAGCTCCTCGCCGTCGAGACGCACGCTCGGCCGCTTCCCGGCGTAGTGGACGAGCAGCGTCCACTCGTCGTCCGCGGCGAGCGTGAACTCGCCCTCGTGGCTCCAGTTCCGCCCGGCCTCCACCCGCCGGTCGTCGAGCCCGGCCGCCGGGGTGAGCAGGTTCGCCGGGAGCGGGCGGCCGTACACGTCCTCGCCGAGGGCGTGGCGCACCGTACTGCCGTTCCCGGCGCGCTGCCGGATCGCGTCGAGCGGGGAGAGCGCCTTGTCGGGGACCACGTGCGCGCTGCCGCCCCCGCTGACGAAGGGCACCTGCCCCGTGGGTCCGATCACGGCGATGGAGCGGGCAGCGGCGCCGGTCAGCGGCAGGGTGGCGTGCTCGTTGTGCAACAGCACCGCGCCCGCCGTGGCGACCCGGCGGGCGACCCGGGCGCCGGCGGCTGCGTCCCGGGCGGGCCGGGCCGGCGGGTGCGCCGCCAGCAGCCCGAAGCGGTCCATGGTGGCCAGGATCCGGCGTACCGCCAGGTCCACGGCGTCCACGCGGACGGAGCCGCCGCGCACGGCCTCCTGCAGCGGGCCGCCGAAGTGCGTGCCGCCGGGCATCTCCATGTCGAGGCCAGCGCCGATGGCGGCGACGGTGCTGTGCGCCGCGTCCCAGTCGGACATCACCCAGCCGCCGAACCCCCACTGCCCGCGCAGCAGTTCGTCGAGCAGCGGTTTGTTCTCGCAGGCGTACGTGCCGTTGACCTTGTTGTACGCGCCCATCACCGCGCCCGCGCCGGCGCCGACGGCGGCCTCGAAGCCGCGCAGCTCCGTCTCGTGCAGGGTCTGTTCGGCGGCCACGACGTCGACGGTGTCGCGGCCCTGCTCCTGGTTGCCCAGGGCGAAGTGCTTGACGGTGGCGATGAGCCCTTCGTCCTGGATGCCGCGGACCATCTCCGCGACGAGGTCCGCCGTGAGGCGCGGATCCTCTGCGAAGGTCTCGAAGTTCCGCCCGGCGTAGGGGGTGCGGATCAGGTTGGCCATGGGGGACAGCAGCACGTCCTGGCCGAGCGCCCGGCCCTCGCGGCCGACGACCCTGCCGTACTCGCGGGCCAGCGCCGGGTCGAAGGCGGAGGCCAGCATCACGGGCGCGGGCAGTGCGGTCGCCGGCTCGGCGACCCGTACCCCGGCGGGCCCGTCGGCGAGCCGCAGCGCCGGGATGCCGAGGCGCGGTACGCCGGGCAGGTAACCGGCCTGGCCGAGCGGGGCCGGATCCCGGCCGCCGTGCAGCAGGGTGGTCTTCTCCTCGAGGGTGAGCCGTTCCAGGAGGGCGTCGATCCGGGCGGTGGCGCCGGGCGGGGCCTCGGCCGGGGCGGCTGCTGCGGTCGCCGGGGCCGTACGGGGGAGCCCGCCGGGCGGCACCGCGGCCACGCAGCCGCCCGTTCCCAGGGCGACCCCCATCGCCCCGAGCAGCCGCATCGCGCAGCGTCTGGACACGGCCTCGCTCATGGCGCTCCCTGCGGCTCCGGTCGGCGGGAGCGGCCCGCGCCGGACCGCTCCCGCGCCCACTGTGCGCCGCCGGCCCGCCCGCGTCCGCTCAGACGCGCCACCGCTGCGCCGAGGTTCAGCCCTGCGGCGGCGGCTCCAGGACGTCGGCGTCGCGGCGGGGCCCGTCCTGTGCCTGGACGCGCGCCTCGGTGCGGTGCCCGCGCGCGATGTAGTCCCGTACGACGGCCTCCACGGCGTCCTGGGGCGAACCGATCCCGGCGAGGACCATCACCTCCACCACGAGCTCGGCGTCGAGACTGATGTCGACCTTGGCCACGGCCACCTCCTGATCGTCGGACGGGGACTCTAGCCTCCCCCGCCCCCGACCGCAGCCGGAGGCAACTTCCCGTCTCCGCCCCGGTGTCGGCGGCACACCCCGCCGCCCGGGCACACCGCGCCGCACCGCCCACCGCACGGCGCCGCCGGAAAACACGGAACCCGCCCGGGACGAGGGTTCTCCCTCGTCCCGGGCGGGTCCACGACCGGCGGCTCGGCCCCGGGCGGCTCGGGCGGCGCACCGGCCGCGGGCGTGACCGGGGCGGCGTCGCCCGACTACGCGTTCGGGCGCAGCGTCCAGACGACCGTCATCTCGCCCGTCACGGCCTCGTCCTCGCGCTGGATGGCGATGGTGACGGGGAACTCCGGGCGGCCGCCCGCGTCGAGTTCGGCGACGACCTCGGCGGCCGGGCGGCCGAGGGTGGCGGTGGCCGTCACGACGCCCTTGGCGAGCTTCTTGTAGCCGATCTCCGCCTTGACCGCGAGGGGCACGGCGCGCGAGAGCTGGTCACCGAAGGCGGCCAGGACGATCGCGCCGCTCGCGGACTCGGCGAGGGTGAACATGGCTCCGGCGTGCGGGCCGCCCACGTGGTTGTGGTAGTCGGGCTGGTCCGGCAGCCGGACGACCGCACGCTCGGGGGTGGTCTCCAGGAACTGGAGGTTCAGGGTCCGGGCCATCGGCACCGTAGCGGCGAGCAGTTCGCCCACGTTCATCTGGTCTGCGCTCATGGAACGCGATGTTACCCGCGAGTAGACACCCTTGGCCAGACCTTCACACGGGGCGGACGTGCCTCCCGACACCGACTCCCACTATCGTTACCGGCCATGTGGCCAGGACAGCAGCAGCCGCCCGGGGGAGAACAGAACCCTCAGGACGCGCATCAGAACCCGTACCAGCAGCAGCCGGGACAGCCGGGGCAGCAGCCGAACCCCTACCAGCAGCAGCCCGGCTACGGATACCCGCAGGCGGGCTACCAGACGCCCCCGCCGGTCCAGCCGTGGGGCCAGCCCCAGCAGGCCGTGCCGCCGCAGGGCGGCGGCAGCCCGTACGCGACCAAGACCGTGGCCATCGTCGCGGCGGCCGCGGTCGTCGTGGTGGCGGCCGCCACCGGCGCGTTCGTCCTGACCCGGGACGACAAGAAGAACGACGAGGCCGACAACAAGCCCGCCACCGCCTCCTCGGCCCCCGCCACCTCCGAGGCCCCCGCCTCGCCCGGCGCCAACCCGCGCGCCGGCGGCGACGTCAAGCCGGTGATCCCGGGCTGGAAGGTCGTCGTCAACCCCAAGTACGGCACCGCCTTCGACGTCCCCCCGGAGTGGGAGGTGTCGAGCGCCGGCGTCATCGCCGGCTTCGAGGACTCGGTCAAGAACGACGGCAAGCCGATCGTCAGCTTCTCCGCGCCCGCCTTCCTCAAGCCGGACTGGTGCAAGATCGACTCCAACAAGGACGGCCGCGAGGAGTCGAGCGAGCTCGCCGGCACCGGCACCAAGGGCGGCCAGGGCGCCAAGGACACGGCCGAAGCCGTGAAGAACGAGGCCGGCAACTGGGCGTTCGCGGCGTTCGCACAGAAGGCGCCGAAGGGCACCGTCAAGGTCTCGGACCCCAAGGAGTACACCACCTCCTCCGGGCTCAAGGGCCACATGGCGACCGCCACGGCCACCGGAGTGCCCAAGGAGAACAAGTGCTCCTCGGACGGCAAGTCGATCGCGTTCAGCTTCAAGACCGCGAACGGTGACTTCTCCAGCTGGGTCCTCTTCGCCGCCGCGGGCGTCCAGGGCGAGGTCCCCCAGGAGACGATGGACAAGATCCTCAGCTCGGTGCGCCTGAACGGCACCGCAAGCAACAGCTGACACACAGGTCACACGTCACCGATCCGCCTGTCCGCGATCCGCCTGTTCGCACCATCCGTTCCACCCCGCGCCCCGGGCCGTAATCCGTTTGGATTCCCGGCCCGGGGCGTGGATAGTCCGGGGGTGAGCTCTCCCCCCACCACCCCGTCCTGTACGACCGCACACCGCCGCCGGCCCGCCTGGGCCGGCCGCAACTACACCCTGCTGACGGGTGCCGCGGTCGTGACGAACCTCGGCAGCCACGGAGCGCTCATCGCGTCGGCCTTCGCCGTCCTGGAGGCGGGTGGATCCGGCGGCGACGTCGGCCTGGTGGCCGCGGCCCGCACGCTCCCGCTCGTCCTCTTCCTGCTCATCGGCGGCGCCCTCGCCGACCGGCTGCCCCGGCACCGCGTGATGGTGGCGGCCAACGCCCTCAACTGCGTCTCGCAGGCGGCCTTCGCCGTGCTCGTCCTGACCGGGCATCCGCAGCTGTGGCAGATGATGCTGCTCACCGCGCTCTGCGGCACCGGTACGGCCTTCTTCAACCCGGCCGCCGAGGGCATGCTGCTCTCCAGCGTCTCCGGCGAGCACGCCAACCGCGCCTTCGCGCTCTTCCGGATGGCCATGAACGGCGCCGGCATCGGCGGGGCGGCCCTCGGCGGGGCCATGATCGCCGCGATCGGCCCCGGCTGGGTCCTGGCCGTGGACGCCGCCGCGTTCGCACTGGCCGGAGCCCTCCGCGCCTTCCTGGACGTCGGCCACGTCCCCGACCGGGCTCCCGGGGGCGGCCTGCTGGCCGACCTGCGCGAGGGCTGGGTGGAGTTCCGGACCCGGCCCTGGCTGTGGAGCATCGTGCTCCAGTTCTCCGTGGTCGTCGCCGTCGTCGGTGCGGCCGAGGCGGTCTACGGTCCGCTCGTCGCCCGCGACCGGCTGGGCGGGCCCGCCCCCTGGGGGCTGGCGCTGGCCTTCTTCGGCATCGGCACCATCGCCGGGGCCCTCCTGATGGTGGCGTGGAAACCGCGCCGACTGCTGCTGGTCGGCACCCTGTGCGTGTTCCCGCTGGCGCTGCCGTCCGCAGGGCTGGCGGTCCCGCTGCCGGTGTGGGGCCTGTGCGCGGTGATGTTCGTCAGCGGCACGGCCGTCGAGGTGTTCGGCGTGAACTGGATGACGACCATGCACCAGGAGATCCCGGAGGAGAAGTTCTCCCGGGTCTCCGCATACGACTGGTTCGGCTCGGTGTCGATGCTCCCGCTGGCCACCGCCGTCGCGGGCCCGGTCGAGTCGGCCTTCGGCCGCACCTCGGCCCTGTGGGGCTGCGCCACGCTGGTCGTACTGGGCACCGCGGCGGTCCTCTTCGTCCCGGACGTGCGCCGGCTGACCCGCAAGCCCTCGCCCCCGAAGGCCTCCTCGGTCCCGGCCGCCGCACCTCCCGACCCGGCGGCCGCGTCCACCAAGGTCAGCCCAGGCTGAACGCGCCCTCCGGCGGCTCCGGCGAGGCAACGGCGTCCACGTCCCCGACCGGCACCGCCCCCTTCATGAACCGGGCCAGCGCCGCCCCCTCCTCGACCCGCGCGGGGAACGCGTCCGCCGCGCACAGCCGCGACAGCGCGGCCACCGGCAGCTCCGCGTCCGAGGCGAGCAGCACCGCGTTCCCGAACCGCCGCCCGCGCAGCACACCCGGCTCCGCGACGAGCGCGAGCTGCCCGAACAGGGCACCGAAGTTGGCGAGCTGGGCCCGCAGGAAGCCGAACGGCGCCCCGTCGGCCAGGTTCGCCGCGTAGACCCCGCCCGGCCGCAGCACCCGGGCGGCCTCCCGCGCGTACTCCACGGAGGTCAGCTGCGCCGGTACCCGCGAGCCGCCGAACACGTCGGCGACCAGGACGTCCGCACTGTCGGCGGCCGCGCCCTCCAACCAGGCCCGCGCATCGGCGGCGTGCACCGTGACACCCGACCCGGCCGGCAGCGGCAGGTGCTCCGCCACCAGCTCCACCAGCCCTGCGTCGAACTCCACGACCGCCTGCCGGGAGCCCGGCCGGGTCGCCGCCGCGTACCGGGGCAGCGTCAGCGCGCCCCCGCCGAGGTGCAGCACGTCCAGCGCGGTCCCGGGCTGCGCCACGCAGTCCAGGACGTGCGCGAGCCGGCGTACGTACTCGAACTCCAGGTGCTCGGGATCGTCGAGGTCCACGTACGACTGCGGTGCGCCGTCGACGGTCAGCAGCCAGGCCCGCTCCCGGTCGACGTCCGGCATCAGCTTGGCGGTGCCCTGGCCCACGACCCGGACGACCGGGATCTGTTCGTCGCTCACCGCACCATTGTCCGGCAAGCAGTACGTCAGGCCGCCCAGACGGCGGCCGCCTCGGCGGCGTGCTCCGCCGCCTGCGCGAGCCCGGCCTGCGCCGCCGGGGCCCGCCGCGCCGGGTCCAGGACATTGCGCCCGAAGGCCTTGCGGGCCTGCGCGGACGGGGTGATCAGCAGCACCCGTGCCCCCGCCTCCCGCAAC
Source organism: Streptomyces sp. R33 (assembly GCF_041200175.1). Taxonomy (NCBI): domain Bacteria; kingdom Bacillati; phylum Actinomycetota; class Actinomycetes; order Kitasatosporales; family Streptomycetaceae; genus Streptomyces; species Streptomyces sp. R33. The sequence continues at coordinate 7,046,487 of NZ_CP165727.1, read as the reverse complement.
CGCGCCGCCTGGGCGGCCGGTGAGGGGACGAGCCCGGATCCGAGCGCCAACGGCGCGAGGATCACCACCCGCGCACAGCCGGAGGCCAGGTCGGCGTTGGTCGCCGACCGGACCCCGCCGTCGATGAACCGGCGTCCGCCCACGGTGACCGGCGGCCACACCCCGGGCACCGCGCAGCTCGCCGAGACCGCGTCGACCAGCCCCGCCCCGCTCTCCCGGTCAAAGGCCGCGAGGTCTCCGGTGAGCGCGTCGACGGCGGTGACGACGAGCCTGCGCTCGGGCCACTCGTGCGAGACGAGCCGGGCCTCCAGCACCTTGCGCCGCTCCGCCTCCCCGCCGGTGTCGGCGGCCAGCGCGAGGGCGCCGACCCGCTTGCGGTAGCTCTCCGGGTCCCGCGAACGCGCCATCGCGACGGCGTAGCGGGCGAAGAGCCCCGCCCCGAACCGGGCCACGGCCTCGCCGGCGGGGTCGCCGAGCTGGCGCTCGTACAGCTCCTGCGGGGTGAGCAGCCCGGAGGTGAGCTGGGCGCCCACCACCGAGCCCGCCGAGGTGCCGACGACGAGGTCGGCCGCGGCCAGGTCCACGCCCGCCTGCGCGAGCCCGTACAGGATCCCGGACTCCCAGCCGATGCCGGTGAGTCCTCCACCGCCCAGCACCAGTGCCGTACCGTCGCCGCCCATCCCGGCCCACCCCTTCATCGCACGCCCGTGGTGACGGCAGTCTGGCGCAACCGGACCGCCGCCACCACGGCAGGGTCGCCGCCGCGGGCGGCGGTTCAGTCGAGGACGGCCGTGACCGTCCCCGCGCCGACGGTCCGCCCGCCCTCACGGATCGCGAAGCCGAGCCCCGCCTCCAGCGGCACGTCGCGACCGAGCTCGACGGTCATCGCGACCGTCTGGCCCGGCCGGGCGAGCCCCGCCTCGCCCAGGTCCACGTCCCCCACCACGTCGGCGGTGCGGATGTAGAACTGCGGCCGGTACCCCGACGCCAGCGGTGTCGTACGCCCGCCCTCCCGCGCGGACAGCACGTACACCTGCGCGGTGAAGCGGCGCCTGGGCACGACGCTCCCGGGCGCGGCGACCACCTGCCCGCGGCGTACGCCGTCCCGCGGCACCCCGCGCAGCAGCAGTGCGACGTTGTCCCCGGCCTCGGCGGACTCCATCGGCTTCCCGAAGGTCTCCAGGCCGGTCACCACGGTCTCGACGGGCTCGCCGTCGCCGCCGAGGACGCTCACGCGGTCGCCCGTGCGGACGCTCCCGCGCTCGACGGCGCCGGTCACGACCGTCCCGCGTCCGGTGATGGTCAGGACGTTCTCCACCGGCAGCAGGAACGGCGCGTCGGTGTACCGCACCGGCATCGGCACGTACGTGTCCACGGCGTCGAGCAGCGCCTCGATCGCCCCGGTCCAGCGCGGGTCGCCCTCCAGCGCGCCGAGTCCGGAGACCCGTACGACCGGAGCGGCGTCCCCGCCGTACCCGTTGGCGGTGAGCAGCTCGCGGACCTCGAGCTCGACCAGGTCGGTGAGCTCGGGGTCCCCGGCGTCGGCCTTGTTGAGCGCGACGACGATGTGGTCGACGCCGACTTGCCGGGCGAGGAGCACGTGCTCGGCGGTCTGTGGCATGACCCCGTCGAGCGCGGAGACGACGAGGATCGCCCCGTCGAGCTGCGCGGCGCCGGTGACCATGTTCTTGACGTAGTCGGCGTGCCCGGGCATGTCAACGTGGGCGTAGTGCCGGGTGTCGGTCTCGTACTCGACGTGCGTGAGGTTGATGGTGATGCCGCGCCGGGCCTCCTCGGGGGCCCGGTCGATGCGGTCGAACGGCACGAAGGAGGCGCCGCCGCGCTCGGCCAGCACTTTGGTGATGGCAGCGGTGAGGGTGGTCTTGCCGTGGTCGACGTGACCCATGGTGCCGATGTTGAGGTGCGGCTTGGTGCGCACGAAGGCCGTCTTGGCCATGATGTCTTCCCGAGTGCTTCCGAAGCTGGAGACGGGACCCCTGGAACGAACCGACCCTCCCCCTGTGGGGTCCGCCGGACGATCCGGGAAGGGTCAGCTTCGTGCGCCGTCGAATGCGGCGAAGGCGGTTGCCTCGAGGACTGCGAGGGTCTCGGGCGCCTTGAACGCCTCGAATGCCTCGAAGAGGAAAGCGGCAGCCTTCGGCGCGTCCGCGACTGCGGACGGCGCTGCGGGGAAGGCGTACCGGGACATGCCCCTGATCCTGCCGGACCGCCCCGGGCACGTCGAACGAATTACCGCGGGGCTAAGGGCTGTCCCGTAATCCCCGGCGGGCGCACGACGACAGCTACGGCGCCTCGCTGCGTTGTCGGAACGTCCGCATACGCCCAGTATGCGAACGCCCCTCCGCCTTGCGATGCACCGCATCTGACGCCGTGCGCTGATCCGCCAGGGATTACGGGACAGCCCTTAGACGTTCTTGAGCGCCTCGCGCACGGACAGCGGGGAGAGCGCGGCCCGTTCCGCCTCGACGAAGGCGCGGACCGCGTCCGGGTCCGTCTTCGCGTACTTGCGCAGCGCCCAGCCGATCGCCTTGCGGATGAAGAAGTCCGGGTGGCCGCACTGGCGGCGGCAGTAGCCGAAGAGGCGCTCGGTGTCCGTCGCGGACTCGTAGCGCAGCTGGTGGAGGAGGGCCGTGCGGGCGAGCCAGAGGTCCTCGTCCCCGATCCATTCGTCCATCACGGCCGTGAGTTCCGGATCGGCGGCCACGAGCGGGCCGGCCGCGTGCGCCGCGAGGTGGTCGACGGTGTCCCACCACGGGACGGTGACGATCAGCTGCCGGACCACCGGGAGGAAGCCGGAGGAGCACACCCGGACGTGGCGGCGCAGGTAATCCACCGCGAAGTAGTGGTACTCGCGCTCCCGGAGCTCCCAGCACCGCAGCACGAGCGCCGCCACGTCCGCCTCCGCCGGCTTCGGGGTCTGCGCGGTCACGGCTTTCGACAGCTCGCGCCGCAGCGGGGTGCGGATGCCGAGGAAGGGCGCGACGTCCTTCATGTACGCGGCCATGACCCGGGCCTGCACCGGGTCGGCGGCCGCCCCGTACGTCGTGGTGAGGCGGTCGAGGAGGGTGTCCGCGAGGGCGCTGCGCGGGACCTTCGGGGGTCGCTGGTCGTTCGGCCGCATGAGGCCCAGATTACGGCGCGACGCCGCATTGGTCGGCTAGTCTCCCGGGATGTCCCTCCTCCTCGCGCCGTGGACCCGGCTGTCGCTGCTCGTCGTGCTGCTGCTGGCCGCCGGCGTGTGCGTCGTGCTGTACGAGCCCCAGCGCATCCTGTCGGAGGGCTGGCCCCCGGGTCTTCCGGTGGGCGCGGCGGTCTTGCTGTTCGCGGCTGCGTACGGGGTGGCCACGGCGGCCCTGGTGCCGCGACCGCTGCTCAACCTGGCGGCAGGGGCCGTCTTCGGCATCCCGTTCGGCCTGCTCGCGGCGGTCGGCGGCTCCGTCATCGGCGCCGGGATCTCCTTCGGGCTGGGCCGGATGATGGGGCGGGACGCCGTGCGGCCGCTGCTGCGCGGCCGCTGGCTCCGGGCGGCCGACGACCAGCTCGCCCGGCACGGCTTCCGCTCGATGCTGGCCGTCCGCATCTTCCCCGGCCTGCCCTTCGCGGTCGCCAACTACTGCGCCGCCGTGTCCCGCTGCGGCTGGCTGCCCTTCCTCCTCGCGACGGCGATCGGCGTCGTCCCGAACACCGCCGCGTACGTGGTCGCGGGCGCGAGCGCCTCCTCGCCGGACTCGCCCGCCTTCCTCGCGTCCTTCGGCTTCATCGCCGTCTCCGCGGTGGCGGCCGCAATCGTCGGGTGGCGGGGGCGGCACCGGCTGGCGCCCGAACCGGTATGCGAAACGTACGATCATGCACCTCAGCACCCCCCTGTGGTCAGCGCCGCTCCCCACGGGCCCTAGCATCGGACCCGAACTGCCCGACGATCACAAGGACGAGCGCACCCCGACATGAGCTGGTTCGAATCCCTAATCCTCGGTCTCGTCCAGGGGCTTACGGAGTTCCTCCCGATCTCCTCCAGCGCCCACCTCCGGCTGACCGCGGCATTCGCCGGCTGGCAGGACCCGGGCGCGGCCTTCACCGCGATCACGCAGATCGGCACCGAGGCCGCCGTGCTGATCTACTTCCGCAAGGACATCGCGCGGATCATCTCCACCTGGTTCCGCTCGCTGTTCACGAAGGCGCTGCGCTCGGAGCAGGACGCCAAGATGGGATGGCTGGTGATCGTCGGGTCGATCCCGATCGGTGTCCTCGGCGTCGCGTTCAAGGACCAGATCACGGGCCCGGCCCGTGATCTTCGGCTGACCGCCACCACCCTGATCGTGATGGGCGTCGTCCTCGGCATCGCGGACCGGCTGGCCGCCCGCGACGAGGAAGGGGGCCGGCACCGCGCCATCCGCGAGCGCAAGACGCTCAAGGAACTGGGCGTCAAGGACGGCCTGATCTTCGGCCTCTGCCAGGCGATGGCCCTGATCCCCGGCGTCTCCCGCTCCGGTGCGACGATCTCCGGCGGTCTGCTGCTGGGCTTCACGCGCGAGGCGGCCGCCCGATACTCGTTCCTCCTCGCCATCCCGGCCGTGCTGGCCTCGGGCGCGTTCGAGATCAAGGACGTCGCCGAGAACCCGGGGCACATCTCCTGGGGGCCGACGATCTTCGCCACGGTCATCGCGTTCTTCGTGGGCTACGCCGTCATCGCGTGGTTCATGAAGTTCATCTCCAGCAAGAGCTTCATGCCCTTCGTGGTCTACCGGATCGCCCTGGGCATCGCACTGTTCGTGCTGATCGGCATGGGTGTGCTGAGCCCCTTCGCCGCCGAGTCGGCCGGCTGACACGGCTGCCGCTCACCGCTTCGCGTGAACCGGAGGCCGCTCGGGAACGTTCCCGGGCGGCCTCCGCGTCGTTGTGCCTGAAGAGACCTGAAGAGACCGGAAGGCAAGCAGCAGGGGGTGTCCCATGGGTCGAGTGGTGCTGGAGCGGTTTCCGGCCGGAAGTCCGAGGGGAAGCTGGCCCGCCGAGGAGTACGCCGCCGAGCGGATGCGCGAGGGCGTGCCGGCCGAAGTGGTGATGGACCTGGCCACCGACGCGTTCCTCGTCGTGGTCCGGCAGCGGGAGGCGCATTCCGGTCACTGATCCACCGTACGGAGATCCGGTGCGCGCACGCCCCTTGGCCTCGCCGCCCCGCACCCCCACACTGACCCGATGACGCAGCGTGTGGACCTCGCCACGGTCATGGACCGGCTGGCGATCGACGAGGTGGTCACGGGGTACGCGGTGGCCGTGGACGACGGCGACTGGGCGGCGTACCGTGCGCTGTTCACGCCCGCCGGACGGGCCGACTACAGCTCGGCGGGCGGGATCGAGGGCCCGGCCGCCGAGGTCGCGGACTGGCTCGCGGAGACCATGAAGCTGTTCCCGGTGCGCCAGCACCTCATCGTCAACCGGCTGATCCGGCTGGAGGACCTCGGCGGCTCCCCCGGCGACCGTGCCGAGGTGCGCGCCGACTTCCTCAACCCGATGCGGCTGGCCGGCGAGGAGTTCGACGGGACGGTGACCGCGCCGAACTTCGTCGCCGCCGGCCGCTACACCTTCGGTCTCGCCCGCACCGCCCGCGCCGGCTGGCGGCTCACCCGCGTCATCGTGCACGAGAAATGGCGGCACATGTCCGCCTAGGGGGCGTCGTCAAAGTCCCGTCTGGCCGGCGGGGTCTGGCACGCGCGCTCGCGGCGTTGTCGTCGGTCGACGACGCGAGCGTCGCCTCCTCCCCCTGCCTTCGGCGGGGGGACCCCCACCTCCGCCTTGCGATCACACGCACCAGACCCCGCCGGCCCCGCCCTCACGGGCGGACGACGCTACTTTGACGACACCCCTAGGGCTGTCTGCGGATCCTGCTCGAACGGCCGCCCGGACGGCCCTGTTCCACACTGGAAGCGGAGGCGCGTCATGCTCTCGAAGCGGACCCGGTGCTGGCGTGCGGCGGCCGCGGCCGCCGCCGGGGCGCTGGCGTGCCTCGCCTTCCCCGCCCCCGCCCTCTGGTGGTTCGCGTACGTCGCCCTCGTGCCCTGGATGCTGCTGCTGAGGTCGGCGCCGACCGGGCGGCGCGCCGCCCTGGAGGGCTGGCTGGGCGGCGCCGGCTTCATCGTGGCCGTCCACCACTGGCTGCTGCCCAGCCTGCACGTGTTCCTGCTGCCGGTGGCGACCCTGCTGGGGCTGCTCTGGATCCCCTGGGCCCTGCTGGTGCGGGAGTTCCTCGGCGGGCTCCCGGAGCCGGGCCGGGCGGCGGCCGCGCTGTTCCTGGTACCGGCGGGCTGGCTGCTGTCGGAGCTGGCCCGGTCCTGGCAGGGGCTGGGCGGGCCGTGGGGGCTCTTGGGGGCGAGCCAGTGGCAGGTGGCGCCCGCAATGCGGCTCGCGTCCGTGGGCGGGGTGTGGCTGGTGAGCCTGCTGGTGGTGGCGGTGAACTGCGGTCTGGTGCTGCTGATCGCGGTGCCGGGCGCCCGGGTCCCGGCGGTGGCCGGGGTGACGGGGTGCGCGGTGCTGACAGGGGTGGTGTGGCTGTGGGTGCCGCGGCCCGAGGTGTCGGGCACGCTGCGCGTGGCCGTCGTACAACCGGGCCTGGTGGCGGACGGCCCGGACAGTACGGACCAGCGGTTCGCGGCCGGGGAGCGGCTGACGCGGACGCTGGCCGGGCAGCCGGTGGACCTGGTGGTGTGGGGCGAGAGCAGCGTCGGGGCCGACCTGGCGGCGCGCCCGGACCTGGCCCGGCGGCTGGCTTCGCTGTCCGCCGAGGTCGGGGCGCCGCTGCTGGTCAACGTCGACGCCCGGCGCCCGCCCGGCCCGGCTGCAGCCCCGGCTGCGGCGCCGGTCCCGACGGCAGCCGCGCTGCCCGACGGCGGCATCTACAAGAGCTCCGTCCTCGTCGGCCCCCGCGGGCCGACCGGCGACCGGTACGACAAGATGCGCCTGGTCCCCTTCGGCGAGTACATACCGGCCCGGTCCCTGCTCGGCTGGGCCACCTCGGTCGGCAGGGCCGCCGGCGAGGACCGCCGGCGCGGCGAGAACCCGGTGCTGATGGATCTGCCGGGGCGGCCCGGTGTGCGGTTCGGCCCGCTGGTCTGCTTCGAGTCGGCCTTCCCCGACATGAGCCGCCGTCTGACCCGCGACGGGGCCGCCCTGCTGATCGCCCAGTCGGCCACCTCGAGCTTCCAGGACAGCTGGGCCCCGGCGCAGCACGCCTCGCTCTCCGCCGTGCGCGCCGCCGAGAACGGCCGCCCCGTGGTGCACGCCACCCTCACCGGGATCAGCGAGGTGCACGGTCCCTCCGGCGAGCGGATCGGCCCGGCGCTGGCGACCTCCGCGCGTGCGGCGCAGGTGTACGAGGTCCCGCTCGCCGGCGGCAGGACGTTCTACGTCCTCTTCGGGGACTGGCCCGTGGGGGCCGCCCTCGCGCTGCTGGCGGCGTACTGCACCCTCGAGGGCGCCCGCTCGCTCGGGCTCAGGAAGCCTGCTCCAGAGCCGACGACACCACCTGCTCGCACAGCTCGTGGGTGAGCAGCGCGTCGCGGGCGCTGACCGTCCTGCCCGCCGCGACGGACTGCAGGAACGCGTCCACGGCCTGCTCGATGCCGCGCTGGCGGGCGACCGGCACCCAGTCCCCGCGGCGCCGCACGGTCGGCTGGCCCCGGTGGTCGATGATCTCGGCGAGGTTGACGACCTGTCGCTTGGTCTCCTGCCCGGACACCTCGAGGATCTCCTCGTTGGAGCCGGACAGCCGGTTCATGATGCCGAGCGCGGTGAAGCCGGCGCCCGACAGCTGGAGGACGACCTGGTGCATCAGCCCGTCGCGCACCTGCGCCCGGACGTCGATGTGGTCGGTCTCGCCGGGCAGCAGGAAGCGCAGGGTGTCGACGACGTGGATGAAGTCGTCGAGGACGAAGGTCCGGGGGTCCTCGGGCAGCCCGATCCGGTTCTTCTGCATGACGATCAGGTCGCGCGGGTGGTCGGCGCACTGCGCGTAGCCGGGCGCGTGGCGGCGGTTGAAGCCGACGGCGAGCGACACCCCGCGCTGCTCGGCGAGTTCCACCAGCCGCCGCGATTCCCCGAGCTCGTAGGCGAGCGGCTTGTCCACGTACGTCGGCACGTCCGCTTCGAGCAGCCGTGTCACGATCTCGGGGTGAACGGCCGTCGGGGCGTGCACGAATGCCGCGTCGAGGCCTTCGGCCAGCAGTCCGTCGAGGTCGCCGTGCCGGCGCGCGGCCGGGATGTGGTGCATCTCCCCGATCCGCGCCAGCGTGGCGGGAGTACGGGTCTGCAGGTGCAGCTCGACGCCCGGGCGGGCGGTGAGGACGGGCAGGTACGCCTTCTGGGCGATGTCGCCGAGTCCGATGACGCCGACCTTCACCGGGAACCTCCAGGTTGATCCAGTCTGGACTCCCGCAGCTTAATCCCTGGTGGCGGGGCCCGCGTTCGCCGAGGATGTCGTCCATGACCACCACCACCGGATCCCACCGCACCGAGCCCTCCACCACTGCGAACGAGCGGGAGATGCTGGACGGCTGGCTCGACTACCACCGCGCCACGCTCGCCTGGAAGTGCGAGGGCCTCGGGGACGAGCAGCTGGGCCGCCCCTCGCTCGCCCCGTCCGAACTGAGCCTGCTGGGCCTCGTACGGCACATGGCGGAGGTGGAGCGGTACTGGTTCCGGGAGATCATGCTGGGCGAGGACCTCCCCGAGCTGTACTGCACGCGCGAGGACCCGGACGGGGACTTCCACTTCGGCGCGGACGACACGTGGGCCGAGGCCGAGCAGACCTGGCAGACCGAGGTCGAGCTGGCGCGGCAGGCCGCGGCGGGCCGTTCGCTGGACCTGCTCTCGGATCCCGGGAGCCACCACCGCGGCGAGACGTTCAGCCTGCGCTGGGTCTACACCCACATGATCGAGGAGTACGCGCGCCACAACGGGCACGCGGACCTGCTGCGCGAGCAGATCGACGGCGCCACGGGCGACTGACGCCCTCCGGTGCGCGCGGGTGCCGGGCCGGTGTCCGGCGGATGTCCGTCACCCGTGTGGGGTCAATATCGGCTCCGGGTTTTCGCAACGGGGTCCTCGCACAGCAGAGTTGCGCGAGTGCATCCAACGCGAACCACGACAAAGCTGCTGCTCGGAGTCGCCTGTGCCGTCTCGGCCGTCTCGGGCTGCGTGCATGTGACCCCCGCCCCGATGCAGCCGGCGGCCGCCCCCGGCACCACCGGGGCGCCGCCGCAGTACGAGCCGCGCGGCGGACCGGGGGCCGCGCCGGTGGCGGTCCAGGCACCCGCCCTGGAGGCGCTGAAGGCCGTACCGGGGCAGTCCGCGCAGCCGGCCGCCTCCGCCGCGGGCCGGCAGGCCGCGCCCCGCAGCGCGGCGGCTGCGGCGGGCGCGGCGGGCACGGTGCCCGAGGCGTCCTCTCGGGCCGTTCCGCCGGTGCCGGACATCCCGGAGCCGCACCGGCCCGGCGCACGCCGCTCAGTGGGCGAGGGGGGCCGTACGGACCCGTCGGGGCGGGACGTGGAGGTGCCGCGCGAGCTGGTGAAGGAGCTGCCGGTCCGGCCCGCCGACGTGTGTGCGCTGGGCCGCCGGCACGGCCGCTGGCACCCGGACAGCCCGGAGGCCCGCATCTGCGCGGGCGTCCACGGCGGCTGAGCTCGCTACGGGGACTGCTCCGGGGACTGCTCAGGGAACGGCCGGGGCCGCCTGCCCGGCTCCGCGGCCAGGCGCCGCTCCAGCCGGGCGATGGCGGCCCGTACTCCGTTCCCGTACCCGTCGTCGCCCAGGGCCCCGGTGGCGGCCCGGGCCCGGGCCAGGTGCACCCGCGCCGCCTCGGGCCGCTGCAGTTTGACGTAGTCGGCGGCCAGGCTGAGGTGCAGGGACGGGTAGAACACGCGCACGGCGGGATGCGGCTCGTGCCGCGCGGGCAGCCCGTCCCGCAGCCCCCTGCCCAGCCCGTCGGCTGCGGTCAGGGCCCGCAGGTCCCAGGCCAGTTCGTCGGCGGGGTCGTCCTGGGCGTCGGCCATGTAGTGCGCGAGGGTGCACCGGTGGAGGCCGTCACCGTCCTCGCCGATCTCGTTCCAGATCTCGCCGAGGCGGTTGCGGGCCTCTTCGCGGTCACCGGCGTGCAGCAGGATGACGGCCTGGCCGATCCTGGTCATGACGGCGTCCTCCGACGCCTCCTGCTGCTCCGTCACGGCGGCCTCCGTCTTGCTCTGCCAGACCTGTTCCGGCCTGGTTCGTCACGACGCTAACGGCAGGCACCGGCAATGGCGCCGAGGCGCGGTGGGGCGTCAGCCCAGGTCCGGGATCGTCCAGTCGATCGGCGCATGGCCCTGGGCCGCGACGGCCTCGTTGATCTGCGTGAAGGGCCGGGAGCCGAAGAACTTCTTGGCCGACAGCGGGGAGGGGTGGGCGCCCTTGACGACCGCGTGCCGCTCCTCGTCGATCAGCGGGAGCTTCTTCTGGGCGTAGGCACCCCACAGCACGAAGACGGCCGGGTCGGGCCGGTCGGCCACCGCGCGGATCACCGCGTCGGTGAACTTCTCCCAGCCCTTGCCCTTGTGCGAGTTGGGCTCGGCCTCGCGGACGGTGAGCACCGCGTTGAGCAGCAGGACGCCCTGCTCGGCCCACGGCATCAGGTACCCGTTGTCCGGGACGGGCGTGCCCAGCTCCGCGTGCATCTCCTTGTAGATGTTGCGCAGCGAGGGCGGGGTCTTGACCCCGGGCCGCACGGAGAAGCACAGGCCGTGCCCCTGGCCGGCGCCGTGGTAGGGGTCCTGGCCGAGGACGAGGACCTTCACCTTGTCGAAGGGAGTGGCCTCCAGGGCGGCGAAGACCTGCTCTCGGGGCGGGTAGACCGGCCCGTTCGCCCGCTCCTTCTCGACGAACTCGGTGAGCTCTTTGAAGTAGGGCTGGTCCAGCTCGTCGCCGAGGACGGGGAGCCAGGACTCGGGCAGCATCTGGGTCACGTCTACAACCTCCGGTACAAGTTCGCGCAACTGCGTGGTGCAACAGCTCAGAACCTACCGGGGCCCACTGACAACGCCTCATCCGCGGGCGCCCGAAGGCGTCCGCGGACGAGGCGGGCCGGCTGCCGGCTGTGCTACCAGCTGGTCTTGCGGTACAGCTCCCACATCTGGAAGACGGTCTGCGGGTCGAGCGCCCGCTCGGCGCCCGCAATGTCCTCGCGGGCGGCGACGTACAGCTTGCCCTGCCACAGGGGCAGGAGGCGGACGTCCTCGGCGAAGATCTGCTGGGCCTGCTCGAACTCGCGGACGCCGGCGGCGCGGTCGCTCTCGCGGCGGGACTTGGGCAGCAGCTCGGTGAGGATCTGGGCGGGCTCGTACGGGGTGCCGACCGCGTTCTCCTTGCCGACGAACGGCGCGATGAAGTTGTCCGGGTCCGGGAAGTCGGGGAACCAGCCGCGGCCGAAGACCGGGTACTCGCCGTTCTTGTAGCCGACCTGGAAGACCTTCCAGGGCTGGCCGCGCAGGGTGACCTTGAAGAGCCCGCTCTCGTCCAGCTGGCGCTTGAGCTCGGTGAACTCGTCGGCGGTGGAGGCGCCGTAGCGGTCGGTGGTGTACCAGAAGGTCAGCTCCACCGGCTGGGTGATCCCGGCGTCCTTGAGGATCTTCTGGGCCTTCTTGATGTCGGCCTGGCCGTACTTGTCGTAGAAGGGCGTCTTGTGGCCCACGACCCCCTTGGGGACCATCGAGTACAGCGGCTCGGCGGTGCCCTGGTAGACCTTGGAGACGATCGCGCCGCGGTCGATGACCTGGGCGATGGCCTGGCGCACCGGCAGCTTGGCGACCTGCGGGTCCTTGGGGTTGAAGACCAGGTAGCGGATCTCGGCGCCGACGTTCTCGACGACCTGGACGCCCTGCGCGTGCGAGGCGGGGGTCTGCAGGTCCTTGATCTCGGGAGCCGACAGACCGCGGTAGGTCGCGTCGATCTCCTTGTCCTTGAGCGCCGCGATCATCTTGGTGGAGTCCGCGAAGTAGCGGATGGTCACCCCGTCGTTACGCCGGTTCGCGAAGCCGTTGTAGGTCCCGTTCTTGCCGAGGACCGCCTCGCTGCCCTCCTTGTACGAGTCGAGCACGAACGGGCCGGAGCCGGTGACCTTGCCGTCCTCCCGCACCTTGTCGGCCGGGTAGTCCTTGGGGGCGACCAGCGAGGCGGCCGGCGAGCCGAGGACGAAGGGGAAGGTGGCGTCCGGCGTCTTCAGGTGGAAGACGACCGTCAGCGCGTCCGGGGTCTCGATCTTGTCCAGGCTGCCGAACAGGCCCTGCGGACCGGTCTGGGAGTTGATCGTCCGGATCCGGTCGAGCGAGTGCTTGACGGCCTTGGCGTCGAGCGCCTCGCCGTTGGAGAACTTCAGGCCCTTCTTCAGCGTGCACCGGTACGACTCGTTCGCCGCGTCGGTGAACTCGCAGTTCTGGGCGGCGTCGGGCTGGGGCTTGGTGGAGCCCGTGGGGAACGCCAGCAGGGTCTGGTAGACGTTCCGGTACAGCTCCCAGGAGCCGTCCCAGGCGGCGGCGGGATCGAGGGTGCTCGGGGCGCTCGTCGTGCCGACGACGATCCTCTTCGCGGCGTCACTGCCGTCGTCCGAAAGCAGACCGCATCCGGCGAGCAGGGATATGGACGCAAGGGCCGCAGTGATCTGCAGGCATCTGGTCCGGATGAACACGTGCACGCTCCTCGATCAGCCAGGGGTGCGGCAGACCCTACCGCAGTGCCTCACAAATCCAATGGGCAGGTTTCATGTGACACTTGACCGATTTCGTGCATATTAGGTACGCATTTGCCTCCCCTCGGGAGGCAAATGCGTCCGATTATCGATCAGTGCACTCCGGCATTGAGGAACATTCCCCCGTCAACGACCAGAGTTTGGCCAGTGATCCATTCCGCTTGTGCAGATGTAAGAAAAGCCGCCGCGCCGCCGATGTCCTCCGGCAGCCCGAGCCGGCCGAGCGGGTACGCGGCCGCGGCCTCCTGCTCCCGGCTCTCGTAGAGCGCCTGGGCGAACTTCGTCTTGACCACCGCGGGGGCGATCGCGTTCACGCGGACCCCGGGCGCCATCTCGTGGGCGAGCTGGAGGGTGAGGTTGACCATGGCGGCCTTGCTCATCCCGTACGCGCCGATGAAGGGCGAGGCGGAGACGCCGGCGATGGACGCGATGTTCACGATCGCGCCGCCGTTGTCCTTCTGCCAGGCGTGCCAGGTCCGCTGGGCGAACCCGAGCGCCGAGATCACGTTCGTCTCGAAGACCTTGCGCGCGACGCCGAGGTCCAGGTCCGCGATCGGACCGAAGACCGGGTTGGTGCCCGCGTTGTTGATCAGGAAGTCGACCCGTCCGAAGGCCTCCATCGTCCGCTCGACGGCGACCGCCTGGTGGGCCTCGTCGTGCGCCTTCCCGGCGACCCCGATCACCCGGTCCGCGCCGAGCGCCTCGACGGCCTCCTTGAGGGCGTCCTCGTTGCGCCCGGTGATGCACACCCGGTCGCCGCGGGCGACGAGCGCCTCGGCGATGCCGTAGCCGATGCCCCGGCTCCCACCGGTGATCAGCGCGACCTTGCCGCTGTCCGCCGCGTTCGTGCTGCTGTTCGTCATGAGCCTGCGCCCTGCCTCTCGTCAGTTGAGCGGGCCGCCGGCCACGTACATGACCTGGCCGGAGACGAAGCCGGCGGCCTCGCCCGTGAAGAACGCGATCGCGTTGGCGATGTCGTCCGGACGGCCGACGCGCTGGACGGGGATCTGGGTGGCCGCGGCGGCCTGGAAGTCCTCGAAGCCCATGCCCACGCGTGCGGCCGTCTGGGCGGTCATCTCCGTGACGATGAAGCCGGGGGCGACGGCGTTGGCGGTGACGCCGAACTTGCCGAGCTCGATGGCCAGGGTCTTGGTGAAGCCCTGCAGGCCGGCCTTGGCGGCGGAGTAGTTGACCTGGCCGCGGTTGCCCAGCGCCGAGCTGCTGGAGAGGTTGACGATGCGGCCGAACTTGGCCTCCACCATGTACTTCTGACAGGCCTTCGACATCAGGAACGCACCGCGCAGGTGGACGTTCATGACGGTGTCCCAGTCGTTCTCGCTCATCTTGAAGAGCAGGTTGTCGCGCAGCACACCCGCGTTGTTGACCAGGATGGTCGGGGCGCCCAGGGTGCTCGCGACGCGCTCGACGGCCGCCTCCACCTGCGCCGCGTCGGAGACGTCGCAGCCGACCGCCAGGGCCTTGCCGCCGGCCGCCGTGATCGCCTCGACGGTGTCCTTGCAGGCCGCCTCGTCGAGATCGAGCACGGCGACGGCCCGGCCTTCGGCGGCCAGACGCACGGCGGTGGCCGCGCCGATGCCCCGGGCCGCCCCGGTCACGATCGCGACGCGCTGCTCGGTGGTGGACATGGTGGATCTCCTCGCGCTCGGAATCCTCATCAGCGGTTCCTCGTCGGTGAGCAACCGCTTAGTAGCTTCAGCTGAGGAGACGCTAGGAGCCCTGGCACCCGGTGTCAACGGCACCCGGCCCCAGGGCTCCTCACGTCGCGACGGACGCCGTACGGATCGCCGTACGGCCGCCTTGCGGATCAGCGCACCAGCAGGTCCAGCAGCCGTTCCACCTCGGCCTCCGGGTCGGTCGTCAGACCGGTGTGCACCGGCCCGGGCTGCACCACCGTGCTGCGCGGGGCGATCAGCCAGCGGAACCGGCGGCCCGCGTCGTCGCCCGCCGCCTGGCCGGCCCACTCGCCGCCGGTGCACACGCCCTCGACCCCGTGCAGGGCGGCGCGCACGCCGGCCACGTCGGCCTCCGGGTCCAGGACGAGGAGCTTGGCCTCGTCCAGGTGGGTGCGCGCGGCCACGTACGAGCGCGCCCGGCAGTAGACGATCACGCCGGCGTTGAAGCACTCGCCGCGCTCCATCCGGGGCACCACGCGCACCAGCGCGTACTCGAACACGTCCCGCTTGCTCACTCGCCGTCGCTCTTCTTCTTGGTCTTGTGGGGCCATTCGGTCAGATGGTCCGTCAGCCACCCGGGCGGCTTGGAGGGCGCCTTCACCTCGGCCTCCATCGAGATCCTCTCGTGGATCGTGGCCGCGCGCGGCAGCAGCACCTCCACGTAGGCGCGGCGCACCGCGTCGGTGGAGTCGAAGCCCGGCTCGTCGACCAGCCACTCGTCGGGCACGTCGGCGACGACCTCCTCGAGCAGGTCCCGGGTCACCAGGGGCGCGAGCGCGGCGGCGGCCGCCGCGATGTCCGGGCCGACGGGCGCCAGGACGTGGTCGGATGCGTTGTACGGCTTGGCGGCGGCGCTCTCGGCGGTGGGCCAGTTGTGGTGCCAGATCATGGTGGCGCCGTGGTCGATGAGCCACAGGTCCCCGTGCCAGACCAGCATGTTCGGGTTGCGCCAGGACCGGTCGACGTTGTTGATCAGCGCGTCGAACCAGACCACGCGCCCCGCCTCGGCGGGGTCCACCTGGTACGCGAGCGGGTCGAAGCCGATCGACCCGGGCAGGTAGTCCATCCCGAGGTTGAGTCCGCCGCTGGCCTTCAGCAGCTCCTGGACCTCCTGGTCGGGTTCGCCGAGCCCGATGACGGGGTCGAGCTGCATCTGCACCAGCCGCGGGACCCGCAGGCCGAGGCGCTGCGCCAGGCGCCCACAGACGACTTCGGCGACCAGGGTCTTTCGGCCCTGGCCGGCTCCGGTGAATTTCATGACGTAGGTACCGAGGTCGTCGGCCTCGACGATCCCCGGGAGCGAGCCGCCCTCACGCAGAGGCGTGACGTAACGGGTCGCGATCACTTCGGACAGCATCCGCCCAGGTTACGGGGGTCAGTGCGCGGGAGCCCACTGCGCGAGGAGGGCTTCGGCCGTGGTGACGGTCGCGACGAGCGCCAGGCAGTTGCGGATCACCTCGGCGGTGTACGCGGCGGGCACCCCCGCGATGGCATCGGACGGCACCACCACCCGGTAGCCGAGGTTCACGGCGTCGAAGACGGTGTTCGGGATCGCGATGTTCGAGGAGACCCCGGCGACGACGAGGGTGCGGATGCCGAGGTTGCGCAGGAGGGCGTCCACGTCGGTGCCCGCGATCGGCGAGAGCCCGTGCAGCCGGCGGACCACCAGGTCGTTCTCGGCCACCTCGATCGGCGCCGCCACCTCCACCGCCCGGCTCCCCGACAGCTGCCGGACGGGCAGCTTCCCGGCGGCCCGGAACAGCCGCGCGTTGTCGTTGGCCGCGAGCCCGTCCGGCCGCCGCTCGGCGATCGCGTGCAGCACCTGTACGCCGGCCCCGTGTGCGGCGTCGACCAGCGCGGCCACCCGCCCCAGCATCCCGGAGTCCCTGGCCTCCTTCGCCAGCTCGGGCAGGGCGCTCTCCTCGCCGACGACGCCGTTCTGGCACTCGACGGTGAGCAGCGCGGTGGTGGCGGGATCGAGTTCCGGCATGGCTCCCCCTGGCGTGACGACCATCGATCCCGCATGATTCCTGACACACAGTCAGATGTGAAGGGGTGCGGGACGGATGGACGGGACACAGCGGCGGGGCCGCCGCATCATGATGACCGACGCCGAAGTGGACGCCTTCCTGGGCGAGCAGCGCACCTGCCGGGTGGCGACCGTCTCCCCGGACGGCCGCCCGCACGTGGGCGCGCTGTGGTTCGCCTGGGACGGCAGCTCCCTGTGGCTGTACTCGATCACGCGCAGCCGCCGCTGGTCCGACCTGCGCAAGGACCCTCGGATTTCGGTGGTCGTGGACGCGGGCGAGGCGTACGACGAACTGCGCGGGGTCGAACTCTCCGGCAGCGCAGTCTTCGTGGGCGAGGCCCCGCGCACGGGCGAGCCCTGCCCGGAGCTGGCCGAGGCGGAACGGCTGTTTCCGGCGAAGAACTTCGGCATCGAGGAGATGCCGCACGACGGCCGCCACGCATGGATCCGGCTCACCCCGGAGTCGATCGTCTCCTGGGACTTCCGCAAGCTCTGACGCCCATGGCGCTCCGACCCCCTAGAGCGCCGCGGCGGCCTCCCGCAGGGCCTCGACGGCGGCCCGGATCGAAGGCCGCCGGTCGGCGTCCGCCCGCCAGACGACGTACACGTGACGGCGGACCGCGTCGCTCACGGGCAGCAGCCGGACCCCGGGCGGCACCGGGCCGCGCCCGAGCCGGGGCGCCACGCACACCCCCAGCCCGGCCTCCACGAAGGCCAGCTGGGTGTGGTGCTCCTCGGCGATGTGCGCGATGCGCGGCTCGATGCCGGTGCCGCGCAGCGTGTACACGAGCCACTCGTGGCAGAACTGGCCCTCGTTCCAGGAGATCCAGTCGTCGTCGGCGAACTCGGAGAGGGAGATCCGGTCGCGGTCGGCCAGCCGGTGCCGCGCCGGCACGGCGATGTCGCAGGAGTCGTCGAGCAGGTGTGCCCGGGTGAGCTCGGCAGGCACCGGCATGCGCTTGTTGTGCCAGTCGATGGCCAGGGCCAGGTCGAGATCGCCGCGCACGACGGCCGCCATGCTGTCCTCGGGCTCCTGCTCCCGTACCAGGGGCCGCAGTTCGGGATGCCCGGCGCGCAGGGCGGTGAGCACCTGGGGCAGCAGTCCGCGCATGGCGGTCGGGAAGGCGCCGATCCGCAGCTCGCCGACGGCGCAGCCCCGCTGGGCCTCCACGTCGGCCTGGGCGAGCTCCACCTGGGAGATGATCCGGGCCGCGTGATCGGCGAGCAGCCGGCCCGCGTCCGTGAGCCGGACCCCGCGGCCGTTCTTGGCCAGCAGGGGCTGGCCGACCTCCCGCTCCAGCTTGGCCATCTGCTGGGAGACGGCGGAGGTGGTGACGTGGAGCCCGTCGGCCGCGCCGCTGACCGAGCCGTGGCGGGCGAGGGCGTCCAGGGTGCGCAGGCGCTCCAGGTTCAACATGTAAGCAATGCTACGCCGTCACCACGAAGAAGTCTCGCTTGTCCTACGCAGTCGAGCGGAGCAGAGTGCTCCTCATGAGCGCACCCGCCACCCCTCGCCCCACTCTCACCCCGCCGGTCGCCCCCGTCCGGGCCGGGCGGGTGGACTGGCGGCTCCGCTTCGCGGTCCTCTCGGTGGTCTGGGGCTTCAGCTTCCTGCTGATCAAGGTGGGCACGGAGGCGTACGCGCCGTTCCAGGTCGCACTCGGCCGGGTGCTGTTCGGTGCGCTGGCGCTGCTGGCCGTGCTCGTCGTCCGCCGCGAGCCGCTCCCCCGCGGCCGCCGCACCTGGGCCCACCTGTTCGTGGCGGCGCTCCTGCTCAACACCGCCCCCTTCTCGCTCTTCTCGTACGCCGAGCTGAGCATCCCCTCGAGCCTGGCCGGGATCTGCAACGCCACCTCGCCCCTGTGGGGCATGGCGCTGTCGCTGGTGGCCCTGTCCGAGGACCGCCCGACACGCCGCCGCTTCGCCGGCCTCGGCCTGGGCTTCCTCGGCGTCCTGACGGTCCTCGGCGCCTGGCAGGGCTTCGAGGGCATCGACGCCGAGGGCACCGCACTCGCCCTGCTCGCCTCGCTCTGCTATCCGATCGGCTGGATCTACGTGAGGCGCACGCTGGCCTCGGCCCCGGGCTCGCCGGTGGCGCTGACCGGCGCCCAGCTGATGCTCTCCACAGTCCAACTGCTCGCGGTCAGCGCCGTGTTCACCCCGACCCCCGCCTCGTTCCCGCTCTGGCCGACCCTGTCGGTGATCGCGCTGGGCGCCCTGGGCACGGGGATGGCCCTGCAGATGCAGTACGGCCTGGTGGCGGAGATCGGCCCGACCACGGCCCAGATGGTCACGTACTTCATCCCGGTCATCGCCACCACGGCGGGCGTCCTGCTCCTGGGCGAACCGCTCCACTGGAACACCCCGGTGGGCGCGGCGATCGTGCTGGCCGGGGCGGCCCTGACCCAGACCCGCCGCCGCTAGGACCTGTCTTCCGGCCCCTGGGGTCCCGGGAGCCGTCAGTCGAAGCGGCCGCCCGTCGCGGGCCGGACCGATGCCGCCACCGCGGCTGCGAGCCCCGGCACTTCGCCGAGCTGCACGCCCGACACCGTGATCCGTACGCCCGGCCCCGACTCCACCCGGAACCGGCCGCCAGGTGCCGCCGCCCAGCCCGCGGCCAGCAGCCGCGTCACCGCCCCCGTCTCGTCGGCGACGGGCACCCATACGTTCATCCCGCTGCGCCCGTGGGCCCGTACGCCCCGCTCCCGCAGGGCCTCGACCAGCCCGTCCCGCCGCTCCCCGTAGGACCTCGCGACCGCTGCCCGGTCCACCGCTCCCGAGGTCCACAGCTCGACCACCGCGTACTGGAGCAGCCGGCTCACCCACCCCGGGCCCAGCCGCTGGCGCCCGCGTACCCGGTCCAAGGTCACGGCGTCGCCGGTCAGCACCGCGAGGCGCAGGTCGGGCCCGTACGCCTTCGCCGTGGACCGCACCAGCGCCCAGTGCCGGGTCACCCCGCCCAGCGAGTGCAGCGGCAGGTCCACGATCGCGTGCCCGTGGTCGTCGTCGACCACCAGCACCTCCGGGTACCGCGCCAGCACGCCGCGCAGCTGCGCCGCCCGGTCCGCGCCGACCGCCGCCCCGGTCGGGTTCTGCGCCCGCGCCGTCACGATCAGCGCCCGCGCGCCCTGCGCGAGCACCCGCTCCACCGACGAGACGACGGGCCCGTCGTCGTCCACCGCCACCGGCACCACGCGCAGCCCCAGCGCCGCCGCCAGGTCCAGCACGCTCCCCCACCCCGGGTCCTCGATCGCCACCGCGTCCCCCGGCCGCAGGTGCGCGGCCAGGACCCGCTCGATCCCGTCCAGCGCGCCCGAGGTCACCCCGACCGGCCCGGCCGGCACCCCGTCCGCGTCGAGGTCGGCCCGGGCCAGCCGCTGCAGCTCCGGCACCACCGGGTCGTCCCCGTACAGCGTCGGCGCCTGTGCGTACCGGCGCGCCGCCTCGGCCAGGGCCCGGTCCAGCGGGGGCAGCAGTCGTACGTCCGGGTTTCCCGAGGCGACGTCCCGCGCGCCCGGCGGCACCGCCATCCGCAGCTCGTCGCGCGGCGCACTCGCCGGCCGCCCGCGTACGCGGCTGCCGCGCCGCCCGTCGGTCTCGATGACCCCGCGCTCGCGCAGCGTCCGGTACGCGGCGGCCACGGTGTTCGGGTTCACCCCGAGCACCCCCGCGAGCTCCCGCATGGGCGGCAGCAGCGTTCCCGGCGCGAGCGCGCCCGATCCGACGCCCGCTTCGACACTGGCCGCGATATCCGATGCGCGGCACCCTGCAATCCGATACTCTCCTAGCACAAAGCCAAGTATGCACTAGTACAACGGAGCGCGCATCATGACCGCCACGACCGACACGCAAGAGGTGCCCGAGACGAACGGGACGACCGGTGGCTACGAGCCCACCGACCGCACCGTCCCGAGCCGCTCCCGCGAGCGGGCGCGCTACGACCGAGAGACGGTCCACTCGATACTCGACCAGGCCTACGTCTGCCACCTCGGCTTCGTCCGCGACGGCGCACCGGTGGTCCTGCCGACGCTCTACGGCCGGGTCGGCGAGACCCTGTACGTCCACGGCTCGACCGGCTCGCGCCCGCTGCTCGCCGCCGGCCAGACCGACCCGGGGCTGCCCGTGTGCCTGACCGTGACGCACGTGGACGGCCTGGTGCTGGCCCGGTCGGCCTTCCACCACTCGATCAACTACCGCTCGGTGATCGTGCACGGCACCGCGTACCAGGTGACCGACGAGGACGAGCGCCGGATGGCTCTGGACGCCCTCGTCGACCACGTGGTCCCGGGCCGCTCGGCGGACTCCCGGCCCGCCAACGCGAAGGAGCTCGCCGCGACCGCGGTGATCCGCCTGGACCTGAACGAGGTGTCGGCGAAGCTCCGCACCGGCGGCCCCAACGACGAGCCCGAGGACATGGACCTGCCCTACTGGTCGGGCGTGGTCCCGGTCGCGCCGGTGCACGGAACCCCGATCCCGGCCGACGACCTGGCCCCCGGGATCGCCACCCCGGACTACCTCGCCGCGCTCTGAGCCTCACGGGGCTCGCGGGGCTCACGGGGCTCGTCGGGCTCACGTGCCTCGGGAGCATCGCGGGTCCCCCGGGCGGGCCGGACCACCGGCCCGTCCGCCGGCCTGCGCGCCTCGGCCGCGATCAGCGCGCCCACCGCCGTCAGCAGCAGTACGGTGCCCAGCACCACAGCGCCGGTCAGCCGCTCGCCGAGCACCAGTACGGCGATCACCGCCGCGCTGACCGGCTCGATGAGCATGATCACGGACACCGTCGCGGCCCGCACCGCGGCGGCCCCGGTGAAGTACAGCGCGTACGCCAGGGCCGTCGGCACGGTGGCCACGTAGACCAGCAGCCAGAGCACCCGCCCGAGTTCGGCGGTGTGCGGCACCAGCCCCTCCGCCGCGGCGAGCGGCAGCAGGCACACCGTGCCCACCGCGACCGACCAGGCGGTGGTGACCAGCGGGTCCCCGCCCGCCCCGCGCCGCCCCAGCGAGCGGGCCCGCAGGGTCATCGCGGCGTACCCGGCGGCCGACAGCAGGGCCCAGCCGACGCCGGCCGGCCGCACCTCCCCGCCCCCGCCGCCCAGGACCAGCACGGCGAGCCCGGCGAGCGCCCCGACGACGGCGGCCACCCCGCCCCGGCCGAGCCGCTCGCCCATCCAGTGGCGCGCCCCGAGCGCGATCAGCACCGGCCCGGCGCCCAGGGTCACCACGGTCCCGACCGCGAGGCCGGTGCCCCGTACTGCGGCGAAGTACGCGGCCTGGAACAGGGTGAACATCAGCCCCGTCCCGATCAGAGAGGCGACCGACGGCCGCGCCGCCGGCCGCGGGTCCCGGGGCCGGCGTACGGCGAGCACCCCCAGCAGCACCACCAGCCCGCCGGCGCACCGCCAGAACGACAGGGCGAGCGGGCCGAGGTCACTGGCCAGGAAGAGGAGGGAGGCGGCCGCCCCGGCGGTGCCCCAGGCGGCTCCGGCGACGACGAGGTACAGCAGACTGCGCCCTGAGGCGGGCGAAGGATTCGACACGAGTGTGCTCCGCGCATGCGTGAAGGATGAAAGAGGAAGGTCATCGCTTCGCGGGCAGCGCGAACCCGCCCGGGAACTGCCCGGGCCGGGTCCTCGTCACAAGGGGCAGCTGCCCGCGGCTACGCGGCCGGAGGCGGAAGCACGGTCGAATGCATGATCGCCACCTTAGGCCGTCATCGTCTCGCGGTCCAGAACGGCCGATTCCGGATCTGCCGCTCCCGGCGGGGTGGGCCGCGAGGACTGGGCGATGAAGGCCCCGCCGAGCACCAGCGCTCCGCCGACGATCTGCGGGGTGGAGAGGTGCTCGCCCAGCAGGATCCAGGCGAAGACGGTGGCCACGACCGCCTCCAGGCAGGCCACGACACCGGCCACCTGGGGCGAGAGCCTGCGCACCGAGACCACGCCGGTCAGGTACGCGAAGACCGTCGCGATCAGCACCACCCAGCCGAGCAGCACCCACGCGGGCACCGTCGTGTCACCCATCGCGGCCTGCCCGCCCAGCAGCTGCCAGTCGATCTGCCACGGCCGGGCGATCACCGTCATCACCAGCGCGCCGACGAGCATGCCGTACGCGATCACCCCGAGCGGGTCGGGCACGTCGTCCGCGGCGCCGTCGGCACCGTGGTCCGCGAAGACGAAGTAGAAGGCCTGGCAGCAGGCGGCGGCGAGGCCGAGCAGTACCCCGAGCAGGTCCAGGCTCAGCCCGGACCAGACCTCGACGACACAGGCGAGACCCACGACGGCCACGGCGGCGCCCGCCGCGGCGGCCCGGGTCACCGGCTTGCGCTGTACGAACCGGATCCAGCCGAGCAGCAGCGCCGGGCCGAGGTACTCCAGGAGCAGGGCCACGCCGACCGGGATCCGGGACAGGGAGGCGAAGTAGAAGGCCTGCACGCCCGCGACGCCGACGAGCCCGAAGCCGGCGAGCAGGAGGGGTTTGCGCAGCAGGAGATCCCGGTGCCGCCAGGCCAGCGGGGACAGCACCAGCGCGGCCCCGGCCACCCTGAGCCAGACCATGTGCAGCGGGTCCAGACCCGCCTCGATCAGCGGCTTCGCCGCCACACCCGAACCACCGAACGCGAACGCCGAGACGAGCGCGAGGCCCAGTCCGGCGTTTCTCCCTGACGCTTGCATCCGGCCATCATGGCAGGGGCGGTCAGCACCGTCACGGGCGTGACACCTGTTGAGACGCATCCGAGACCGGGCGTGACCGGGCCGATCATTTCTGACAGGTCGTCAGTATTGAATGTTCCGCCCACCAGGGCTACGTTCCGCCGCACGTACCCGACGAGAAGGGGTGGTCGCATGGCCGAAGTCACCGCGGAATCACGCATCGAGGCGTCCGCCGCGAAGCTCTGGGCCCAGCTGACGGACTGGTCGGCGTACGGCCAGTGGAGCATGACCCACACGAATTTCCCGAAGGGCGGCCCCGGGACCCTCGCGGTCGGCGCCACCTTCGAGGAGAACATGAAGATGATGGGCTTCCCGGCCGAGGTCGCCTGGACCGTCTCGGAGCTGGAGACCGAGCGCGTCTTCGCCATCACGGGCAAGGGCCCCATGGGCGTGGCCATCCTCACCCGGTACACCCTGATCCCGGACGGCGATGCCACCACGGTCCGCATCGACGGGGAGTTCAACGGGGCCGCCGTCTCCCTGATGGCGGGCAAGCTCAAGGACTCGGCCACCGCCGCCCTGAACGAGTCGCTCCGCAAGCTCGCCGGCCTGGTCGTCTGACCCCTCCCCCGGCGGGTACCCGGATACGACGGCGCGCCCCGCGAGAGGACTCGCGGGGCGCGCCGTTTTCATTTCACCGGCCGGCTCAGTGCTCGTCGGCCAGGATCAGGTAGAGCTTCTTGCGGGCGTCGTTGATGACCGCGAGGGCCTTCTCGCGCTGCTCGGCCGAGCCGGTCTTGAAGACCTGGCCGAAGGCCTCGAACAGGCCGATCCCGGCCGTCCGGACCTCGTGCATCGCCTCGAAGTCGAACCCGCGCCCGGCTTCGGCCCAGGGGGCCTCCGGGGCCGACTCGGCCTCGGTGCGGCCGGCGTCGGTGAGCGTGAACAGCTTCTTGCCGCCCTCGCTCTCGCTGGTGATGAGCCCCTCGTCCTCGAGCAGCTGCAGGGTCGGGTAGACCGAGCCCGGGCTGGGCTTCCAGGCCCCGCCGCTGCGCTCGCCGATCTCCTGGATCATCTCGTAGCCGTGCATCGGCCGGTCCTTGAGCAGCGCCAGGATCGAGGCGCGCACATCTCCCCGCCGGGCCCGGCCGCGCGGTCCGCCGCGTCCGCCACGTCCGCCGAAGGGGCCGCCGCCGAAGGGGGGCCCGAAGGGGCCGAAGGCACCGCGCCGCCCCTGGAACTCCTCCCGACGATCGGGCCCGCAGTGACCGTGGCCCCGTCCGTGCTCGTGTTCGTGCTGTCCGTGTGAACGCATGACTGCGCTCCTTTCGTCTTCCGGTCTCTCGCTATCGCTCTTGCGATACGTCAACTATCGCCGACCCATCGCGATGCGTCAACGATATATCGGAAACTAATAACGAGCACCTCCGCGCCTCCCTCGGTCGGCACCGTGATCACGCCACCGACGACGGGAAGCAGGCGGAGCGGGCCGCGCTGTCGGGTGACGGCACGGGACCGGCCGGCGACGGCGTCCGCTGCAGATGGGACGGGGCCAGTCATCGCGAATTGGCCTTTGCCGACGATCAAGAACCGGCCCTACGGTCGCTCCATGCGCCTGCGAATCGTCGATGCCTTCACCGACCGCCCCTTCCGCGGCAACCCCGCCGGGGTCCTGCTCCTCGACGGCGAGTTCCCCCCGGACGCCTGGCTCCAGCAGGTCGCCGCCGAGGTCAACCTGTCCGAGACCGCGTACGCCCGCCCGCTCCCGCCCGGCGGGGACGCCGACTGGGCCCTGCGCTGGTTCACCCCGTCCGCGGAAGTCGACATGTGCGGCCACGCCACGCTCGCCACCGCGCACGTGATCGCGACGAGCGGCCTGGCGACGGGGCTGATCCGGTTCTCCGCGCGGTGCGGCATCCTCACCGCCGAGACCGCCGGGGACGGCACGATCACGATGGACTTCCCGACGTCCTCCCTGACCCCCGTGGACGCGGACCCCGCCGTACGGAGCGCGCTGGGCGCCGAGATCCGGTCCGTCCACGACACGTCCGGGCACATCGGCGACCTGGTCGTCGAGCTGGCGGACGAGCGGGCCGTACGCGAGCTCACCCCCGACATCGCCGCCCTGCGCGGCTACTCCCGCCGCGGGGTGATCGTCACCGCGGCCGCCGAGGACCCGTCCCGCGGGTACGACTTCGTCTCCCGCGGCTTCTTCCCGGCCTTCGGGATCGACGAGGACCCGGTCACCGGCAGCGCCCACACCGCGCTCGCCCCGTTCTGGGCCGCCCGCCTGGGCCGCACCTCGCTCGTCGGACTCCAGGGCGGCGCCCGCACCGGGCTCGTCCGGGTCCGCCTGGCGGGCGACCGTACGCTCCTGACCGGCCACGCGGTCACGGTCGTCGACGGCGAACTCCTCGCCCGCCCCTAGCCGAGGGTGACCTACGGCGTCGGCAGCCAGCCCACCTTGCCCGCGAGCAGCGCGTACCCGCCGAAGGCCACGACGTCGAGCAGTGCGTGCGCGACGACGAGCGGACCCACCCGGCCCCAGCGCCGGTAGGCCAGGACGAAGACGACGCCCATCACCATGTTGCCCAGGAAGCCGCCGATGCCCTGGTACAGGTGGTACGAGCCGCGCAGCACCGCGCTGGCCAGCAGCGCGGCCGTCGGCGACCAGCCCAGCTGATCGAGCCGGCGCAGCAGGTAGGCCAGCACGATGACCTCCTCCACCACGGAGTTCTGCACCGCGGAGAGGATCAGCACGGGGAACTTCCACCACACGTCCGGCAGCGCCTCCGGCACCACCGTGAGGTTGAAGCCGCTCGCCCGCGCCGCCAGGTAGAAGGCCAGCCCCGCGCTCCCGATCCCGGCCGCGACCAGGGCTCCGCGCCCCAGGTCCCAGCCGGGCCGGGTGCGGTCGAAGCCCAGCACGCGCAGCCCCGGCGCGCCCTCCCGGGTCAGCAGGTGGGCGACCAGCAGCACCGGCACCAGCGCGGTGCCGATGCCGAACAGCTGCCACGCCAGGTCCAGCCAGGGCCGGCCGGGGGCGTACGAGCCGTTGAGCGTGGCGGCCTGGTCCTTGAGGCCGCCCGGCTTGGTCAGCGAGCCGATGAAGCTGATCAGCGAGGAGAAGGCGCTCGCCCCCAGCGACAGGGCCAGCACGAGCAGCGTCTCGGTGCGCAGCATCCCGCGCCCGCCCTCGGGCACCGCCTTGACCACCGGCTCCGGCTCCAACCGCACGTGCGACTCCCGTCCCGCCGTTCCGCTTCGTGCCCCCATATTGCCTCTTCGGCGGGGGAACGGGATCGCCGGACCCGGAGCGGCCGGTTCAGCGCCGGACCGGCACCGGAGCGCTCACCTCCTCGTCCACCAGCCCGACCGGCCAGGTGTGCACGGGATCGCCCTTGTGCATCAGCTCGCTGTAGCGCCGCGTGATCGCGGCCAGCGCCGCGTCCCGTTCCATCCCGGATGCGAGCGCCCGGTGGTAGGTGTCCACCTGCCAGGTCGCCCCGTTGACCCGCCGCTGGCAGCGCTCCTCGATGATGCCGAGGTAGTGGTCGCGGTCGGCGGGTTCGATGCCCCAGGCGTCCAGACCGGCCGCCGCCATCGGCAGCAGCTCGTCCAGGACCAGCCGTACGGCGGAGACACTGGCCAGGCCTCCGCCCCGGCCCCGGCGCGGCCAGCGCAGCCGCGCGTCGATCCCGTACCGGCAGGCCGCGTCGAAGTTGGCCTCCGCCTCGGCGAAGGGCAGCCGGGTCCACACCGGCCGCTGCTCGTCGGCGAGCGTGCGGACGAGCCCGTAGTAGAAGGCGGCGTTCGCCACGACGTCGGCGACCGTCGGCCCGGCCGGCAGCACCCGGTTCTCCACCCGCAGGTGCGGCATCCCGTCGGCGACCCCGTAGACGGGCCGGTTCCACCGGTAGACCGTGCCGTTGTGCAGGACCAGCTCCTGCAGGCTCGGCACCCCGCCCTCGGCGAGCACGCGCAGCGGCTCCTCCTCGTCGCAGATGGGCAGCAGGGCCGGGAAGTAGCGGACGTTCTCCGCGAAGAGCTCGTACGCCGACTCCACCCAGCGCTCCCCGAACCAGGTCCGCGGCCGCACCCCCTGGGCCTGGAGCTCCGGCGGCCGGGTGTCGGTGGCCTGGGTGAACAGCGGCGGCCGCGACTCCCGCCACAGCTCACGCCCGAACAGGAAAGGGGAGTTGGCGCCGACGGCGATCTGCACGGCGGTCACCGCCTGCGCCGCGTTCCACACGTCGGCGAACCGGGCCGGCGTCACCTGCAGGTGCAGCTGTACGGAGGTGCAGGCGGCCTCCGGGACGATCGACCCGGTGCTCCACGTGAGCCGCTCGACCCCGTCGATGTCGAGCATGAAGTCCTCGCCGCGCATCATCAGGATCTGCTCGTTCAACAACGAGTAGCGGTCCACCGCCGAGAGGTTCGCGGTGACCAGGTCGGCTCGGGTGATCGTCGGCAGGATGCCGATCATCACCACCCCGGCGTCGATCTCCGCGGCCTGCCGGTGGGCATAGCCGAGCCCCGCACTCAGTTCCTCGGCGAGCTGGTCGAATACCCGGCCGCCGAGCCGGTGCGGAAGGACGTTCACCTCCAGATTGAACATTCCGAGTTCGGTCTGGAAATCCTGGCTCGCTATCCGCTCCAGAACCTGGGCATTCACCATTCTCGGCAACCCGTCGGCACCCGCCAGATTCAGCTCGATCTCCAGCCCCATCATGTTCTTGGGCCGATCGAACCTCTTCTCCGCCAGAAGCCGCTCCAGCCCCTCCAGGCACTCGTGAAGCTTCCTCCGATACCTCTGCCGATCGGACAGGTCGAATCCGCCCGCCACGACCTTCTCCCCCATCGAAGCGTCCCTCCTCGAGTGGGCCTGGCATGTGCCACCCAGGCGCGCATGTACGGTCGATGATGCCCCGGCGGCGTGATCGATAACGCCGAGGGGGCGTGCGTGGCGGGGAGCGCGCGCCGGTTTGGCCGAAGGGCGCTATGGCACATTCACTTGGCAAGACACCGTATGCAAATTCCGCATGTGCTTTGCCGGTTCCACATAATGGACGCTTTCCAGCCGAGCCCCTGTCCGGTAACCTCCGAGGTCAGCGCGACATGTTCGCGCACAACCGGCATGAATGCCATGTCAGCGGGACCGGTAAGCGCCTTGTCGGCAATAGGCGGGACAGCTAGCCGAAACACTGCGTGAACACATGTCGTATAAACTCCGCAAACGAGGCAGAGAGTTGGCGCGCGGCCATTGCCCCTCAGCCCCCCTCTGGCCCCAGAATGCGACAGCGCCGTCCGCACCTGCCCCGATC
Organism: Streptomyces sp. R33; assembly: GCF_041200175.1. NCBI lineage: Bacteria > Bacillati > Actinomycetota > Actinomycetes > Kitasatosporales > Streptomycetaceae > Streptomyces > Streptomyces sp. R33. The sequence goes on along the minus strand of NZ_CP165727.1, from coordinate 7,018,006 downwards.
CACAGGTCTCCCAAGTGAGAGGCGACCCACCATGCCGCTGCATGTCCCTCCGGCTCCCGCGCCCGCCCTGCGCAGCGTCCTCGCGGCACTCGGTTCCCCCACCGCCGTCCACGAGGCGCACACTCCGGCCCTGCGCGCGCTGCAGGGTCCGATGACCGCCGAACTGCCGCTTCCGGTCCATGTCCTCGACCGGTTGAACATCTCGGAGCTGGCTGCGGGGGGCCGTCCGCCCCGCACCCGGCTGACCGCGTGGCGGTTCCTGATCCGCAGCGGCGACCGCTACGTCGCCGCCGCGGACACCCGGCTGACGCCGGACGGCTGGGCCTTCTCCCATTTCTTCGAGGGCCCCTACGTCGCGGCCACCGAACGCGCCCTGCGCCAGGCGGAATCCCTCGGCAAGAGCTACCAGCCCCGCCTGCTGTCCGTACCGGAGCTGTACATGCTGACGCTGTGGCTGCACGGCGCGGTCGGCGCCGATGCCTCCGCGGGGCTGCCGGCCGCCGCGGATCTGCTGGTTCCGCTGGCGCCGGCCCCGCCCGGCATCGCCGCGTACCGGCCGCATCCGGTGTCCGAGCTGCTGCCCGTGATGACCCACCGGCTCGCTCCGCCGAGTCCGCCGCTGCCGCCGTCACTGGCCGCGCCGGCCGCCTGAGCTGGCCCGATCGGGGCCGATGACCCGTCCGGCCCATTCGGCCTAGCCCACTCGGGTCACCTGCGAACCACCCGAAATGACAGGGGAGTTGAGCTGAACCGCCCGCACGAGTGATGCGTCATCAATCTATGAGGACAGCTGCCGGGAAATCCCTGCGGACTCAAGTCCGGAGGGGAACACTGGGACCCTGACCAAGCCAAGACGTTGATACGGGGGGCGGCCATGAACAACGCATCGAGCCGCAGCACACAGACCACATCGCAGCGAAAGAACGCATCCATGTGCCAGCACCAGCCAGCGTGCCCGTCAGCAGACTCCGCCGACCGGGAGGCCGCCAAGCCCGTGGCCAACCACCCGGAACAGGGCTGGAGCCTGCTGTGCAACGGCGTCCTGCTCTTCGAGGACACCGGTGAGCTGCTGCCGGACGGCCAGATCATCGCCCCGCACCGCCCGCTGGCGGCGGCGCAGGTGATGAAAGCGGCCTAGTCCGACGACAGCGCGCAATGAACGGAACAGAACAGAACGCAAAGGGGCCGGCCCGGGAATGATTCTCCCGGACCGGCCCCTTCGTCATGCCGTCATGTCATACGAATATGTCATGTCACCGGACGGACACGGTGTCGTAGTGCCGTACGGCTCAGTTGTCGTACTCGTCCAGCGGCGGGCAGGAACACACCAGGTTGCGGTCGCCGAAGGCACCGTCGATGCGCCGTACCGGCGGCCAGTACTTCTCCGCCGCAGTGACCCCGCCCGGGAAGACGGCCTCGTCACGGCTGTACGGGTGGTTCCACTCGCCGCCCAGCGCCGCCGCCGTGTGCGGGGAGTTGGCCAGCGGGTTGTCGTCCACCGGCCACTCGCCGCCCGCGACCCGCTCGATCTCGGCGCGGATGGCGATCATCGCGTCGCAGAAGCGGTCGATCTCGGCGAGGTCCTCGGACTCCGTCGGCTCGATCATGAGCGTGCCGGCCACCGGGAAGGACATGGTCGGCGCGTGGAAGCCGTAGTCGATCAGACGCTTGGCGATGTCGTCCACGCTGACGCCCGTCGCCTTCGACAGCGGGCGCAGGTCGATGATGCACTCGTGCGCGACCAGGTTGCCCGGGCCGGTGTAGAGCACCGGGTAGTGCGGCTCCAGGCGCTTGGCGATGTAGTTGGCGCCGAGCACCGCCACCTGGGTGGCGCGCTTGAGGCCCTCGCCGCCCATGAGGCGCACGTACGACCACGAGATCGGCAGGATGCCGGCCGAGCCCCACGGCGCCGCCGAGATCGGGCCGACGCCCGTCTCCGGGCCCGCGGTCGGCTGGAGCGGGTGGTTCGGCAGGTACGGGGCCAGGTGCGCCCGGACACCGACCGGGCCGACGCCCGGACCGCCGCCGCCGTGCGGGATGCAGAAGGTCTTGTGCAGGTTCAGGTGCGAGACGTCGCCGCCGAAGTGACCCGGCTTGGCCAGGCCCACCAGGGCGTTCAGGTTGGCGCCGTCCACGTAGACCTGGCCGCCGGCGTCATGCACCTGGGCGCAGATGTCGGCGACGTGCTCCTCGAACACACCGTGCGTCGAGGGGTACGTGATCATCAGCACCGCGAGCTCGTCGCGGTACTGCTCGATCTTGGCGCGCAGGTCGTCCGCGTCCACCTCGCCGTCGTCGGCGGTCTTGACGACGACCACCTTCATCCCGGCCATCACGGCGCTGGCGGCGTTGGTGCCGTGCGCAGAGGACGGGATGAGGCAGACGGTGCGCTGCTCGTCGCCGTTCGCCCGGTGGTAGGCCCGGACGGCCAGCAGGCCGGCGAGCTCACCCTGGGAGCCGGCGTTCGGCTGGATGGAGACCTTGTCGTAGCCGGTGACCTCGCAGAGACGTTCCTCCAGCTCGGAGATGAGCGTGAGGTACCCCTCGGCCTGCTCGACGGGGGCGAACGGGTGCAGCTGGCCGAATTCCGGCCAGGTGACCGACTCCATCTCGGTGGTCGCGTTGAGCTTCATGGTGCAGGAGCCCAGCGGGATCATGCCCCGGTCCAGCGCGTAGTCCTTGTCCGCCAGCTTGCGCAGGTAGCGCAGCATCGCGGTCTCGCTGCGGTGCTGGTGGAAGACCGGGTGCGCCAGGTAGTCGTCCGAGCGCAGCAGGCCCTCGGGCAGGGCGTCGGCGGTGGTCTCGTCGAGGGCCTCGATGTCGGCGCTCACGCCGAAGGCGGCCCAGACGGCCTCGACGCCGGCGCGCAGGGTCGTCTCGTCGCAGGAGAGGGAGACGTGGTCGGCGTCGACCTGGAACAGGTTGACCCCGCCCTCACGGGCCGCGGCGACGACCTGGGCGGCCTTGCCGGGCACCCGGGCGGTCAGGGTGTCGAAGTACGAGCCGTGCACGAGCTCGACCCCGCCGGCCGTCAGACCGGCCGCGATCAGGGCCGCGTAGCGGTGCGTACGGCGGGCGATCGTCCGCAGGCCGTCCGGGCCGTGGTAGACGGCGTACATGCCGGCCATGACGGCGAGCAGCACCTGCGCGGTGCAGATGTTGCTGGTGGCCTTCTCACGGCGGATGTGCTGCTCACGGGTCTGCAGCGCCAGGCGGTAGGCCTTGTTGCCGTCCGCGTCCACGGAGACGCCGACGAGGCGGCCCGGCAGCGAGCGGGCGTGCTTGTCCTGGACGGCCATGTAGCCGGCGTGCGGGCCGCCGAAGCCCATCGGGACGCCGAAGCGCTGGGTGGTGCCGACGGCGATGTCCGCGCCGAGCGCGCCCGGCGAGGTCAGCAGGGTCAGGGCGAGCAGGTCGGCGGCGACGGCGACGATCGCGCCGAGCCCGTGCGCCTGGTCGATGACCGGCTTGATGTCCCGGACGGCACCGGAGGCGCCGGGGTACTGGAGGAGCACGCCGTAGACGCCGCGCTCGGCGACCTCGGCCGGGATGCCCTCGGACAGGTCGGCGACGACGACCTCGATGCCGATCGGCTCGGCGCGGGTCTCGATCACGGCGATGGTCTGCGGCAGAGCGTCGGCGTCGACGAGGAAGACGTTCCCCTTGGACTTGCCCACGCGGCGGGCCAGCGTCATGGCCTCGGCGGCCGCGGTGCCCTCGTCGAGCAGCGACGCGCCGGAGGTCGGCAGGCCGGTGAGGTCGGCGACGACGGTCTGGAAGTTGAGCAGCGCCTCGAGGCGGCCCTGCGAGATCTCGGGCTGGTAGGGCGTGTACGCCGTGTACCAGGCCGGGTTCTCCATGACGTTGCGCAGGATCACCGGCGGCGTGAAGGTCCCGTAGTACCCGAGACCGATCATCGGCGTCAGGACCTGGTTGCGATCGGCGAGCGAACGCAGCTCGGCCAGCACCTCGGCCTCGGTCAGCGCCTCGGGCAGGTCAAGCGCCTCGGCGCTCTTGATCACATCCGGTACCGCGGCGGCGGTCAGTTCGTCCAGCGAGCCGTAGCCCACGTGGGCGAGCATCTTCGCCTGCGCCTCGGCATCCGGGCCGATGTGGCGCTGCTCGAAGGGGATGCCTCGCTCCAGCTGGGAGAGCGGAATGCGGTTGGCGGTCATGTACGGAGGCCTCCTGGGTCGTACGACCTGCGAGGGGCACCACGGCGCGGGCACCCGGACGGCCTCCCCCTCTGTCATCTCAACCTGAGAGCTTCACCGGAGTCGCGGGGATGGCCCGCGGATTCCGGCTTTCACCGTCGGTGAGGAGAGGAACCGGCGCTGCGCACCCGGTACCTGCCCCTGCTTTCCAGAGTGGCCTCGTCACGTGCGGTACGTATGCCTGAGAGATTCCGGGGAGGATTTGCTCCTTCGGCGCCTCCGTCATGCTCACTCGGAGGACTCTCCCGCACAGGGTCAACAGCCGTCACCCAGCCTACCAGCGAGGTTCCGGGACCTCCCTCGAGTGGCCCCCACTGCGGAAATGCACTTTTGTAGTCGTTACGGAGGAGTTGCGACCATTTGGAGGGACCGTGCAGACCGACATCGATCCGCGCAGCCTGATCGGCCGCAAGGCGTTCGACCGCAACGGAACCAAGATCGGCACCGTCGACGAGGTCTACCTCGACGATGCCACAGGCGTGCCCGAGTGGGCCGCCGTACGGACGGGCCTGTTCAGCCGGGACGCGTTCGTCCCGCTGGAACCGAGCGAGGTGGTCGACGACACCCTGCGGGTCCCCTTCGAACGCTCCCTCATCAAGGACGCCCCTGACTTCGGCGTCGGCCGCCACCTCTCCCCCGAACAGGAGCTGCAGCTCTACCACCACTACGGACTGGACGTCTCCCTCCCCTCGGACATCCAGCGCGACTTCGGCCGCCTGGCGAACGGCGACGACACCCCCTAGCCCTCTTCCGGTACGGGTTCGCCCACCGCCGGGTCGCCCACGAGGGGCAGCGGATCGGACGGCTCCAGCTCGGGGTCGTCCACCCGGAAGGTGCGCACCCGGCCCGGTGGCGATCCGGGCCGCTCGAACCGCACGGTCACCCTCCCGACCCCGCTGCCCTGCACCCACCCCGGCCCGTACACGGCGTGCTGTACGTCGCTCCCCGCCGCCCAGCGGCGTTCCCGGGCGGGCCCGGCCTCCCCGGCCGCCCCCGTGCCCTCAGGGGCCTCTGCGGGCCCGCCAGGCCCTGTGGACCCCGTCGGCTCTGCCGGGCCACCAGACCCGCCCGCCCCTCCCGTCCCTCCGGCCTCCGCAGCCCCGTCCGGCTCGGCTGCCGGGCCCCCGCCCCCGCCGGCCGTGGCAGCCTCCGCAGCGGCCTCCGCGGCCATGGACTGCGCGAACAGGTCCTCCTGGGTGTAGTCCGCCAGCCCGGTCACGCCGACGCCCAGCAGCCGCACCCCGCCCGTGGTGTCCACCGCCTCCAGGAGCCGCGCCGCGGCCTCCCGCACCACCGCGGGGTCGTCGGTGGGCCCCCGCAGCGTCTCGGAGCGCGTCAGGGTCGAGAAGTCGTACCGCCGCACCTTCAGCACGATCGTGCGCCCGGAGTGCCCCGACTCCCGCAGCCGGTGCACGCACCGGTCTGCGAGCCTCTGCACCTCGTTGCGGATCCGCACCCGGTCGTGCAGGTCCACGTCGAAGGTGTCCTCGACCGACACGGACTTCGCGTCGCGCTCGGCGACCACCGCCCGGTCGTCCAGCCCCAGCGCCATCCGGTACAGCCCGACCCCGTGTGCACGCCCGACCATCCGGACCAGCTCGTCCTCGCCGGCCTCGGCCAGGTCCCCCACAGTGGTGATCCCGGCCCGCCGCAGGTGCTCGCCGGTGGCCGGCCCCACCCCCGGCAGGGTCCGTACCGACATCGGCGCGAGCAGGGCCCTCTCCGTCCCCGGCTCGATCAGCAGCAGCCCGTCCGGCTTGGCCTCCTCCGAGGCCACCTTCGCCAGCATCTTCGACCCCGCCAGCCCCACCGAGGCACTGAGCCCGGTCGCCGCCAGGATGTCCGCCCGCAGCCGCTGACCCGTCTCCAGGGCGGATTCCGCGTCGAAGGCGGTTCCGCCCGCCTCCAGGTCCACGAAGGCCTCGTCGAGGCTCAGCGGCTCCACGAGCGGCGACAGCTGCCGCAGCAGCGCCATGACGACGTCGCTGACCGCCCGGTACAGGCTGAAGCGCGGGATCAGGTAGGCGCCGTTCGGGCAGAGCCGCCGCGCCTGGGCCATCGGCATCGCCGAGTGCACGCCGAAGCGGCGGGCCTCGTAGGAGGCGGTGGCGACCACCCCGCGCGGCCCGAGCCCGCCGACGATCACGGCCTTGCCGCGCAGGCTCGGCTTCGATGCCTGCTCCACGGATGCGTAGAAGGCGTCCATGTCCAGATGCAGGATGGTCGGCGCGGCTCTCACAGCCCCGATGCTGCCCTACGCCACTGACAATCGGCCCGGGCCGGGCCCGGCGCCTGCGCGACCGGGCCCGGGACCGCTCTCAACCGGCCCGGTTGCGCCGTGCGGCCAGCTCGTCCGTCGGGTTGTGGCCGACCACCGTCTCGCCGGTGTCGACCCGCTCGCCGTGCAGTTGCGACAGTGCGTTCTCGACATCGCGCCAGACCACGCCGACGGCGATGCCGAAGACGCCCTGCCCGCCCTGGAGCAGGCTCACGACCTGGTCCGGCGAGGTGCACTCGTACACGGTGGCGCCGTCGCTCATCAGCGTCATGCGCTCGAGGTCCGCGAAACCGCGGTCCCGCAGGTGCTGGACGGCGGTCCGGATGTTCTGCAGCGCCACACCGGTGTCCAGGAAGCGCTTGACGATCTTGAGGACGACCACGTCCCGGAAGCTGTACAGGCGCTGCGTGCCCGAACCGTACGCGGGGCGCACCGTCGGCTCCACCAGCCCGGTCCGCGCCCAGTAGTCGAGCTGCCGGTACGTGATGCCCGCCGCGGCGCACGCCGTCGGACCCCGGTAGCCGACCTGTTCGGGTGCCGGGTCCGCGCCGGCCGCTGCGACCGACGCCGCCTCCGGCTGACGGCGCGCGGAACCTGCCGCGCTGCCGTGGAGCGGGTACGGCCCACCGTCACTCCGCACGGGGATGCCCCCGGTCGTACCGTCGCCCGTGACTCTCACGCCGACCCTCCGTCCTTGACCTGCCCCCTCGAAGGTAGGCAGTCACCAGGGGTGCGTCAACGATCGCCACACTCGGCACGCCGAGTGATAATCACCCTGAGAGTGGTTTCCCGTGCCCCATATCGGGGAAAGGCTAACCGAATGGGCTGTCACTCCCCGTGGACGGCGCGGCCGACGGATCACTGCGGCCCGGTGCCGAAGTCCTCCGGAGAGATCTGGTCGAGGAACTCGCGGAACTTCTCCACCTCGTCCTCCTGCTCGTCCGGAATGGCGATTCCGGCGTCGTCCAGCACGCCGTCACTGCCGTAGATCGGCGTCCCCGTACGCAGGGCCAGCGCTATGGCGTCGGAGGGCCGCGCGCTCACCTCCACCCCGCTGGCGAAGACGAGCTCCGCGTAAAAGACGCCCTCCCGCAGATCCGTGATCCGGACCTCGGTGAGCTCCTCGCCGATCGCCTCCAGCACGTCCTTGAACAGGTCGTGCGTCAGCGGCCGGGCAGGGGCCATGCCCTGCTGCGCGAAGGCAATGGCGGTCGCCTCCCCTGGTCCGATCCAGATGGGGAGGTACCGGTCGCCTCCCACTTCACGCAGGAGCACGATCGGTTGGTTGGAGGGCATTTCCACCCGGACACCCACAACGTCGAGCTCGTTCACACAGCAACCCTAGGACCTGCCCGGCAGGTTTGGGTAGTCGGGCCCCCCTCGAAGATCCCCGGGTCAGTGCAGACGGACCCCGAGAGCCGTCTGTACCAAGGCCTCATGGAGCCTTACGGAGAGTCCCGCGAGCTCTTTCATGGTGGCCTCGGCATGCGCCCTGGTCTGCGGGTTGCGGTGCCGGCGCAGTGGTGCAACGACCTGCTCCACCAGGCCCGCCTCCCGGTCGGCGGCGGCCTTCATGGCCCGCAGGTGCCGGGGCTCCAGCCCGAACCGGCCCAGATCCGCCACCAGGCGGGCCACCGTGACCGCCTCGGCGTCGAATCCGCCGCCCGGAGCCTCGCCGATCAGCCCGTACGACTCCCATTCGGCGAGCTGCGCCTCGTCCACCTCGGCCGCGGCCATCAGCTCGGCCCGGCCCACCCGGGCCGCGATGGGCCGCTCCCGGCCGACCTCGCCGTAGACGGCGGAAGGTCCTGCCGGATCGACGCAATCCCCGTGCGCGGTGGGCGACGGGATGCGGATCTGCTCGCCGCGGGCGAGCGCGTCCAGCTGTTCGCGGATGACCTTCAACGGCAGGTAGTGGTCCCGCTGCAGCCGCAGGATGCGGGCCAGCCGCTCGACGTCCTCCGTGCTGAACTTGCGGTATCCGGAAGGTGTGCGCCTGGGCTCGACGAGCCCCTCCGCCTCCAGGAAACGAATCTTCGAGATCGTGACTTCGGGGAACTCGTCGCGCAGCATGGTGAGCACCGTGCCGATGCTCACCAGCCGCCCGGCCGAGCCGGCCATGCCGGCGGTGCCGCTCTTCGGGGCACCGCCGGTCGGGGTACGCAGCATGGGACCTTCCCTCTGGGGATCCCCGGGCCGAGTCCGGGGTGGGGGTCCCCCCAGGCGGAGCCCAGGGGGCGTCAGACGCCCCGCAGGCTCGCGTAGAAGACCAGCCGGTACTTGCCGATCTGCACCTCGTCGCCGTTGTGCAGGGCGACCGAGTCGATCGGCTCACGGTTGACGTACGTGCCGTTGAGGCTGCCCACGTCGGCGACGGTGAAGCCGCCGTCCTGGCTCCTGCGGAACTCGACATGCCGCCGGGAGACCGTGACGTCGTCCAGGAAGATGTCGCTCTGCGGGTGCCGGCCCGCCGTGGTCAGCTCACCGTCCAGCAGGAAGCGGCTGCCGGAGTTGGGGCCGCGCCGCACGATCAGCAGGGCGGAACCCGGAGGCAGAGCTTCCACCGCGGCCTGGGCCTCGGGGGACAGCGAGGACGACACGTGCTGTTGTCCCGACACCTCGGCCTCGTAGGCCTCGAGGCCCGAGATCGAGATGGTGGACGTGGTCTCCGAGGCACGCTCCGGCGTCAGACCCGCCCGCAGCGGCGCGCCGCAGTTGGAGCAGAACCGGCTGGCCGCATCGCTGCGGTGTCCGCACCTGCTGCAAACCTGCTCGGCCGACATGGACGGCTCCTCGCGCCGCGGCTGCCCCGCGGAGGCATTGGTGGCATACGGGTCGGGGGCAAACCCTCCACCCGAACTTGAGGTTGATGGTTCACCGAAACCTATGCGTCCGGAACCCGCAGGGTCAACAGACGACGCGCCCTGCGCGCCCGAAACATCACCCGCGCCGGCGACCTCGTCACGGAAGAGCGGCCGGCCGCCCTGCCCTTCCACCTCCCCCTGCCCCGCGCGGTGCTTCGCTGCACCGTCCTCGCGGTTCTTCTTTCCGAACAACTTCTCAAACAACTTCACGGGCGATTCCCCTTGAACGAAACAGACCCGCCCGTGGGGCAGGACGAACTCCGAATGCACACACCTGCCGACCCGGACATTCTCACAACGTCCGTAACCACCAGACAGTTTCCACCACGCACCACGACTTCACTGCGCCGACCCCCCGCAGGCATCAGCCCGCGTGAGCCCGTCCGCTCCCCGTCCCGCATCACGACGATGACGACCGAGCGTAGTCAGGCTGCTTCGCAGCCCGCAAGGCATCCACAACGATCTTCGCCGACCGTGTGACGGCGACGGTGGCCTGTTCCTTCTCCAGCGTCTGCACGACACCGCCGGGAATGTTCAGAGCAGGCTCCAGATCCTGTGCCTTGCCGATCACCTTGAACTCATAAGGCTGTGTGATCTTCTTACCGTCGATCCCGATCCCGCCGCCCTCGTCCGAGAAGAACGAGCCCGCCACGATGCGCACCCCGTTGACCTGGATCGCCTCGGCCCCGGCCGCCCGCAGCTCCTGAAGGGTGTCCAGCAGCTGGTCCGACTGCACCTGGCCCTTGGGATCGGTGATCTTCAGCGTGATGCCCGGACCCTGCGCTGCCACCGTACCGGCCAGGATCCCGAGTTGGCGTTCCTTCTCGATCGTCTGCCGCCGGGCCTCCTCGGCCTGGTTGGAGCTGCTCTCCAACTCCTTGCGCTGGTCCTCCAGCTGCTGCTTCTCGTCCTCCAGGCGCTTGGTCCGCCCGTCGAGCTCGTCGAGGATCCGTACGAGGTCCTCCTGACGGGCCCCGCGCAGCGCGCTGGAGTCGCTGTTCGACCGCACCTGGATGGCCAGGCCCAGCCCGAGGACGAACAGCAGCAGCGCGACGATCAGTTGGGCCCGGCTCACCCGCGGCGGCCACAGCCCCTCCGCCAGCCGCTGCCGCCCGGTCTGCGCGGGCGCGACGGCCTGGTCAGCGTCCGGTGCCGCGTCTGCGGCGGATGCGGCGGATGCGGCGGATGCGGCGGATGCGGCGGATGCGGCGGATGCGGCCGGTTCAGCAGGGCGAGCGGGCTGGGCGGGCTGCGCCTCGCGCGGCACGTCCTGCTCCGGCCGGTCCTGCGGCGGCAGCTCCGAGCCCATCGGCTCCTCGGGCTGACTGTCGTTCGTACTCATCGGCCTCACGCCCGGAACACGTGCCGGCGGATGGCCGCGGCGTTGGAGAAGATGCGGATGCCCAGGACCACGACCACACCGGTCGACAGCTGCGAGCCGACGCCCAGCTTGTCACCGAGGAAGACGATCAGCGCCGCCACGACGACGTTCGACAGGAACGACACCACGAAGACCTTGTCCACGAAAATGCCGTCCAGCATCGCGCGCAGGCCCCCGAACACCGCGTCCAGCGCCGCCACCACGGCGATCGGCAGATAAGGCTCGACGACGGCCGGCACTTCGGGCCGGACCAGAAGTCCGACCACCACTCCGGCCACCAGGCCCAGTACCGCGATCACGATGCACCCTTCTTCGGCTCTTCTGCTGTAGCTGTACGTACGGTCAGGCTCGACGCGGCCGGCAGCCGCAGCTCGTCCGCGGGGGACAGGGTGTAGCGGATCCCGTAGTTCTCCTGCAGCGCGTGCAGGTACTGCCCGTCCGCGGAGTCCTGGAACGCAGTACCGAGCCGCTTCTTGTCCCCCACCGCCAGCACCTCGTACGGCGGTACCAGCGGCCTGTTGTCGACCAGTATCGCGTCACCCGCGGCCCTGATCGCCGACAACGCCGTCAGCCGCTGCCCGTTGATCGAGATGGCCTCCGCCCCCGACTGCCAGAGCCCGTTGACGATCTTCTGCATGTCCCGGTCGCGGAGCCGGCCGGTGTCCGAGAAACCGGCGCTCTCACGCGGCTTGCCACCGCCGCCCGACGAAGAGCCCTTGGCGTCGTCCACGACCAGCTTGATCCCCGGACCGCGGACCTCCGTCGCACCGGCCATCAGCGCCACGAGCTGCCCCTGGTCGCCGCCGTGCTGCTTGAGCGCCTCGCGCTGGCGGCTCGCGACGTTCGCCCGCAGCCGCTCGATGTCCCGCTCCAGGCCGTCCGCGCGCTCGTCGGCCCGCTGCACCCGGTCGATCAGCTCCTGGCGCTCCTTGGCCAGAACCGGCGCGGCTATCCGCGCCTGGGCGGCGCCCAGCGTGACGACCATGGCCGCGAGCACGAGCCCGGCGCCCAGCGCCAGCTTGGCCTTGAGGGTGCGCGGCAGGCCCGCCGTACCGTCCGCCTCACGCCGGGCCGACGCTTCCGCGTAGCCCTCGTCGAGACTGTGGTCCATCACGTGCGTCAGCAGCGACATGGATGCGTCCGGGCGCGCGGGAGGCGCCGGCGCCGAACTCCGGTTGTGGGGCGGCTGCGACATGCCGCTCATCGTCGCATGTCGGCGCCGCCCACACCGAATGCGCCCGTCCGGTGGACAGGGAGCAACGCGCTCCGCACCCGGTCCACCGGACTGCGCCGGTCCACGACGTCTACGGCTGCCCTCAGTGCCCGGCGCCGTCCACCACGCCCGCCCACTCGTCCAGCAGCGCCTGCGCGGACGCGTCGTCCGGGCCTTCGGCCCACAGGTGCGTGACCGCCTCCGCCGGGTCCGGCAGCACCAGCGCCCACCGCCCGTCGGCCTCGACCACCCGCACACCGTCGGTGGTGTCCACCTGCCGGTCCCCGGCCGCCTCCACGACCCGCCGCATCACGAGCCCCTTCACCGCCCACGGGGTCGGTACGTCCCGCTTGAGTACATGGGCTCGCGGTATCCGCGCATCGATCTGACTCAAGGTGAGCTGGGTCCGCGCCACCAGACCGATCAGCTGGACGAACGCCGCCGACCCGTCGAAGACGCTACTGAACTCCGGGACGATGTATCCACCCCGGCCGTCCCCGCCGAAGATCGTGTTCTCGGCCCGGCCCACCCGCGTCAGGTCGTCGGGCGAGGTCGTCGTCCACTCCACCTGCGTCCCGTGGTACGCCGCCACCTGCTCGGCGATCCGGGTCGTGGTCACCGGCAGCGCCACCTTGCCGCTGCGCTTCTCCGCGGCCACCAGGTCCAGCAGTACCAGCAGCGCCCGGTCGTCCTCGATGATCCGCCCGCGCTCGTCCACCAGGGAGATCCGCTCCCCCACCGGGTCGAACCGCACACCGAACGCGGCCCGCGCCGAAGCCACGATCTCCCCGAGCCGCACCAGCCCGGCCCGCCGGGACTCCGCGGTCTCCGTCGGCCTGGTTTCGTCGAGCCCCGGATTGATCGTCAGCGCGTCCACACCGAGCCGGCCCAGCAGGCTCGGCAGAACCAGCCCGGCACTGCCGTTGGAGGCGTCCACGACCACCTTGAGCCCGGAATCGGCGATCCCGGTCGTGTCCACCCTGCGCAGCAGCGAGCCCGTATAGGCGTCGAAGACGCTGCCCGGGAACTGGAGGTCACCGATCTCGCCCGGGAACGCCCTCCGGTACTCCTGCCGCGCGTACACCCGGTCAAGCTTGCGCTGCTGCTGGAGCGAGAGGTCCGCTCCCCGCTCGTCCAGGAACATGATGTCGACCGAGTCCGGTACTCCCGGCGAGGTCCGCAGCACGATCCCGCCCGCGCTGCCGCGTGCGGTCTGCTGCCGGGCCACGGGCAGCGGTACGTTCTCCAGGTCGCGCACGTTGATCGCGCTGGCCTGCAACGCCGAGATCACGGCCCGCTTGAGCGCTCTCGCGCCACGGGAGTGGTCTCGGGCCGTGGTGACCGTCGCCCCCTTCTTCAGGGTCGTCGCGTACGCGCCGGCGAGCCGGACCACCAGCTCGGGGGTGATCTCCACGTTCAGGATCCCGGAGACGCCACGGGCGCCGAAGAGATGCGCCTGCCCGCGGGACTCCCAGATCACCGACGTGTTGACGAAGGCGCCGGCCTCGATCGTCTTGAAGGGGTAGACCCGCACGTTCCCCTGAATGATCGATTCCTCACCGACCAGACACTCGTCACCGATCACGGCCCCGTCCTCGATCCGGGCCGCCCGCATGATGTCGGTGTTCTTGCCGATGACGCAGCCGCGCAGATTGCTGTGCTGCCCGATGTAGACGTTGTCGTGGATGACGGCCCTGTGCAGGAAGGCACCGCTCTTCACGACGACGTTGGACCCGACGACGGTGTGCTCGCGGATCTCCACGCCGGCCTCGACCTTGGCGTAGTCACCGATGTACAGCGGCCCGCGGAGCACGGCGTCCGGGCTCACCTCGGCGCCTTCGGCGATCCACACGCCGGGCGAGATCTCGAAGCCGTCCATCTCGACCTGGACCTTGCCCTCGAGTACGTCGGCCTGCGCCTTGACGTAGCTCTCGTGCGTGCCGACGTCCTCCCAGTAGCCCTCGGCCACATAGCCGTAGATCGGCCGGCCTTCCTTCATCAGCTGCGGGAAGACATCGCCGGACCAGTCGACCGGAACATCCGGGTCCACGTAATTGAAGACCTCGGGCTCCATGACGTAGATACCGGTGTTGACGGTGTCCGAGAACACCTGCCCCCACGTCGGCTTTTCGAGGAAACGCTCGACCTTTCCTTCCTCGTCCACGATGGTGATGCCGAATTCCAGCGGGTTCGGCACCCGGGTCAGGCACACCGTGACGAGTGCGCCCTTCTCTTTGTGGAAGCGGATCAGGTCGGTGAGGTCGAAGTCGGTGAGTGCATCGCCGGAAATGACGAGGAAAGCATCGTCCTTCAAGGCCTCCTCGGCGTTCTTCACACTGCCGGCAGTGCCGAGTGGCTTCTCCTCGTTGGCATAGGTGAGCTCCATTCCGAGCTCCTCGCCGTCACCGAAGTAGTTCTTGACGAGTGACGCCAAGAACTGGACGGTAACAACGGTCTCGCTGAGCCCATGCCGCTTGAGCAGCCTGAGCACGTGCTCCATGATCGGCCGGTTGGCCACCGGCAGGAGCGGCTTGGGCATACTCGAGGTCATGGGGCGAAGGCGAGTGCCTTCGCCACCGGCCATCACGACGGCCTTCATGTCGGAAGAGTCCTCCTTGAGAGACGACGTTCTCGCCGACCTCACCCGTCCCGGACGGTGACTTCGCAACTCTTCCGCGTCAGCCGGGCGCCGAGCGAGCTCAATCGGCCGCGGCGTCCGCCTTCACGAGCCGGCGGACTTGCACCACGTAAAGGATTCCTGCCCACCAATAGAGGGTTGTACCCCATCCGGCGAACGCCCATCCGAAAACTGCCCCCATCCAGGCCAACCAACCCGTACCGTCACTGAGCAACAGCAGGGGGAAGGCGTACATCAGGTTGAAGGTCGCGGCCTTGCCGAGGAAGTTGACCTGCGGCGGCGGATAGCCGTGACGGCGCAGGATCCAGACCATGACCAGCAGCATCAGCTCACGGGCGATCAGCGCCCCGGTGAGCCACAGCGGCAGAATGTCTCGATAGGTCAGGCCGAAGAGCGTGGAGAGGATGTACAGCCGGTCCGCGGCCGGATCCAGCAGCCGGCCCAGGCTGCTGATCTGATTCCAGCGCCGCGCCAGCTTCCCGTCGAGGTAGTCGCTGACCCCGCTGAGCATGAGGACGGCGAGTGCCCAGCCGTCGTGCTTCTCCAGAATCAGCCAGAGGAACAGGGGCACGCCGACGAGGCGAGCCATGCTCAGGATGTTCGGAATGGTGAAAATTCGGTCCGTCTGAACCCGAGTCTCCTGGACCTCCACCCGGGGGCCTCCACTGTTGAACGTACGAACGATGCCTCCTGACCCTACAGGAAGCCGCACCGGCCCTGAACGCAGAAAAGCCCCGCACCATAGGTGCGGGGCTTTCCCACAATGATTGTTCGGCGGCGTCCTACTCTCCCACAGGGTCCCCCCTGCAGTACCATCGGCGCTGAAAGGCTTAGCTTCCGGGTTCGGAATGTAACCGGGCGTTTCCCTAACGCTATGACCACCGAAACACTATGAAATTTGAACGCTGGCATGAACACAGCTGTTCGTTATTTCAGAACTAACACAGTGGACGCGAGCAACTGAGGACAAGCCCTCGGCCTATTAGTACCAGTCAGCTCCACCCGTTACCGGGCTTCCACATCTGGCCTATCAACCCAGTCGTCTACTGGGAGCCTTACCCTCTCAAGGAGGTGGGAATACTCATCTTGAAGCAGGCTTCCCGCTTAGATGCTTTCAGCGGTTATCCCTCCCGAACGTAGCCAACCAGCCATGCCCTTGGCAGGACAACTGGCACACCAGAGGTTCGTCCGTCCCGGTCCTCTCGTACTAGGGACAGCCCTTCTCAATATTCCTACGCGCACAGCGGATAGGGACCGAACTGTCTCACGACGTTCTAAACCCAGCTCGCGTACCGCTTTAATGGGCGAACAGCCCAACCCTTGGGACCGACTCCAGCCCCAGGATGCGACGAGCCGACATCGAGGTGCCAAACCATCCCGTCGATATGGACTCTTGGGGAAGATCAGCCTGTTATCCCCGGGGTACCTTTTATCCGTTGAGCGACGGCGCTTCCACAAGCCACCGCCGGATCACTAGTCCCGACTTTCGTCCCTGCTCGACCCGTCGGTCTCACAGTCAAGCTCCCTTGTGCACTTACACTCAACACCTGATTGCCAACCAGGCTGAGGGAACCTTTGGGCGCCTCCGTTACCCTTTGGGAGGCAACCGCCCCAGTTAAACTACCCATCAGACACTGTCCCTGATCCGGATCACGGACCGAGGTTAGACATCCAGCACGACCAGAGTGGTATTTCAACGGCGACTCCACCCCAACTGGCGTTGGGGTTTCAAAGTCTCCCACCTATCCTACACAAGCCGAACCGAACACCAATATCAAACTGTAGTAAAGGTCCCGGGGTCTTTCCGTCCTGCTGCGCGAAACGAGCATCTTTACTCGTAGTGCAATTTCACCGGGCCTATGGTTGAGACAGTCGAGAAGTCGTTACGCCATTCGTGCAGGTCGGAACTTACCCGACAAGGAATTTCGCTACCTTAGGATGGTTATAGTTACCACCGCCGTTTACTGGCGCTTAAGTTCTCAGCTTCGCACGCCCGAAAGCGCACTAACCGGTCCCCTTAACGTTCCAGCACCGGGCAGGCGTCAGTCCGTATACATCGCCTTACGGCTTCGCACGGACCTGTGTTTTTAGTAAACAGTCGCTTCTCGCTGGTCTCTGCGGCCACCCCCAGCTCACGGAGCAAGTCCGATCACCAGTGATGGCCCCCCTTCTCCCGAAGTTACGGGGGCATTTTGCCGAGTTCCTTAACCATAGTTCACCCGAACGCCTCGGTATTCTCTACCTGACCACCTGAGTCGGTTTAGGGTACGGGCCGCCATGAAACTCGCTAGAGGCTTTTCTCGACAGCATAGGATCATCCACTTCACCACAATCGGCTCGGCATCAGGTCTCAGCCTTATATGAGGGACGGATTTGCCTACCCCTCGGCCTACACCCTTACCCCGGGACAACCACCGCCCGGGCTGGACTACCTTCCTGCGTCACCCCATCGCTTACCTACTACAAGTCTGGTTCGTCGGCTCCACCACTTTCCTTTCCCCGAAGGGTCCGGAACGGCTTCACGGACTTAGCATCGCCTGATTCGATATTGGGCGTTTCAAAGCGGGTACCGGAATATCAACCGGTTGTCCATCGACTACGCCTGTCGGCCTCGCCTTAGGTCCCGACTTACCCTGGGCAGATCAGCTTGACCCAGGAACCCTTAGTCAATCGGCGCACACGTTTCTCACGTGTGTATCGCTACTCATGCCTGCATTCTCACTCGTGAACCGTCCACAACTAGCTTCCGCTGCTGCTTCACCCGGCACACGACGCTCCCCTACCCATCACAGCAGGCGTTGGCCCTATTGCTGCAATGACACGACTTCGGCGGTACGCTTGAGCCCCGCTACATTGTCGGCGCGGAATCACTTGACCAGTGAGCTATTACGCACTCTTTCAAGGGTGGCTGCTTCTAAGCCAACCTCCTGGTTGTCTCTGCGACTCCACATCCTTTCCCACTTAGCGTACGCTTAGGGGCCTTAGTCGATGCTCTGGGCTGTTTCCCTCTCGACCATGGAGCTTATCCCCCACAGTCTCACTGCCGTGCTCTCACTTACCGGCATTCGGAGTTTGGCTAAGGTCAGTAACCCGGTAGGGCCCATCGCCTATCCAGTGCTCTACCTCCGGCAAGAAACACACGACGCTGCACCTAAATGCATTTCGGGGAGAACCAGCTATCACGGAGTTTGATTGGCCTTTCACCCCTAACCACAGGTCATCCCCCAGGTTTTCAACCCTGGTGGGTTCGGTCCTCCACGAAGTCTTACCTCCGCTTCAACCTGCCCATGGCTAGATCACTCCGCTTCGGGTCTAGAGCGTGCAACTCAATCGCCCTATTCGGACTCGCTTTCGCTACGGCTTCCCCACACGGGTTAACCTCGCTACACACCGCTAACTCGCAGGCTCATTCTTCAAA